>CAZKRC010000009.1:0-30146 GCA_964555105.1 uncultured Bifidobacterium sp. | reverse complement strand
GGCGGTGCGCCGCCGCGGTGCCGAAGTCGTGCTGCACGGCGAGACCTACGACGAGGCGCACGCGCACGCCCGCCGGATGGAGGCCGAATGCGGCATGACCTTCGTACACCCCTATGACGATCCCGAAGTGATCGCCGGACAAGGTACGGTGGGTGTGGAAATCCTGCGCCAGCATTCCGGGCCCATCGAGGCGGTGTTCGTGCCCGTCGGCGGCGGCGGCCTGGCCGCGGGCGTGGCCTCCTACGTGAAGTTCCTGCGGCCGGACACCAAGGTGATCGGCGTGGAACCCGCCGACGCCGCCTCCATGAAGGCCGCGCTGGAGGCCGGCACGCGCGTGACGCTCGACCGTGTCGGCCTGTTCGCCGACGGCGCGGCCGTGCGGCAGGCCGGCGAGGAAACCTTCCGCCTCTGCCGCACGCTGCTCGACGAGGTCATCACCGTGGATACGGACGCCTTGTGCGCCGCCATGAAGGACATCTACGAGGATCTCCGCGTCCTAGCCGAACCGGCGGGAGCGCTTGCCCTGGCGGGGCTCAAGGCCTGGGTGGACGCACGGACGGACACGGCGGGCGCGGCGGAGGCGAAGCACGCAGGGGCGCTGGTGGCCATCCACAGCGGCGCCAACATGAACTTCGACCGCTTGCGGCACGTGGCCGAGCGCGCGGAACTGGGCGAGGCGCGAGAGATCCTGCTGGCGGTCACCATTCCCGAAGAAACCGGAAGCTACCGCCGCTTCGTGAGCCTGCTCGGCAACCGCACGGTCACGGAATTCAATTACCGCTATGCCGCGAACGGCGCGGCCCATGTGTTCGTCGGCCTCAAGCTGAACGACGCGCGCACGGAAAAAACCGGCATCCTGAAGACATTGCGGGAGCACGGGTTGGGCGTGGTGGATCTCAGTGAAAACGAAACCGCGAAGTTGCACGTCCGTTACATGGTGGGTGGCCGCGCGCACGGTTTGCGCAATGAGCGCCTGTTCCGTTTCGAGTTTCCCGAACGTCCCGGTGCCCTGCTGCGTTTTCTCGACGGCGTGGGCCGCACGTGGAACATCACCGCATTCCACTACCGCAACCACGGCGCGGATTACGGCCGCGTCCTCGCAGGCCTGCAAGTGCCTGCGGAGGACGACGCGCGCTTCGCCGAGCGCCTGCGCGAATTGGGCTATCCCTACGAGGAAGAAACGCGCAACCCGGCCTACCGGCTTTTCCTCGCGGGTTGACTCGCAGGTTGCCCTCGGCCCGAACACCCCGGGCCCGCCACCACCCCCGGTGGCGCAGCCTGGGGCCTCGAGGGTCGCTTCACGGAGCTGCGCCACAGGAGTAACCCGGCGGCGCCGCCGCAGGAATAATCTGGCGGCGCCGCCGTCCCCCCCCAAAAATCCCTCGACCTCAAAAAATCCCGAAGCCCGGTGTTTGTGTAGCCGCAAAGAGACCGGCATCCCATGAATATGGGACTGATGCGGTTTCGTGACGGGTTTAAATACGGAGCTCCCTTAACCGGAGGCTCCCATGCCTGTCAAACACCTCGGCCTCGTCCTTCTCTCGCTCATTCTGATCGGCTGTGCCGGCAAGCCCAAGGGCCCGCCCACCCTGGCACAGATCGCCACGGAGAAGAATATCGAGAAGCGTGTCGGCGTGAATCTGCCCCTGACCGCCAATGTCAAGAAGATGAAGGATGCCGGCATTCCCGCGCCGAAGAGGGTGGGGTTGATCTCGTTTTACCTCTGGGATGAGGGCGAAGTCAAGTACAATGCCATGGCCCGCGTCTACGGGGGCACGTACGAATCCACATCCGGGTTGTCACCCAAGGGAGCCAACCATTTCGCCACCAAGTTGGGGGAACAGGGTATCCCCGTGCTGAAAAAAGTGTTCGCCCTCCATGACATGGAGCTGCTGGAGCCCGTGGAGTTCGTGACCACCGAGGAACAAAAGCAGGCGTATGTGAACTTCGCGCTTCCGAGGGGGAAAATCGGGGGCGCGGGAAAAGCCGTGCTCAACTGGGCCTCGCGTTCGCCCAAGGTGAGTTCGGCGGCGGCCGGGTACAACGGCATTCCCGTCCATCTCTGGATGGACGCACACGGCCTGCGCGCGCTGGAGGAACTGCGGGTGCTGATGGGTCTGGATGCATTGGTCGTCCTGGGCAACACCTCCGGATCCGGTGCCGGGGGCGTCGCTCTCAATGGTATCTACCTCACCATGTACGGCATCAACCCCATTCCCAAACCGCCGCAAAAGCTTGCGCAAATCGCCTACGCGCCGCTCATGCCCCTTGCCATGGGGGGCTTCGGGTTCGGGAAAGATTACTGGACTCCCTTGGCCCACACAAAGAAGGGCAAAATTACGGGTGAGTACTACGAGGGGTATGCCAAGGCGGTGGAAACGCTGGCGGACGTGACGCTCGTCGCCTTCGACAAGCAATACGGGAAGTAGGACCGCTCCGGTTCTCGGTCTGGTTTTCGTCAATGCCTCCGGAGGCTGCGGTCGCTGTCGATGCGTCCGCGGCCCCGGTAATTGTCGATGCTCCCGCGGCCCCGGTTGGGATTTTCCTGGACCGGACCTGAACGAACGTTGAAGATCGTGTAAGAAATTGAACGAACAAAAAAGCCCGGCAGTGCCCGGGCTTTTTTGTTGCGGCACGCCGGGGCGGCCGGCAAGAGCTGTGAATCCGGTCAGCGGATCACCGCGGTCCGCTGGTCGAAGCGCGACTTGTAATCGGTGACGGCACTGTTGGCCGCGAGGGCCGCATAGGTGGGGGTCTTGCGCACCTGTGCCTTGACCGTCTCCACGCGGTTCTTGGGCGCGGGGTGCGTCGACAACCAGGCCGGGCCCGGGTTCTTCACGCGCTCGAAGTACTTCGCGATGCCGAGGGGATTCCGTCCCGTGGCCGCGGTGTACTTGGTGCCGTACTTGTCGGCATCGCTTTCGTTGTCGCGCGAGACCGACAGCGACGCGAGCGACCCGAACGTCTGGGCCACCACCTGCTTGAGTTGTCCTCCGTCCTCGCCCACCAGCACCTGCAACAGCACCGAAAGGCCCGCCTGCTTGGCCAACGCGTCGCGGTAGTGATGGCGCGTCACGTGGGCGATCTCGTGGCCGATCACACCCACAAGTTCGGATTCATCCTTCATCGACTTGATGATGCCGGTGTAGATGTACACGTAGCCGCCGGGCACGGCGAAGGCGTTTTGCACGTCGGCGTCGATCAGCGTGAACGTGAAGGGGTAGCCGGGTTTTTCCGACTTGGGCACGGCGGCGTACACTTCGTTCGCCAGGCCGAGCACGTAATCCTGGAAGGCCTTGCGTTCGGGCGTGTTCGCCACGAACACGGGATACTCTTTCTTTGCCGCCGGGTCGCTGCGCAAATGCGCGTTGAACTCCGCGCCCAGGCGGGCTTCGTCGCTTTCGGACACGAGAAGCGGGCCCGCATAGCCGAAGAAGGCGCACTGGGTCATGAGGCTTAACGTCAGCACGGGAGTGAGGGCGAAGCGGACGAGTCGGGAAGCGTGCGTCATGATGACCTTTCCGGGTTGGTGCCGAACCGCGCGACCACGGGATCGGGCCGGACGAGTTTATAAAATATCGCTGAATGCAGGCACAGAAGCAACGGGGTCCAGAACAGGGCCTCGAGCGAACCCGGCCATGCGGAGAAATGCGCGAACGTGCCCGGATCGGGTCGAGCCAGCACCGGCATGCCGGGATGGGCCAACAGCAGATGCACGGCCAGTTCCAGCGTGGTGATCAGCGCGTGGATGTTCCAGAACAACGCGAGCACGCGGAACCAGCGCGAGGCGGGCCGATGCCACAGCCACAGGATGGCTGCGCCCAGCGCCGAGAAGAATTCACCCGAGGCGGTCCCCAGCGCGAAGCCGGGTTCCAGGTCGCCCACCAGCGCCGACAACACGTGGCGCATCCCCATCACGTGCACCAATGCCCATGCCAGCAAGGGCCGCAAGGGGATCGTGTCGATGATCCGGGCCACGCGGCCCCGCGCGAACAAATCCGGGAGCAACAGCAGAAACGGCATCAGGCCGAGCAGGAACCAGACCACCACCGCGCGCGAGGGGCGCAGCAGGGGGCCGAGCTCCGGTTCCGCGATCAGGAACAGACCCAGCATGGCGAAGGCGGCCGGGAAAATTCCGACGAAGCGTCCCAAAGCGGCCGGCACCAGCGCCAGGCCCAACGCGCAGGACGCGAACAACCACAGGTCGGTCAGGTTCAAAACGCCCATGACGCGCGCCTCAGGCTTTGAACAGGCCCTGATTGAGCAGGATGAGCGAGCAGGCGTTTTCGGTGGCGATGCCGGCGCCGTTCAGGCGTTGCGAGAGTTCCGGGTTTTCGGCGCCGGGGTTGAAAACGACCTTGCGCGGCGCAAGCTTGAGGATGTCCGCTTCGAGGGGGCTACTGCGCGCCGCGCTGAGGTACATGGTGAGGATGTCCGGACCGGACGGGACCGTGGCCAGCGACGCGTGCACGGGCAGGCCCGCGATGCTTTCGATGACGGGGTGTACGAGGAGCGGCGTCACACCGCGTTGCAACAGCCGGTTGAGCAGCATGTTGCTGGCGCGCTCGGGTTTGTGCGACGCGCCGAGGATGACAATGGTCTGCATGGATACAAATTAGGAATGAAGCATGAAGAATGAAGAATTGAGCCCATGCAAAGGGGACCTGCTCTCCCTGCTTCCCTCCCGTTTCCCGCCTCCCTTCCCCATTTCTCAGGTTCGTCGTTTCAAACGGGGAGACTTGCCCGGGGATTTCCGGACGAACCCGAACACGGTGCCGCACAGGCCGCCCAGAATGTGTGCGAACTGCGAGACCGCGTCATCCTCGAACGCGGCCGTCACCTCTCCCGCGAGATAAATGCCCACCACGAGCAGAAAGGTCAGGGGAATCTCGCCGGGCTTGTGGTTCGCGAACGAACCGAGAAGGATCATCATGAACACGACGCCGCTCGCGCCCATCAACCCGGTGTTGAAGAACAACGTGTTGAGCAAACCCGTCACCAACGCGGTGACCAGGATCATCACCAGCAACGCCTTGCTTCCATGCTTCTCTTCGAGGATCGGGCCGATCAACAGGATCACCGCGAAGTTGGAGGCGAGATGCGCCATGTCCTTGTGCCCCAGCACGTGCGACACCAGCCGGAACCATGACCAGAACGACGCATACTCGAAATCGGGAAGCGCCGCGAAGGCGGCGGGAGCCAGCACGCCGCCCGACCAGGCGTCGGCGAGGTGCACGAGAAACGCCAGCAACGCAAACGTCAGAACGACGGGTGCGTTGTAAGTGGGAATCCAGCGGATGGACATGGTTCAATCAAGAATCAAGACTTGGGAATTAAGAATTAAGAATTGAACGCGTACGTCGGATAACCTGGGTGCGCGGAGCGGTCGTGTTCCCGGCGGCATTCAGGATCCTTGCTAAAGGGGTTCCTCATCATTCGTCCGCTGCGCAGCCTCATGCCTTCGGCGCTTGATTCTTAATTCTTCATTCTTGATTCCAAATTGCCGTGCAGCGACCCGCAGCGACCCTACCGCTTCAGGCGCATCAGGTCGTAGGTCAACAGGCCGTGAGCCACGGCCACGTTCAGCGACTCAACCTTGCCCTGCATGGGAATCTTCACCGCCACGTCGGCCTGGTCGATGAGGTTCGCGCCCACACCGCCCCCTTCGCTGCCGAACAGCAAGGCCACCTTGCGGCGCAGCTTGGCGTTTTCCAGCGTGCCCTTGGCATGCGGCGAGGTCGCCACGATGGTGAAACCCTTGGAGCGCAGGAAGTGAATCTTCATGGCGAGGTCTTCGCCCGTCTCCAGCGGCATGCGCAGCAGCGCCGCCGCCGAAGCCCGCACTACCTTGGGGTTGTACGGGTCGCAGGTTCCCTTGCCGAGGACCACGGCGTCCATGCCCAAGGCCGCCGACGTGCGCAAAATGGCGCCGAGGTTGCCGGGATCCTGGATGCCGTCGAGCAACGTCACCGAGTTGATGCTCGTCCATTCGGGACGCAACGATCCGAAGTTCGCGATGGCCACGATTCCCTGCGGCGTTTCCGTGCCGCACAAGGCCGACAGGTCGGTCTCGGCGACCACGCGCGTCCGCACGCGCAGTTCGTCCAGCCGCGCCTTCAGTGCGCCGTCCTGGAAGCCGTCGGCCACAAGAACGGTATGGATGATCTCCGGGGAATGCTCCACCACGTCGGCCACGTTCTTCGCGCCTTCAATGATGAAGCGGGACTCCTTGTGACGGCCCTTCTCCGTGAGCAGCGGCAGGAACTTCTTGACGTCGGGAGACAGCTCGGGCTGGAAAGAGGGCGCGGAACGCGTCGCATCCCGGCTGCCGGGATATCCGCCACCCGGGCGTGAAAAGCCCGAACCTCCGCGGTCCGCGCCATACGGCTTGCGCGGGCCCCCGAAGGGCGCGCGGCCGGACCCGCCATCCTTGTTCTTCCACGCGGGACGGTCGCCGCCGCCGAACGAGCGGGACGGACGGTCGCCGTCGCCGCCGCGATCGCCATACGGCTTGCGCGGACCATCGAATTTCTTGAACGGACGGTCGCCGCCGGCACCCGCGCCGTAGGAACGCGAAGGACGGTCACCACCGGCCCCACCGGCACCGCGATCCGCACCATAGGGCTTGCGCGGGCCGTCGAATTTCTTGAAGGGACGATCGCCGCCACCCGCGCCATAGGGGCGCGCAGGACGCTCCCCGTCGCGCGGACGGAAATCGCTGGCGAACTTTTTGCGCGGGGCGTCGCCCGCTTCGTACGGCTTGCGGGGTGCACGGGGCGTGTCGGGACGGGCGGCGCGCTCCTTGCTCTTGAACCCCTCCGGAAGCTTGCCGGCGCGCTTGGGCCCTGCCGCGGGACGCGGAAGGCTTTCGCCGTACTCCCGGGGCGGACGCGATGATGCCGATGTGTCTTCGCCTTCCGCCTTTTTACGGGGTCGGGACTTGAAGCCGGAGAGATCGAAATCTCCCCCTGAGGAGGCGTTACTGTCGGAGGGTGTGGTCATTATTTGCCAACGGGGGAAATCTGGTTGAGAAGTTCGACGGCCTTTTTGTGAATCCCCGTCTCGTCCATGCCGAGGATGCGGTGCAGCACCGGGACCTCGCCGTGGGTGACGAATTCATCAGGCAGGGACACGTGGGCCAACGGCATGTCGCGACGGCCGAGGTCCCCGAGCAGCAAGGCCACCGTGGTTCCGTAGCCTCCGTGCAGGACGTTGTCTTCCGCGGTGAGGACCGCGCGGTGACGCGCGAACAGCGCATCGTACACCTCGCGATTGAGGGGCTTCACCGTACGAACATCCACCACCGTGGGACGATGACCTTCGGCACGCAGCTGCTGCGCCGCCTTCAGGGCATAGGCGAGCATCGGGCCGACGGCGAGAATGAGCACGTCGTCCCCTTCTTCCACCACCCGGGGAATCCCGATGGGCAAGGTCTCGAACGGAAGCTTGCCGTCGGACTCATAGGCGTTGCCGCGCGGGTAGCGTACCGCAATGGGACCGTCCTTGTATTCCAGTGCGGTATGCAGGAGATTGCGCAGTTCCTTCTCATCCGAAGGCGCCAGGATCACCATGCCCGGGATCATGCCCAGGTAGCTGAGGTCCATCGCGCCGTGGTGCGTCGGCCCGTCCAGGCCCACGAGACCCGCGCGATCCAGAACAAAGGTGACGTTCAGGTTCTGCAACGCCACGTCGTGGACGATCTGGTCGAACGCCCGCTGCAGGAAGGTGGAATAGATGGCGACCACGGGCTTGAGCCCGTCGCAGGCCGCACCGGCCGCGAACGTGACGGCGTATTCCTCGGCGATGCCCACGTCATAGACGCGCGAGGGGAACGCCTTCGCCATGATGTTCAGGCCGCAGCCTTCGGGCATCGCGCCGGTGATGCCGATGACACGCTTGTCCTTTTCCGCGAGCTCGGTCAGGGCTTCGCCGAACACCTTGGTCAGGCCCGGCGTCGCGGCCGGGGCCGCCTTCAGCTTGCCCGACTCGATGTCGAACGGGTTGGATGCGTGCCACTTGATGGAGTCCGCCTCGGACTTTTCCCACCCGTAACCCTTGGTGGTCACCACGTGGATCAGGTTCGGGCCCGGCAGCTCCTTGACCGCCGCGAGAATCTCCAGCAACGCCTCCATGTCGTGCCCGTCCACGGGACCGAAGTAACGGATCCCGAGATCCTCGAAGAAGCCGCCGGGCACGATCATGCGCCGGATGCCGCGGTCGGCGTGCGCCATCAGTTTCTGGAGGTGCTTGCCCTGCGGAAGCTTGCCCGCGAGGTCCCACAGCTCGTTCTTCACCTTGTTGTAGGTGGGATTCACCAGGATGCGGTTGAGGTACTTCGAGATCGCACCCACGTTCGTCGAGATCGACATCTTGTTGTCGTTCAGGATAAACACGACCTTCTCGTTGATTTCACCGGCGTTGTTGAGCGCTTCGTACGCCATGCCTCCGGTCATCGACCCGTCGCCGATGATGCCGACCACGTCGTAATCCTTGCCCAGCTGCGTGCGCGCCGCGGCCATGCCCAAAGCCGCCGAAAGCGACGTGGTGGCGTGGCCCGCGCCGAAAGCGTCGTAGGGGCTCTCGTCGCGTTTCAGGAAGCCGGAAAGCCCCCCGAATTGCTTCAGGGTGTGGAACTCCTTGTAGCGTCCGGTCACCAGCTTGTGCGGATAGGCCTGGTGACCGGTATCCCACACCAGCTTGTCCTCCGGGGTGTCGTACACCACGTGCAAGGCCAGCGTGAGATCCACGGTGCCGAGGCTGCTGGCAAGGTGACCGCCCTTGGCGGCGACCTGACGGACGATGGTGTCGCGCATTTCACCGGCCAGAACCTTGAGCTGATCGACGGAAAGACCCTTGAGGTCGGCGGGAGAATTGATGTTTTCAAGCATTCAGAAGCATTCCACGAAAACGGGTCAGTTGACCCGGGTGAAAATGTAGCGGGCCATGGACTCCAGGACCTCCGTGTCGACACGGGGAGTCCCGGGAACCTCGTCGGCCGCGAGTTTTTGCAAGTCCGCCACGGCCGATTCGATCAGGTCGACGGCGCGCTGTTTCGACGCCTCCAGACCGATGAGGGACGGGTAGGTCGCCTTGTGGTTTTCGAGATCGGAACCGGCAGTCTTGCCCAGTACTTCGGTCGTCTGCTCCAGATCGAGGCAATCATCCACGATCTGGAATCCGAGCCCGATCTTGTAACCGAAGGCGCGCATCGTTTCGGTCACATGCGCCGGCGCGTCCGCCATCTGGGCCCCGATCACCAGGGAGCCCGCAATGAGCGCCGCCGTCTTGTGCCGGTGGATGTAGTCCACGGTATCCAGATCGACGACCTTGCCCTCGCTGAGGATGTCGACCACCTGGCCGCCCAGCATCCCTTGCGACCCGAGGCTACGGGCCAGGGTCTGGACGCACTCGGGCTTGCCGGTATTCGCCACCAGTTCGAAGGCCTGCACGAGCAGGGCATCGCCCGCCAGCACGGCCATCGCCTCGCCGAACACCTTGTGATTGGTCGGACGGCCGCGACGCAGGTCATCGTCGTCCATGCAGGGCAAATCGTCGTGGATCAGCGAGAAGGTATGCACCATCTCCAGCGAACAGGCCGCCGGCAGAATGGCGTCACCCGTTCCCCCGCACGCCTCGTAGGCCGCGATACACAACGCCGGGCGCAGGCGCTTGCCTCCCGCGAACATGGAATAACGCTCCGCCTTGTGCAGTTCGGAGGGAACCGAGGTTTCAGAGGGAAGCAGGATTTCCAGAGCCGCGTTGACGCGCCCGGAAGCGTACCGGAGAAAGGCCTCTGCCGGAGGAATTGATTGCGGGGTCGTAGGTATCATGTAGGTGGGTGCGGAACGCCCGCAGTGGGCCAAAACTATTAAAAACGGCCGTCTTCATCCCGACTTCCCTCATCCTTTCACCATCTTGCGGCGCGAAGGCCCAAATTGAGCGGATTGAGGGCACCCCGACGTGATCGCACACGTTTTTTTTGGGGGGGTAAGGCGGCGGTGGGCCCGGCTGCCGCTGTTGCCGTGCGCCCCCGGGTGAGGGCGCCGGTCGATTCAGAACGCCTCCTCGCCGGCGCGGTGGAACATCCCCGGATCGAATCCGAAACGCTGGACCACGGGCATCACACCCGCGGCATACTTCGAAAAGCCGCGACGCCGCAATTCGAAGCGACGGATGAGATCGAGCATCCACGAGGGGACGTACGCCGTGTAGCACTTGAGCTCCAGGATCACGTTCGTCTCCGGATCGAACAACGGTTCCACGTCGGAAGGGGTCATTTCCCCGTCGACCGGTATCGGGTCGAAACGGTCCCGCGCGGCATACTCCAATCCCCGGTCGAACGTCACGCGGGCATAATCATCGCAATGCGAGATGAACGCCAGCCGCCGGTAGCGCGTCTGCACCCAGGGCTGGACGTTGTAGGTGATCGCCTCGCGCCGACAGGCGGCGAGGTTGGGGTCCTCCCCCGCGCGGCCCGATCCGAACAGGACGCCCTCAAGGCCTTGCCCGCGCACGTCCTCTTCACGAATCACCGCCCGGACCTTGCGAATCGTATCGCCGTTCTTGTGCTTGATCTCGAGAAAATAGGGAAAACCCGGATCGTCACCGTAGGTACGGATCCGCATGTTGAAACGTTTCGCCGCACCGCACAGCTTGGTGCGCAAGAAAATCAGGTCGGGCGAATCGAGGTACAGACTGTTCACCCGGTAGAACCCGTCCTCGCAACGCGCCGAATAAGCGTCCATGAAACAATAAGGGCGAATGAACTCCGAGATGGGTTCCACCCATTCCACCGGAATGGTGTACTTGAGCTCGTAACGTTCCAGGACGGCGGGGATCTCCGCCTGCCGCCACGCCGCGGTTCCCGCGGCGTTCCCCCCCACGCTCCCCCCCGAAGTCATGGAGACAACACCTCGCGCGCCGCCGACAACAGGTTCCGGGCGGGCGGACGCGCGAGTTCCCCGGCCAGATCGACCACCTCCAGATAGCGGCGCAGGATCTCGAACCGGGCCTCCTCGCGACGCAGCGCATTTTCCCATTGCGCCTGGCGCAACGTGAGGATCACCAGGGGATCGGCCGCACCCAGCGCACTGTAGCGTTCGAGACGGGCAGGGATGTCCAGTTCCTCGACGCGCGCGGCCAAAGCGGCGTGGCGCGCGCCCAACGCGCGCACCCTGCGGACCTCATCGCGCAGATCCGCCGCGAGCCGCACGGCATCGTGCTGCAGTTCGACCTGACGGTTGACCCATTCCGCGCGACGCCTCACCACATCGCTGCGGTCCGTCCCCACCCACGGCAGCCGGAACCCCACCTGCACGAGGTACGCGCGATCGAGGTCGTAGGCACGGGCGCGGTCCCGGTCCTCAAGCTCGTTGAGCCGCCGCCCATGATCATACCCGAACTCGACGAAGCTGATGAAGCGGCGGGTTTCCGCCACCGCGAGACGGTGGCGCGCGTCCGCCGTGGCGACATCATCATGGGCGCCGCGCATGTGCACGTTGTCCGCGACTTCCACCACTTCCCGGGTCTCCAGGGAGTCAAGACGCACGAGGATGGCGGCCACCGGCACCAGCCCCGTGGTGTCGAAACCCGTGAGGGACGGGTCCCCCCGCAGCGTGCGAGCGCGCACCAGCGCCTGCGCCGCCATCGCACGCGCTTCCTCGGCGCGTTCGTGATGCCGGGTCAAGGACGCTTCCGCACGCAGGATGTCGCCGAGATCGAACGCGTCGGTCACGCTCTGGCGCTCCAGCACGCGGATGCGCTCATTCTCAAGCGCCGCCAGGTGATCATACAACGCCGCGAGCGTGGATCCTTCCATGACGTCAAGCACGATGTCGTACCGCATCCGGACCGCATCGTTGCGGAGCAGGTCCAACGTTCCGCGGTTGCGCCCCGAGAACGTGCCGAGCAGGGCGCGCGAGGCGCCCTCTTCTCCGAAGCCCTTGGGAGCCACCTGCACCGTATAACGCTGCCGCCTGAAATCGAACGCTTCGTTGCGGATCTGGAATTCCACGTCCCGCACGTACGGCGTGCCGGCAAAACCCTTCGCGTCCACGCGGCGCTGGTGCGCCGCCAGGGTTTCGTCCCGTTCGACATCGCCCAGGAATTCCGCCACGGCAACCTCGTGACCCCAAGCCACGGACAATCCCGCGCCCAGAACCACCACGGACAGTACGGATGTCACGGAGGACAGCGCGGATAGCACGGACAGCACGGACAATGCGGCGCACCGCAATCCCCCCATCCGGATCGCCTGCGTCGCGAAACTCCTCCTCATGGCGCGGAAGGCCTCACCACCAGAACGCGGGACGGCTTGTCGCCTCCCTCGTCGAGCGCGATGCGCCAGGCCGCGGCATGCGGATCCCATGCGATCCCTTCCGGTTTCATGCCGGGAAACGCGCGCATGAAGCGCGGGGTTTTGCCCCGTTCGAGCGTCCACCATCCGCCGCCGCCGCCCGTCACGCCGTCCGCGGAGTTTTCGCGCACGGCCGTTCCCAGCACGTGCAACACGCCGTCGCGAAGGAAAAGGTCCGAAATGCCATGGGCCGCGCCGCCGTCCGGGGTCGTTAGCGCGGGTGCGTCCCACAGCGACACGCCGTCCGCCGTGAGAGGTTTGCCGGCGAACAATCCGTCGCGATCATGAACGTGAAGAATCACCGCACGACCACGCCACAAAGGCGCCTTGAAACCCAACAACAAACCGCTGCCCTGCAGGGCGATCCCTTCCATGTCCAGCGTGCCCGCGTCAGACGCCGCGCGGAACCATTCCGCCCATTCCGCGGAATGGTTCCGCGCCACCGCCACCAGAACATCATGCAGAACGACGGACGCGTCCAGCTTCAGCGCCGTGCCCTCCGTCGAGGTCCGCACCGCCCGCACCAGCAGACGCCGGGTCCGGGGGAACTTTCCCGATTTGTTGTGACTTTGGGAGGTCGCCACGTAAACCCGCCCCAAGGCGTCCTGGGCGATCCCTTCCATGTCGTTGATCGCCTCCAGGCCCTGGATTTCCGTCGTGCCCTCCACGGCGCCATCGGGTGCCACCACATGGAGCCAGGGACGTTTCTGGGGGGTATCGTCGCTGATCACGAGAAACCTGCGCACATCCGGCAGATAGATGAGGCCTGAGGCTTCCACACCGGGAAGCGTCCACTCCGACGCGACGGGGCGGGGTGATGACCCCAGGGCTTCCTCCGCATCCGCTCCGGACGCATGCGCGGACATGCCGGGAAACATCGTCCGCGATCCGGTTTCCGAGGTCGAACCCACGTGCCGCTCCATCTCGATCATGACTTTTTCGCCCAGCAGAAACGCGTTCGCATCGGGAATCCGCACGATCACTTCGCGGCCCCACATCTGGATGTCGGGGCGTTTCCGCAACCGCACCGGATATTCGACGATCCGGTGCCCGATGCCGACGACCTCCCCTTCGAGATCATAGCGGGACGCAAGGGAGCGTACGCGCACTTTCTGTCCGTTCCGGATCGCGCCGTGCGCGCTTTCGTGGATGTATCCGCGCACCGTGACCGGTGCGCCGGTGTACAACGTCAACACCGGTTCGAAGGCCTTGACCTTCTCCCCGACGCGACGGTACACGGTTCCGATCAATCCCGGAGCGGACGCCACCACCGTAAGCTTCTCCCGCTCGCGCAACAACAAGGAGAGATAGGCCTCCATGTCGACCGTGGACAGCTCCTCCCTTTCCAGCAGCCCCTTGAGGCCGTGGATGGCGGCCCGCAGCGGGCTTTCCTCGTCACGGTCATCCTCGAACCCGCGTTCACCCCGCACCTGCCGGAGCAAGGTGCGGTTCAACTTGTACTGGGCTTCGTACTCGGCGACCTGCGCCTGGATTTCACGATCTTCCGCGAGGCGCGCGGCGCGCGTCTCGTTGAGGCTGTACCGCAGCTCGGCGATGTTGCGCTCCAGTTCACCGCTGGACAGGTCGACCAAGGGGTCTCCCGCGTTCACCATCTGGCCGGGCACCACATGCAGCCGCAGGATTTCGACGGGAAGTTCCGCGCTCACCACGGTTTCCGCCGTGTCCACCACACCGTAAAACGATGTGACGGCGCCTCCCCCGCCGCCCCGCCACTGCATCGACATGAACGCCAGCGCGACCGCCGCCAGGCCAATACCCGCATAAAACAACTTCATGGTTTCATCCGTCCGTTTCGTGCCGGAACAATCCTCTTTGGGTTCATACTTCCACCGTCGTTTCCTGCAGCATCAGGTTGACGTCCCGGACCGTGCCGACGTCGCGGAGGCGATCCACGAACTCCTCCTTGGATTTTCCGTTGCGCAGCTTGACGTGATAGGCGAGGTCGAGGCGTTCGCCCTGCGTGGTCTCCCGCAACGTCACCAGCGCGAAATTGCGGCAGTACTCCCGCATCACGGCCTCCAGCGCTTCACGTCCGCCTGCGGTCGCATGCATGTTGAAGCGGAGCAACCCGTCGAAGTAACGCTGCTGCCCGAAAGGCGTCACGTACAGGAAGACGGCCGCGAGGCAGAAGGACACCGTGCCGATGGTGGCGATGGCGTAGCCGTAGACCCCGCAGGACAGCCCGACACCCACGGCCGCGAAAATGAAGATGATGTCACGGGGATCGCGCAACGGCGTCCGGAAGCGGATGATCGCCAACGCTCCCAGAACACCGAGACCGCGCGCAAGGTTGTCGCCGATCGCCTGCATGACCATGGCGGCCACGATGGCGCCGAGCATCATGGCCTGCACGAAGTTTCGGGAATAGGAAAGGCCGTTGAAGGTCTTTTCGTATGTGATCGCGATCGCGCCACTGAGCACGAACGCGAGCATGATCGCGTAAATCGCACCGATCACGGATGAATTCGCGGAAGAAGTCTGCAAGGTCAACAAGTCGAGCATGCGCGGGTCGATTCAGAAAATGTGGAACGTGGCGGCAACACCGGCCCACGCGGGTTCAAGGAAACACCTCGATGATTCGCGCAGTTCTTGTACAAAACGCACAAATCTTGCGGCAACGATAGAATCGTACGCCTGAAACCATAAAGAAATGTTTTCTTAACCACAATTTATCACGCGCGACGAGGGGGTGTTAGGCGTATGTTGAAGTGAGGGCGCTTTTTCGGGGACTCTTTGTCCCCGATCGTTCCCCGGATGTCCCCGCTGTTTTAGACCATGGAGTTTCCGTATGACCCCTTGCCGTTTCACGTCACGTATCGTCCCCTTCCGCCCCCACTCCCTCATTCCCTCCCTGGTGCTGGCATTGACCTGCGGGATCAGCGCCGGTGCCGATTTCGCCCCCTTTACGCCTGCGGACACCAGCTTCACGCACCGGGGAGCGCACGCCCTGGCCCCCGGCCTCGAATCCAAGATCCTGATGCAAACGGGCGTCAGCGTCGCCACAAACAAGAACAAGGCCACCACGACGGTTCGGGATTATCTCGACTACATCGGATACATCCCCATCGACGGCCGCAGCGATTCCGGATACATCATCGTCAACAACGAGACCGAGTCAAGGAGCGATGTCCAGGGCGACGGTGGCGGCATGGTCGTCTTCACCGCTCAGTTCAAGAACGACACCTGGTCGGTGGTGCCGCACCCGGACGGCGAATACCGGCTTGTGGACTTCTCGTCGGTCGGCGGGACCTTCACCAACTGCGGCGGAGCGATAACCCCGTGGGGCACCGTACTCACCGGTGAAGAGTGGACCACCGATTACACCGACGACAACAGGCGCCTCTACAACAACGGCAACCGCATCCGCGACACCTCGGACTGGCTGGTGACCGAGTTCAATGGACAGCCGATCAACCAGCACATCCGTCGCTACCAGAACATGAACTGGGTGGTGGAGGTCGATCCGGTCAGGGCCATGGCCCTCAAGAAGCACTACAACATGGGTCGCGCGGGCCACGAGCTGGGTTACCCCATGCCCGACGGGCGCACCGTTTACGTCACGGACGACTTCACCCCGGCTGCATTCTTCCGGTTCGTGTCCGACACGGCCGGCAACTATAACCGGGGCCAATTGTACGCCTACCAGCAATCCCCCGACGGGGAAGGCGGAAACTGGCTCCCCATGCCCATGGACCTCGACTCGATGATCCTGGCCCGCGATGTCGCCTTCCGCCGCGGTGCTGCCGCATTCACCCGCCACGAATGGGTGGTTCACCACGGCGACAAGGTGTACATCACCGAAACCGGAAACGACAACAGCGGCTCGGCCCACCGCAACGCGGTGCGTCAGGGAGCCAGGTTGCCGCGTCACCTGTCGGCCAAGCTGAACACCGACAGCTCCATCACCGACTACTACGGACGCATCCTGCGCCTGGACACCACTACGTGGAAGATGGACGTCCTGCTCGAAGGCGGAAACGCGACCGGCGGCCTGAACTTCTCCAATCCGGACTGCCTGACCACGGTCACCCTCGGCAGCAAGACCTACCTCGTCATCTGTGAGGACATCATCGGCAGGACCCAGAACCGCGTTCCTTCCTCGGTGTCGCAGGATTACAGTGAACTGTACTGGCTGGACCTTTCCATCGAGAACCCGACGCGCGACGACCTGAAGCGCATGCTGGTCGGGGCGCGCGGCGCGGAAGTCACCGGTGCGCGTTTCACGCCCGACGGCAAGACCATGTTCGTCAACATCCAGCACCCCTCCAGCGGCAACACGGCGCCCTACAACCGCTCCTACACGCTGGCGATCTGGGGCTACGAGACACCGACCGGCCTCGTCTTCGACCCTCCGAAGTTCGAGCGTTCGGACAAGCTCCAGGTTTCGGTGAACATGGTGTCGCGCATGGCATACTTCGACCGCAAGACGGACGTCTCGCTGCACAACGCCGCCGGTCGCCGCCTGGAACGCCAGCGCAACACCGATCGTCTTGACATCGCACACCTGGTCCCCGGCACGTACTTCCTGCGTTTCCCCGGCGGCGTGTCGCACCAGTTGCAGGTCCAGTAACCGGCATGCGATCCGGCTTCCGCGCTCCCCTCCCGCCCCTCCGTCGTCGGGCGGGAGGGCGGGCTGCCACGTTCCTTCTCCCCTTTTGCGCGCTACTGGCGATCCCGCTGCTGGTCGCCGGCACCCGCGTCCCCCCGGAACCCGTTGAAACCATTGAACGCGCCAGCGTTCGGGACGCGCAGGCCTTCCATGCCTTGACCCTCCGTTTCCGGGAAACGGTGGAACGCTACCCGGAAACCCGGCGCGGCGAGGCCTCCCTGCGCCGTGACGTCGCGAACCTGCGCCGTGCGTGGAAACGCATGGAATACATCGTCGAGTGGGCCCATCTGGGGACCGCGCGACGCATCAGCAATGCCCCCATCCCGCGGGCCGACATGGCCGCGCCGGACGCGTTCGAAGTGCTCGAACCGGAAGGTCTCCAGGTTCTGCTGGAGGTCGCCCACGCCGACGCACCGCTCCAGCCCGAGGGTCGCGACCACCTCCGATGGCTGGCGGGACGGCTTGTCGAGGCCGCGAACGAACTGATCAACGTGACGCGGGACGCCACGCTTGAGGACCGCATGGTGATCGAGGCCGTGCAGGACCAGGTCCTGCGCGTCATGACCCTCGGCATCACGGGGTTCGACGCCCCCGCCACCGAACTGGCCCTGCCCGAATCACGCCTCTCGCTCAGTGCCGCGCGCAAGGGCCTTGAACCGTGGATGCCCGAACTCCGGCAACGCGACCCCGAAATCGCCCGGCGCCTTGCGAACGCCTTCACGCACGCCGATCGCATGCTCGCCAACGCGAAGGATTTCGACGGCTTTGACCGGCTCGCCTTCATCCGCGAAGCCGGCAATCCGCTCTACGCGGCACTCGTCGACGCCCACGTTGCACTCGACATCGCGACCTACGAGGACGTATACCCCCTCTTCCAGCGCCCGGTCAACCCCGCTGCGCGCAACCTGTTCGCCCCGGATTTCCTGAATCCGCACGCCTACTCCCTGACCCAGGGTGACCGCCCCAACAACGCCGCGATCCATCTCGGCCGGCGCCTGTTCTTCGACCCAAGCCTCTCCAAAACCGGCATGTCCTGCGCAACCTGCCACGATCCGCGCAAGGCCTTTTCCGACGGCCGGGAAAAATCCCTTGCCTCGGACGGCGGCACGCTCGCCCGCAACGCACCCGGCCTGTCGCACGCCGCCTTCCAGACCGCGCAATTCTGGGACTTGCGCATTCGCACGCTCGAGGAACAGATCGAACACGTGGTCGTCGACGAACGGGAGTTCGGCACGCAATACGTGGATATCCTGGCGCACTTGCGCAGCCACTCCGATTATCCCGCGCTCTTCCGGGAGACATTCGGCGAATCTCCGGAGGATACCGACCCCATCAGCGTCAACACGCTGAACAAGGCCTTGGCGCAGTACGTCCGTTCGCTCGCGCGCTGGAACTCTCCTTTCGACCGGTACGTGCGGGGGGAGGAGGAACCCTTCGACCCCGCCGTGCGGCGCGGCTTCAACCTCTTCATGGGCAAGGCCGCCTGCGCCACCTGCCACTTCCCGCCCACGTTCAACGGCACGCTTCCGCCGCTTTACAGCGAAACCGAATCCGAAGTCCTCGGTTCGGTGGTCCGCTTTCCCGCCGCGAAGCCCGAACTCTCCGACGACATGGGTCGCAACATGTTCCATTTCAACCCCATCTTCATCGGGGCTTTCAAGACGCCCGGCCTCCGCAACGTCGGGGTCACCGCGCCGTACATGCACAACGGCGGCATGGCAACGCTGGAGGACGTCATGGAGTTCTACAATGCGGGAGGCGGCGCCGGGCTCGGCCTCGACGTTCCCTACCAGACGCTCCCGCCCGACAGCCTCCACCTCACCCCGGACGAAGTCCGCGACATCGTCGTCTTCATGGAGTCATTGACGGACACGACGGGATATTGGGGACAGGGGGAATTTGAGGACTAGAAGCGGGGAGCATTGAGCACTGGGTAATGAGCAATGAGCAATGCTCAAAAAAACCAACCGCCGTTGGTTGTTCGCTGTTCTCGTTACTGTTGTACTGCTGTACTGTTGTGCTGATTCAATGAACCACACTCATTATTCATTGAGCATTGTTCATTGAATACTGCTCACTCCCCAAACGGATCCTGCCTGCCCTCGATACCGGCCTTCAGTTCCGCCGACCATACGGTGTTGGCCAAAAGCATCGCGATGGTCATCGGACCCACGCCGCCGGGCACGGGCGTGATCGCGGAGGCCTTCGGCTCCACCGCCTTGAAGTCGACATCGCCGCACAGGCGATAGCCCTTGGGCAAGGACGGATCATCGACCCGGTTGATGCCCACATCCACCACCACCGCACCATCCTTGACCATATCCGCGGTCAAAAACTCGGCGCGACCGATCGCCGCCACCACAACATCCGCCTGCCGCGTGATCTCCGCGAGATTCTTCGTCCCGCTATGACACACGGTCACCGTCGCGTCCGCGTCCCCGGCCTTCTGCACCAGCAGGTTCGCCAGCGGCTTGCCCACGATGTTGGAGCGACCGATGATCGCCACATGCTTGCCTTTCAGCGAGATCCCCGCACGGTGCAACAACACCTGGACGCCCCACGGCGTGCACGGCTTGAAACCCGGGCGACCCAGCATCACGTTGCCCAGGCTCACGGGATGGAATCCGTCCACGTCCTTGTCGGCCGCGATCAGGTTGAGCAACGACTCTTCAGGCAGGTGCTTCGGCAACGGCAACTGCAGCAGAATGCCGTGTACGTTCGGATCGTTGTTCTGCGCGATCAGGTGTGCGCGCAGGTCGGCCTCGGAAACATCCGCGGGCAGGCGATGCGTCCACGCCTGCATGCCCACGTCCTTGGCGGCTGCGTCCTTGGAGGCCACATACACCTTGCTGGCCGGATCCTCGCCCACCAACGTCACGCTCAAACCGGGGACGATGCCCTGTTGCGCCAGGCGCGCCACGCGACCTTTCAAACGTTCGCGAACTTCCTGCGCAACCTTCTTGCCGTCCAGAATCTGGGCCATGAATCCTCCGTATGCCGGAACGTTCCGGTCAAGCCCCGAAAAAATAGCAGAGTTTCGTGGGGGGGAGGAACGCTGGAGGCCCACCGGAGCGGTCCGGGGGGTGTCGGACCTCCGGGATGCCGGGCGGAAGGCCGGGCGCGAGGCCACCACAGCCCGCACCCGGCGCCGGCACGCCCGGAAACTTAGCGCATGATCACGCCGGTGCGCATGCTCTCCACCTGGCCGGCACGCAACCGGAACCAGTAGGTTCCCGCCGGCAACCGACCCGCGTCGAAGACGCGGTGGTGCACGCCCGCGGCCAGACGCCCTTCATGCAACAGAGCCACTTCGCGGCCGCGCACATCGTGCACCGACAGGCGCACCGGCGCGGGGGCTTCCAGCGTGAACCGTGCGGCGATGCGCCCCGATCCCGCGCGCGCCAGTTCGAGGGCGCGCGCTTCAACCACCCGCTCTCCCTTCAACGAGGTTCCCGCGCAATTGTTGGCCTGACCCAACGTCGGCCGGCATGATGATGTGAACTCCCCGGTTCCATTGGGGATGCGTGCCACCGTACGATTGGTCACCTGCGGGCCGAACGTGACGGAGTCCATCACGGTCTGGTCCGGCGTGGACAAACGGATGTGTTCACCGTCCTTCGAAAGCGCCCAGGACGCGTACAGGGCACCGCTGTAGGTGGTGTCGTACGCCCACACGACGAGGTAGCCGTTCGCGGGAATGGTGGTCCCGGCCGGGAACTGCCACTTCGTGGGGTTGGTCGCGTTGTCGGAGAGGTAATACCCCGCGAGGTTCACCGGGGACGATGTGGTGTTGTACAACTCGACCCAATCGGTTTTCCGTCCCGCAGGGGATTCGATGCTGTCGTTGTCGGCCATGAACTCGTTGATGCGCACGCTCTGGGCGGCCACGGGCATGCCGGCGATCGACAAGGCGCCGATCGCGATCAGGAAGGTCTGTATGGCATTCGTCCGCTTCATCGTGTTCCTCTTTCCGTGTTCCGTCTCCGCGGGATGCGGCCGAAATCCTGGACCTGTGTGGTCCAGGGGCCGGTCACCCTTCGGAATCTACTTCATCAAAACCCCGGCACGCACATGCTCGACGTCGCCCGCACGCAGGCGGAACACGTACAGACCGCCCGGCAGCGCGCCGAGATCGAAGACCCGACGATGCACGCCGGCGCTGAAGCGGCCGTTGGCCAGCATCGCCACCTCGCGGCCGCGGCCGTCGTGGACCGTCAGCCGCACAGGCACCGCCTGCTCCAGCGTGAACCGGGCCTCGATGCGACCGGCACCGCCGCGTACCAAGGCAAAGTCCCGGCCCCGCGAGGCCGCGGCCGCCACCGCTGTGACCGTACACGTGTTGGCCGCACCCAAGGTGGGCAGGCATTCCGACGAGAACACGCCCGTCCCGTTGGGGATGCGCGCCGTGGTCCGGTTGCTGGTCTGGGGACCGAACGTTACCGAATCCACGATGCTCGAATCGGCATTGGAAAGCCGGATGTGTTCCCCGCTCTTCGACAGCGCCCAGCGTGCGAACAGGGCATCACTGGAAGTCGTATCGTACGCCCACACGACGAGATAGCCGTTCGCCGGAATGCTCGCACCCACCGGGAACTGCCACTTGGAAGGGTTCGCGGGGTTGTCGGACAAATACATGCCCGTCAGGCTGATCGCCTCGGACGAAGTGTTGTACAACTCGATCCAGTCCGCGTTGTTGCCGGCGGGAGACTTGATGGAATCGTTGTCCGCCATGAACTCGTTGATGCGGATACGGCCCGGTGCCACCCGCTCGGGCGCTTCCGCCGCGGAAATGTTGGCGGTGCCGGGGGTCGGGAAACCGCTCACGAAGACCGCCGCGCCGTCGGAGGCGCGCGCCACCGTGCTGTCGCCCACGCGGGCGCCGAAGGTCACGGAATCCACCACGGTGCCGCTGGCGCGGGACAGGCGCACGTAGCCGCCGGAGGCCGGCAATGTGAAGGTTGCGGGACCGTGGTCCCCGATGGAGCCGCCCTGCAGGCGCACCACGAGGTGACCACGGGGCGGCACGAAGGAAGCCAGGGGGAAGGCCCACTTGCCGGGCTGCGACGCATCGTCGGAAAGCGTGTGCCCGGACAGGTCGATGGAATAATCACGGGTGTTGTACACTTCGACCCATCCCTGGCCGGCGGCGATCTCGTTGATCACCACGTCGCCGGCACGTATGGCGGTCTCGGCCGTGATGCCGTTGGTCGTGAACTGGGACGCGACGCTGGTTTGGCGGTTGGTCACGAAGGTCTTGAGCGTGGTGACGTTCGACTCGAACGAACTCATGTTCGACAGTTTCTTGGCATCCGCTTCCAGATACGGACGAATGATCGTAGCGACCGTATCGATGCGCTTTGTCAGCCACTCCCCCTCGAAGTAGGCCTTGTAGAGAAACCACAAGGCACGCAAGTAGTCCTGCTTCAGGGGTTCCGTGGTCATGATTTTGTGGGCGAGGGGCTTGCTGGACTGACCACAGGTTATGGGATTGGTCGCGGTATTGGTACAAGCCGTACCTTGCGTACCGCCACCACCGCCACCGCCTCCGGGGAAGGGGAACCCGCCACCACCGCCTCCAAAGGCGGTCATTTTCCCGAAACTCAGACTCGCGTCCCACAAGATCCATTCCATTTTGGAGCCGGGGGCTTCGGGAAAGTAAAGCTGATAGTTTTGTCCGACTCCGATGTAAGAGTCCATGCTGGAAAACAGAATGTCCGTACCGAATGCACGATACACCGAATTCATGTTGATGAGGGCCGGCATGTCCGTTGCGGGATTACTCCCGTTCACGGCCGTAATCACCGCACCCAGGCGGTTCCAACCACGCTGTACACTATCCGACTTGTTCTCATAACGCTTGTTGTTGAAAGACGTCGTCGTAAAGTCGCTGTTATTGCTCAAACCATCGATGGCCTTGAACAGGTCGCCATCCTTCTCGCCGAAGAACCGGTTGAGCAGACGACTATCCGCCAGTTCGCCCATCATATAGAACGAATGCGGATTACCGTTGACCTTCACTTGGGCATAGGCCATGCGTGGTCCGGCCATGCCGGCACGCTCCACGGCAAAATCCATGTGGATTTTCTCGGCCATGTGCGACGCATCCATGTTCGCATTGTTCAGCGTGAACCCCTTGATGCCATTCCAGCGCTGGTCGATGCCATACTCATCAAAGCTGATGCGGAAGGGGTTTTTGGGCCTGTTGGCACCACCAAAAGTTGAATTCCCCTTGTAACGGACACCGATGCTGTCCATCCTGATGCATGCGGTCGGGCCTTGAGGCACTTCGCAATTGATTTCCATACGAGCGGGGATGTAAACCTCGCTCTCTTTGTTGTTGCTTAACAGTCGATGGATACCATTGGTTCCATCCCAAGGCGCGGTATCCCCCGGCGTCCCATCCCAGTTCTTCGGAAAGATGAAGTTCACCGTATGCACGGAGATCCCGGCGAAGACGCTGTCGCCCGGGCCGTTCTGCGCCTGCGCCGGCTTCACACCCACCGCCACCGCCCCCAGGGCGAAGACCGCAAGCAATGTGGCGGAGCCAAGGCCTTTGGACAGGCTATAACGCGGGTTCAATGATGTCTTGCGCATGAAATCTCCCCGAATGGGCGCACCGGCTGTTCCGTAGGCTACGGAAGATCCGGGGCTGCAACGTGTGTCAAATTTCAATCTAATGGCTGCCCCCAGACGGTGCATGCGCTAAACACGTAGAATCCGGAAATACGGGGACAAAACATCCCCGTGCTCCCCTCCCAGCCCTCTGGTACCCTGGTGTGGGAAGGACTCTGGGAAGCGAAGGCCCCCCACGAAGGCCCACAAGTCAGCATTATTACAATAACGGCTTTCATCAGCAGCGGATTATATGATTTTCTCGAATTCCCGGGAACATGCGGTCTGAAGCACCGCTCCCGACCGCTCCCGATGTCCCGCCATATTACACGCCATCACGAAAGATGTAAGGATTGGTCAGCAATCCTGCGCATTTGCCTCCGAATGCGAAACATGCAAGCATCTATCTCAAAAAAGATGTAGGTTCCCTATAATTAGGTACGGATTCCCCGGCGCGTTGTCGGAACGTCATGGCTCCTAAAAGAAAGGGGCCCGATGACACCTTTACAACGTGACATCATGCTTATCCTGCAAGCACGCACACGCCAGGAGGAACACGTGGTGGATCTTGAAACCCTTGAGACCATCTTCCTCGATTCGCACACCGAGCGCGCCGTGATCCTCGCTGCCCTTGACCAACTCGTCAAGAAGGGTTTGGTGAAGGAAGACGGGGGACGATGGGTTCTGCTGGCGGAAGAAGGACAACACTCGCGGATACTGTCCGGCTAGCCACGCGACGCGACGCAGACGTACTTACAGTACGGCGAGGAGCGGCAACGATGAGACGCGACGGTCGTAGCCCGCCAAAAGGAGCCCTGCCGACTTATCGAGCCGAGTTCCGGACCTTGAATTGAGAAAGTGTTGGCGAGCCCCTTCCGGTTTGCCCTTCCCCTCGGGGGGCATGAGCGTGACGGACGGAAACTTTGCCGGTTTCAATCAAGATTGTAAAGTCGGAACTTTGGCGCGGGCGACAGGGTCCTTTTTGCGACGGTCGTTCAGGCGAGGGCGCGATCGAGAGCTTCGGAAAGGGAGCGCGCCTGGGCGATCATCCCTTGGCGGCTTTTTTCCGAATCTTCCAGTCGTCCCCGGGCTTCAAACAGTTCCCCGGTGATGCCGAGGGAGGCCAACGCGAGGCTACGGAAGTTTTCGGGCGCGAGCCCGGTTCCACCACCCGCCGCTTTGACCTTGTCATTAATATACCCTGCCAGACGAAGCACGACCTCCGGAGTCTGGTCCGTGCGCAACTGCATAGGCTCGCCGCACACCGTCAGCTTGACGGAATGCACCAGCGGAAGGGGGGCCTGGTGGTCCCCCGGATGATCGCCCGGATGATCGCGATGTTGCGACGTCATGGTCCTGCCCTCCGGCCCCGGAACGGGACCCGTTGGAGACTGGATTTAAACTCCTAAACCAGCGCCGACTCGAGGCGCGACACCAGATCGCGGACGCGGTCACCAGCCTGGCTGAGGTTTTCGGAACGCTGGTCGAGGGTGGCCTTGAGCGACTCGATTTCACCGTCTTTTTCCATGATGGTCAGTTCAAGCGTTTCGGCACGGCTTCCGGATTCGGACAGCTGGGTACGCAGCGTCTCCAGTTCGGTGTCACGGGCGGCGAGGTCCTGCTTGAGGCTTTCGATGCGGGAGACGGCGGATTCAACTTTGGCGGCAAGGGCTTCGAAGGCGGTGACGTCCATGATACGGAACACTCCTGGGGGGTTGTGAAGGCGGCTCCCGGGTTTTTTCCGGGTCTATCCCTGAAATTTACATCGGAGCGACGGGACATAGGGATGTCGGCCCCGCAAGGCGTGGCCTCCGCGGGAGCGCGCCACGGAACGAACAGTCCGGGGGTAAACAGGCGCGACACAGGGCACGGAACAGGTGCCCTTCGCGGTGACCGGGTTGTCAGGCTTTCGGGGTCAGGCCGGCGATGCGCCGCCGCTCCTCCTCTTCGGCCTTCAACCGCTTGCGGATCCCCAGCACGATCAAAAGCCCTACGGGCCCGAAAAACAGGCTGAGGTAGAACCCTTCCCACTTGCGGCCATACGGCGCCAACAGGATCATCGCCGTCACGGGGAAGATGTGCCAGAGAAGGCCGAGGATCATGAGGAGCAAGGGAATTTCTCCAGGGGGTGGGATCAAGCTGCAAGCCCACGGGGGGACAGCTCACAGCGGACAGCTCACAGCGGACAGCTCACAGCGGAACGGGGTTTACACCTATAATATATGTGGAAACGGATATTTCGACACCGGATTTCCGGTGTTCCCGTACCGCCCCGTCAAAAGGATGGCGAACAGGGTGGCGAACAGGGAGTCATCACGGACCGGAACAAAAGTGCCGGAATGGACCCCTCCTGTTAGCTGACAGCTGTCCGCTGTCAGCTAATAGCTGTCAGCTTCCCGCCCCCCTACTTGATCACCGCGCCTTCGACGCCCGCCAGCGCGGCCGTGACCCGGGTATGAGAGGCCGTGACCTCATCGTCGGTGAGTGCGCGCTCCAGATGGCGGTAGGTGAACGTATAGTGCAGCGCCTTGTGGCCTTCCGGCACGCCCTGGCCACGATACACGCTGTTGAGGCGCGTGCCGGCCAGGAACGGAACGTCCGCCGGAATCGCCGCGAGCACGTCCCCGTGCCGCACCGGTTCCGGCAACACCAGGTTGACGTCACGCGTGCTGGCCGGGTGCGTCGCGAACGCCTGAAACCTGTGGGCCCGGCGCGACGCGGCCAGAAGGGCGTCGAGCGACAGCTCGGCAACCATCACCGGGAGCTTGAGGCCGTAGGCCGCCTGCACCTTGGGGTGCAGGGTGCCGAAAGCTCCCACCACCACCCCCGAAACACCTTGCTTCAAGGTGACCGACTCCACGGGATGCAAATACCCCGTCGCACTGCCGGCTTCCCACGCGAGATCGACGCGCAGGCGCGCGAGCAGGTTCGTCATCACGCCCTTCAGGCGGGCGAAGTCGACGGGCTGCCGTGCTCCCAGCGGATTGTCGCGCCATTCGCCCATGAGGGCGATGCCGAGCACCGGCTCCTCGCGCACGCCCGTGTCGCGTTCACCGGTTTTTGCACGGCGGAAGAAGGCGCGTCCCAATTCGAACAGGCGCACGTCGGGCTCCTGGGTGTTCTGGTTGCGTTCGAGCGCCTGCAACAGCGCGGAGACGGGCGTGGTGGGCAGAAGCTCCCACTCTTCGGAAAGAGGATTCTTGAGAGGCACGGCGTCAAGGCGCGCGTCGCCCTCCGCAAGGTTGAGGTTGGCGAGCGCGCGACGCGAGGTGAAGCGCAGCGTGAGCGCTTCGCTCAGGCCCAGATCGCGCAGCGTGTGGCGCACGGCGCGTGCCTGCTCTTCGCCGGGAGGCAGCGCGACCGGCGCCAGCGGGAACGTGGGCAGGATCGTCGGAATGGTGTTGTAGTCGAGGCGACGGGCGACTTCCTCGATCAGGTCGGCCTCGCGTTCGAGGTCGACGCGGAAACCGGGGATTTCGAAACGCACCGCGGTGCCCTGGACATCGCGGTCCACGGCCTTGAGGCCGAGGCCTTCCAGCAACCCGGTCACGCGCTCCGCGTCGAGATCGACGCCGAGCACCTTCGCCGCACGCGCGGGGCGCATGCTCACGATGCGGGGTGCGGCCTGATGCGCGGACGACGTGAACTCCACGCGGCCGGGAGCCACCTTGACCTCCGCGCCGCCGCACACGGACGCGATCAGCGCGGCGAGGTAATCGGAGACGCGCGCGGTGACGAGGGGATCGACGCCGCGCTCGAAGCGCTGCGACGAGTCGCTCGACAGCGTGTGTCGCCGCGCCTGGGCGCGCACCGCCCGGGGGTCGAAGTACGCCACCTCCAGAAACACGTTGGTGGTCTTCTCCGTGACGCCACTTTCGGTACCGCCCATAACGCCCGCGAGCACCAGCGGCTTTTCCGCGTCGGCGATCACGAAGTCGGCGGCCTTGAGCGTGCGCGTTTCCTCGTCGAGGGTCGTGAGCGTCTCGCCCGCGCGCGCCGGACGCACGATGACGCTCTTGCCCGACAACGTGTCGAGGTCGAAGGCATGCGAGGGTTGGCCCCATTCCATCAGGGCGAAGTTGGTGCAGTCCACCACGTTGTTGATGGTTTTTTTGCCGATCGACTTCAGCGCGCGCGCCAGCCATTCGGGGCTGGGCCCCACCTTGACACCGGTGATGACCCGGCCCGTGTAGCGCGGCGCCCACGACGCGACGTCGTCCTCCACGCGCAGCGTGACGAAGGAGGAGGCCGGCGCGCCGGCTTCGGCCAGCGGCAGGTCGGGCAGACGCAGCGGCTTCCCGAAGCGGGCCGCGAGTTCGCGCGCCACCCCGAGATGCCCCAGCGCGTCGGGACGGTTGGGCGTGACGCTGATTTCGAACACCGTATCGCACAGGCCGGGGATATCCTGAAGCGCGGTGCCCGGCACCGCGTCCGCGGGCAGCACGAGGATCCCGTCGTGCGATTCACCGAGGCCGAGTTCATCCTCGGCGCAGATCATGCCGAAGGATTCCTGCCCGCGCAGCTTGGCCTTCCGGATCTTGAAATCGCCGGGAAGCACAGCACCCACGCGGGCGAACAACACCTTCTGCCCGGCCGCCACGTTGGGCGCGCCGCACACCACGGGGACTTCCTCCACGCCGTCGTACACCGTGCACACCGACAGCTTGTCGGCCTCGGGATGCTTGCCGCAGGCGCGCACTTCGCCCACCACCACGCCGGTGATGCCCGCACCGCGCGCTTGCACGCCCTCCACCTCAAAGCCGAGGGAGGTAAGCGCGGCGGAGATCTCCGCCGCATCGGCGGGAAGGTCGACGTAGCGGGAAAGCCAATTGAGGGAGACGATCATGTGTTAAACCTTTATGCTCAGTACAACAGTACAACAGTACAACAGCACAGCAGTACAACAGCACAGCAGTACAATGGTAAAGAGGCAAGCGCTGCGCGCCCTACCGTTGTACTGTTGTACCGCTGTACTGACGGCACATTAAAACTGCCTGAGAAACCCCACCTCGTTCCGCGTCAGCAACCCGATGTTGGGAATGCCGTACTTGAGAAGCGCGATGCGGTCGATGCCGAAGCCGAAGGCGAAGCCGGTCCAGCGCTCCGGATCCCAGCCCAGCTGCGTGAACACCGCCGGGTCGACGCTGCCGCAGCCGCCCACCTCGATCCAGCCCGTCTGCTTGCACAGGCGGCAACCCGCGCCGTCGCACAGCGAACAGGACACGTCGACTTCGGCCGATGGTTCGGTGAACGGGAAGTAGCTGGGCCGCACGCGCAGGCGCGTGCCCTTGCCGAACACGTGCTCGGCCCACAACAGCATGGTCCCCTTGAGGTTGGCGAAGGAGATGTCCTCGTCGATGACGAGGCATTCCACCTGCTGGAACATGGGCGCGTGCGAAGCGTCGTTGTCGACGCGATAGACGCAGCCGGGCGCGAGCATGCGCACGGGCCCGGGCTCCCGGCCCAGCAGGTAGTGCGCCTGCACGTTGGACGTGTGGGTCCGCAACACGATGCCTTCATCCACGTAGAAGGTGTCGTGCATGTCCCGCGCGGGGTGCTCGGGCGGAATGTTGAGTGCCTCGAAGTTGTACCACTCGTGGTCCACTTCGCGCGCCTCGGCGAGTTCGAAACCCATGCCGCGGAAGAAGTCGATGGTGTCCTCGCGCACGATGGTGAGCGGATGGAGGTGTCCCATATCCGCGCCGAGGCCCGGCAGGGTGACGTCGAGGGTGCTGGACGCGAGTTTGGCGGCGATGGCCGCGGCGGCGGCACTCTCTTCGAGGGCGGCGAAGCGCCCTTCGGCGAGATCGCGCAGTTCGTTGACCCGCTGACCGAAGGCCGGGCGCTCGGCGGCGGGCAACGCCCCCATGCCGCGCATCAGGCCGTAAATCGCTCCCTTTTTGCCGAGGTAGCGCACCTTGAGGTCATCCAGGCCCGCACCGCCCGCGGCTTCGCAGGCCTCGAGTTCGGCAACGAGACGGGTTTTCAGGGAATCGAGGTCGTTGGGAGTGTCCATGATCATCCAGGTCTGTAGAAGACATCAACGTTAGAAATCGGGGGAGGCGTGGTCGTCGGACGGTGGGGCAGGGGACGGTTCAAAGTCCAACCGTCCGACGAACGCCCCAAACGAAAAAAGGCGCTCCTCGCGGAGTGCCTTTTTTGTGAGTCATTCGCCCCCGCGAGTAGGGGCGAATGTGATTCGCCGCAGCAGGGGCGAATGTGATTCGCCCCTGCTACGCGGCGGCCTTGGCGGCACCCGCGACTTCCACGACCTTGCCGAACGCCGCGGCGTCGGAGAAGGCGAGGTCGGCCAGGATCTTGCGGTCCAGCTCCACGTTGGCCTTCTTCAGGCCCGCGATCAGCTTCGAGTACGTCGTGCCCAGTTCACGCGCACCGGCGTTGATGCGCACGGTCCACAGGGCGCGGAAAGACGCCTTCTTGTCCTTGCGATGGATGTACGAATACTGGCCGGCGTGATCGACGGCTTCCTTCGCCAGCTTGAGGTTGGACTTGCGGCGGCCGTAGTATCCCTTGGCCAGCTTGAGGATT
>CAZKRC010000008.1:0-30964 GCA_964555105.1 uncultured Bifidobacterium sp. | reverse complement strand
CATCGGCCCCGACTGGTACGGCCTCGACATCCTGCAGAACATGGATCCGCAGCGCGCGGGTTCCTGGCGCGCGATGCCGCTGCCGGTGTGGACCGACTCGAAGTCGAAGGGACGCCGCAACACCTCGACGTTCTCCGGCCAGGGCCTGGTGATCTTCAAGAAGAGCAAGCAGACCGAAGCCGCGTGGAAGTTCGTGGAATGGGTGATGACCGACATGGATGCCAACGCGGAGCGCTACCTGCAGGGGAACGCCTTCACGCCGTTCCGCCCCGCCTGGGCCGACCTGCGCTACGCGCACCCCGAGCCGTACTTCGGCAACCAGATCCTCACCGAACTGCTGATGGAGCTGGCGCCCAAGTCGCCGCCGGGCACGCAGTCGCCCGCGCACGCGTTGATCGTGAACTTCCTGCGCGAGCAGTATTACAACAGCACGATGAATGACGCGAACATGCCGCCCGAGAAGGCCTACTCCGAAATCAAGGCGACCCTTCGCAAGATGGGTTACCTCAAGTAAGCGCGTCCCCGGTCCCCGCCCGCCGCATGCGGGCCGGGCACCGGGGCCTCCCGCCGCGCGCAGGATCTTGTCTCCCCGGCGTCCTTTTCGTCCGGCGCGGCGCACCCCTCTCCTTCCCATGTCTACCCGTTCCATCCGCCGTCCCCCCTTCCTGCTGCTCGCGCCGTTCTTCGCGGTGCTGGCGTTGTTCTGGCTGGTTCCGCTGGCGCGCGGCATCCTGATCAGCCTTCAGACCGATACGTTGTTCGGCGAGGCGACCTTCGCGGGCCTCGCGAACTACCGCAACCTCCTGACGGACGCCCGCTACGCCCACGCGCTGCGGAATACCGTATTGTACTGCGGCATGGTGCTCGCGGCCGTCCTTCCCCTCTCCCTGTGCCTCGCCCACCTGTTGCGGCGCGTGTGGCCCGGCTTCCGCGGACTGCTCCAGTTCTGCCTGCTGCTGCCCGGCCTGACGCCGCCCCTGGTGCTGGCGCTGCTGTACCTGCTCGTCTTCCACGGGCCGCAGGGCTTGCTCAACATGGTATTCCTGCAGCCGTTCGGCCTGCCGAACCTCGACTGGATCGGCGACCCGCGCCTGATCAAGTTCAGCCTGGTGCTGCTGATGGTGTGGCGCTGGACCGGCTTCATGACCCTGATATTCCTCGCCGGGCTGGAGGGCGTGCCGCGGGCCTACCATGACGCCGCCCGCATCGAGGGCGCGTCCGCGTGGCAGCGGCTGCGGCTGGTGACGCTGCCGGTCATGCGGCCGGTCACGGCCTTCGCCGCCGCCTTCCTTTTGCTCGACACCTTCGTCTTGTTCGAAGGCGCCTACGTTCTCCTCGGCGGCTCGGGCGGCACGCAGGACTCCGGCCTGCTGCTGGTCTCCTACGGTTACTTCACCGCCTTCACGCTGGGCAACTTCGGCAGCGCGGCGGCGATGTCGTTCACCGCGCTGCCCTTGTTGCTCGTGGCCCTGTTCGCGATCCTCGCGACGGGGCGCGCCCGCAGCGGCGTCCGCAGGGAAAAGCCCTCGGGCGCGGAGGAAGGCGCATGACCCCGAGCCTGAACGCCCCGCGCGCCGACAACAGCCCGCCGCCCGAACCGCCCACGACGACGCCCCCTCCCGTGACGCCATCACGCACCCCGCCCCTCCTGTGGAAACGCCATGCGCCATCCGTGCTGGCCACGCTCGTACTGGCGGCATTGGCCCTCGCCTTCGCCTTTCCCTTCGTCTGGATGTTCACCGCGGGTTTCAAGCAGGACGCCGCGATCTTCAACCCGTTCCCGCTCCTCCCCGACGGTTTCAACCCGCGCCACTACGTGTCGCTGCTGTCGGGCGAGTGGATCCCCTATCCCCGCCAGTTTCTGAACTCGCTGTTCATCGCCGGCTCGCAAACCGTACTCGCCACGGCCTTTTCCTGCGCGGCGGGATACGTGTTCGCCAAATTCGACTTCCGCTTCAAGCGCACGCTGTTCGTACTCGCCGTGCTCACCGTGCTGATCCCCCGACAGGTGATGGTCCTGCCGTTGTTCACGTGGATGAACGACCTCGGGCTGCTCGACACGCCGTGGGCGGTGATCTTCCCCGGCGCGGCCACCGGCATCGGCCTGCTGTGGTTCACCGCCATCTACCACCGCCTGCCCAACGCGCTCCCCGACATGGCCCGCAGCGAGGGCGCGGGGGAGTACCGCGTCTTTCTCATCACGCTGCCGTTGATCAAGCCGGCGCTGATCGCCTTCGCGCTCATCCAGTTCACGCTCGCGTGGCAGGAGCATCTCATCCCGCTGGTCATGCTCTTCAGCACCGAACAGCTGACCGTCAACATCGGGCTGGCCAGTCTCAACGCCGGCAGCCTGCGCGTGCCTTACGGCTTGCTCATGGCGGGCTGCACGCTCACGCTACTGCCCACCGCGCTGTTGTTCGCGCTGGCCTACCGCCACTTCCGCACGGCCCTGGGCCAACTGACGGAGACCTGACACATGGCATCGTTGCATATCGAAAAGCTGGGAAAACGGTACGACAAGTCGGGGGCGTGGGCGCTCCGGGACTTTTCGTTGGAGGTGGCCGACGGCGAACTGGTGGCCATCGTGGGGCCTTCGGGTTGTGGCAAGTCCACCATGCTGCGCATGGTGGCCGGGCTGGAAACGGAAACCACGGGCACCATGCGCTTGGGCGACCGCGTCCTGAACGGCCGGGCCCCCAAGGATCGCGACGTCGCCCTGATGTTCCAGAGCTACACGCTGCTGCCCCATCTCACCGTGGAGGAGAACCTCGCCTTCGGTCTCAAGCTGCGCGGCGTGCCCAGGACCGAGCGGCTGCGCCGCGCGCGCGAGGCGGCGGGGATGCTCGGCATCACGCCGCTGCTGGCGCGCCTGCCCGCGCAGATCAGCGGCGGCGAGCGCCAGCGAGCCGCCCTCGGGCGGGCGATCCTGCGGGAGCCCGCCGCTTTCCTCTTCGACGAACCGCTCTCCAGTCTCGACGCGCAGATGCGGTTGCAACTGCGCGTCGAGATCCAGCGTCTGCACCAGCGGACGCGCGTGCCCATGCTGTTCGTCACGCACGATCAAAGCGAAGCGCTCACGTTGGGCGACCGCGTGCTCGTGCTCAACCAGGGAGAGATCCAGCAGGTCGCCTCTCCCGAAGAATTGTACCGCCGCCCCGCCAACGCCTTCGTCGCCTCCTTCATCGGCGCGCCGGGCATGAACCTGTTCGCGGGGCGAGTGCAGGCGGACACTGCGGACGCCTCAGGCACCGGACTCGCGCCGGGCAAGCGCTTCGTCTCCCCCGCCCTGACCTTCACGCTGTCCCCCGCCCGCGCGGCGCAACTCACCGAGGGCATGGAGGTGACCGTGGGCATCCGGCCCGAGCATTTGCGGCGCGCGCCGGTTGAACATCGTGAAGGCGATGAGGGTGGCGGGAACGGTGACGGATGCGCGCACCTGCGCGGAACCGTCACCGCGGTGGAGCGACACGCCGGGCAGACCACCTTGTATCTCGAACACGGCCCGGCGACACACGCGACCCCTTTCGCCGCACGCCTCGCCGACGATTTCTCCAGCCGTCCCGGCGACGCGTGCGGCTGGACGTTCGACGATGCGGACGTCTTCCTGTTCGCGGGCCCCGACCGCGCACGTCTCGATGCCCCCCCTGTAATAGACCAACAGTAGCGGACCACCGAAAAACGGGCGGACCCGGGGGGCTGGAGGGATAACCGCCTGACACGGCTTCCCCAGCCCCAGCCCCCGCCCCTCGTGCCGCTCCACAGCGCGCACCGCGCCTGCCGTGCAGGCGCTTTCCCCCCCCATAAAACGCCTTGCAGGCCAAAAACACGGCATACGGCCTCCCTGCGCGTATTGATCCCCGTTTGGGGGCGAATTTCCATCAAACCGGAGTGTGCCGCTGCGATGCACAGTCCCCGGCCCCTGAAAACCGGTTCAGACAGTAGATTGATGGTATGTCACGAATGGCGTCATGAACCGTCCTTTCAAGGACGCATGATGACACCACGATCCGACACCGCAATCGCGCCACGCATCACATCCCGTGCGCGTCAATCAGGCGCACCGGCATACGACCGGAGCACACGCCGTCCAGTCACAGGGAGGACACCATGAAACCCATGAGCCTGAAAGCGACACTCGCCGCCTTCATCACGGCGGCGTTCACGCTGGCGCCGGCCACGGCATCACCGGGCGGAAAGTTTTACGGCGTCCACTGGGACGGCAGTCAGGAACATTTCGTCACGCTGGATCCGGGGACGGGTGTGCACACGTCGCTGGGCGTGGTGCCCGGCGTGCAATGGATCGACGCCACCTTCCGCGTGTTCGCACCGGACAGCGGGTTGTTCGGCTTCATCGGCGGAGGGATGGGCGGCATGAACTACCAGATCATCGATGTCGCCACCGGCACGGTGACGCATTCGTTCCCCCGCACCGACAACCTCAAGAACGCGATGTACGATCCGGGCACGGGGCTGTTGTACGGCACGTGGTGGAGCGATTCCACGCCCGTGCTGCACGACTCGCTGGGACACCGGCTTCCCGTGCATCACGAGGGCACGGAATACTTTGCCTCCATCAACCCGCTCACGGGCGCACGCACGGATACGCCCATCCCCGACGTTCAAAGCATCGTCGCCAGCAGCCAGTTTCTCGACACGGACAGCGGACGCTACGTGTTCCAGGGCATGGACCGGGGCGGGCCGCTCAACGTGTACGTGATCGATGTCGCCACCGGATCGTTGCTCACGAAAATCCCCTTGGCCATGCGGCTCGACTTCCCCGTATACAACCCCGTGCTGCAGGCCGTGCACGGTCTGTGGTGGAGCGACTCCACCGAGCGCGACACGCTGGCGTTCGACACGTTGGGACATCCCCTGCCCCTGCAGCCTCCCGTCCTCAAGGGGGCGGAATATTTCGTGACCGTGCACCAGGATTCCACCGTCACCATGGTCGAACTCCCGGGCGTGAAATACATCGCGAACTTCAACCGCACCCTCGACACCGACAACGGACGCTACGTGTTCACCGGCAGCGAAAACGGCGGCACCATCCGCTACTACGTGATCGACGTCGCCACGGGGGCCATCCTGTCGAACGCGGCGGCATCCGGACGCGCGGTGGATCACATCGTGTACGCGCCGCTGTCCTCGTCGACCTACACCGGCAACGCCGTCACACTGCGGCCGCAGGCGGCATACGGCGGCACCGCATGGCGTCTGCGCCAGGAGGCGGGGAGCGCGACGCTGGTCTTCGCGAACCCGGAGCGCGTACCGCATGCGTTCACGCTTACGGACATGAACGGCAAGACCCTGCTGCACCGCGACGGCGTGCGCGCTGAAAGCCTGAGCTTCACCACGGCCGGACTGAAGGCCGGACTGTACGCCTTCACCCTCCGTAATGCTTCCGGGCGCGTGGCCTCCGGAAAAATCGTGCTCAAGTAGCGCGGTCCGCCGACGTCGCGGATGACGTGGTCCGGTTACGGGGCCGCAGCATCCGGTCACGGAAGAAAGCGGTCGCGCTCCCCGGGTGTCGGCATGCGGCAGGCCGCGCGACGCCCGAACCAACGCAAGCGGTTGCGCGCCACCACGTCGTAGACCGCGTCGCGCACGGGGCGTGGCACCAGGCCCATCAGCGCGGACACACCGCGCCACAGACCGCCCAGGCGCGACAGGACGCGGCGCACGGCTTCGGATTTGCGGAAGACGCCGTCCTCGTCACGGTAAATCATGGACAGGAAGACCGGTGCGGCACCGGAGACACCGTCCTCTTCGCCCGCCGCAGGAATGCGAACCGCATCACCCAGCAGCGCGGCGGCCGTCGTGCCCTGCAACGTCGCCAACCGCAGGGCATGGCGACGGTCACGCCGCAACACGAAATCGGCGAAGCCGTTGCACAGGATGCACTCACCGTCGAAGAACAACACCGGCCCGTGATCACGCTCATGCGGGACACGCTCACGCCTCTCACGCATGGGGCAACCCCTGCGTCAACACCTTGAACAACCTTTCGAGGGCGCGGTTGTTGTCCGCGACGAACCCGGCGCCCGGCCCGGCGGCCTCCCGCATCGCCGCGGCGGTTTTCACATAGGGCCCCGGCTCAAGGTCGCCGCCGCCAGGGTGATGAGCCATCACCCCCGCCACCTTCTGGACCTTCTGGACTTCCTGCGCCTGCTGCGCCTCTTGCGCCGTCCGCACTCTCATCGCCACGGCGATCCATTCCTCCACCGCCTCCGCGGTAATCTCCGGATGAAACTGCAGGCCCACGGCGCGCGGGCCCCACGCGAATCCCTGGTGCGCGCACCCTTCGGAACGAAACAGCGGCACCGCGCCCGGCGGAAGCGAAAAGGTATCGCCATGCCAGTGGAAGGTGGTGAAGCGCGCGGGGAAACATGCGGCGCGCGCGTCGTCACGGGCATCCGGAAGCGTTTCCACCGGCCACCAGCCGATCTCGCGATGCGCGTTCCGCGTGATGCGCCCTCCCAGCGCCACCGCCATCAACTGCGCGCCCAGACACAAGCCCAGCACGGCCTTGCCGGCATGCAGCGCCTCCCCGATGCACGCGGTTTCCGCGACCAGCCACGGATATCGTTCCCGCTCGTACACGTTCATCGGCCCTCCCAAAACCAGGAGCATGTCGAACGCATCGGAAGCGGGCAACGGGTCGTTATCGTACAGTTTCGTGACGGATGGAATAACATCATGCGCCGCGAACACGGAGGCGAGTGAACCCGGATCCTCGTGGGAAACATGCTGGAGAACATGGATGCGAAGTGCCATGCCGGGAATTTACTTGAGCGGCAGGTATATGGGGGGTGACGGGTGGAGCCCCACCACGAAGGACGCAGGGGCGGGAACACCCCGAGGCCTGTCGAAAGGGTGAAGGGGGCGGGTTGGCGATGAAGGGGATGAAAATGCCCTGAAACCGGGGGTTTCAACGACCCTGAGCGGAGTCTGCTAGTTTTTTTCCGTTTTGTGGTGACACTTTTCCCCTTTTGCGGTGTTTCACACAGACAGGCCCCCATGAGCGCAGAGAATACCCTGGAAAATCTGTACAGGCGGTATGGTCCGCTCGTGCTCCGGCGCTGTCGTCAACTATTGCGCGATCCGCTCGAAGCCGAGGACGCGCTGCAGGAGGTGTTCATGCAAATCGTGCGCAATCCCCATCTGATCGAGGCCGGGTTTCCCGCCAGCCTGCTCTACCGGATCGCCACCAACACGAGCCTCAACCGGCTGCGGAGTCGCGCCCGGCGGGCCGAAACGCAGGACGAGGAGGTTCTGCTGAACATTGCTTCCGCCGAGGACATTGAAAAGCGCTTTACCGCCCGTCGCCTGCTGGACCGGATCTTCAAACGACATCCGGAATCCACCAAGGTCATGGCCGTGCTGCATTACGTGGACGGCTTGACGCTGGAGGAAGTGGCGCGCGAGACCGCATTGTCGGTATCCGGCGTGAGAAAACGTTTGCGGGCCTTGCAGGCCACGACGGCATTGCCGGAGACGCGGGAGGCGTATCATGCGTGACACCGATTCCCCGCTGCCGGACGAGACGACGTCCGCGCCCCGGCCCGGTCGCGTGTCCGACTTGATGCTGGAACGCTATCTGCTCGATGAGCTGAAACCGGCGGACAAGGCGACCTTGACACAACGCCTTGCTGCCGACGCCTCGTTGCGCGAACGTCTGGAGTCCTTGCGTCGTGAGAACGAGGAGTTCGCGCAAGGTCGCGACGCTGAAGTCTTCGCGCACGCACTGCGGGAACGGGCACGCCGCGAGCGGGTCCATGCGGGCATCCGTACGGAACGCGCGCAGGCCGCGCAGGACGGATCCCGCCTCCGTTCTCGCTTCGCGGGCTGGAAGCCCGACCTCAGGAATTTCGCGGGCTGGAAGCCCGCTCTGGGAGGCGTTCTGCTCGTGGCGCTCGTCGCCGTTCCGGCGTGGCACGTTCTCAACGGGACGTCCTCCCTGGTGGCACCCGGCATTCAGGCGGAGGTTCCCGAAGGCGTCCGGTCACCGCCTGCAGGGAACGCCGACGGGGAATCCGCGCCACCACGGGAAACGGTCACGGCGGACGCGAGGACATTCGCAACGGACAACGCGAACACCCGTCCGGACACGCCCCCGGCTTCGCAGACACCGCCGGAAGGACCGCGAGAGGAACCGGCCCGCGCCCGCACGGAACCGCCCCGGGCCCCCGCCACCGCGGAACGCCCTTCCCCGAATCAACACACTTCCCTCGCCCGCACCGACGAGGAGGCCACGCGTCTCAAGGGGTTGGAACCCTCTCTGGCACTGTTCCGTCGCACCACGAGCGGCGCGGAACCGTTGAAACCCGGCACGGCCGTCAAGCCCGGCGACGTGCTGCGCATCGGCTATCGCGCCGCGGGTCGCTCGTTCGGCGCGATCTTTTCCGTGGACGGCCACGGCAACGTCACACGCCACTGGCCGCTCACCGGCGACCGCGCGGCGCGACTGGCGGCCGGCGAAACCCTGCTTCCCGGCGCGTTCGAACTCGACGACGCCCCCTCCTACGAACGCTTTTATCTGCTGGTTTCCGACCGCGCCTTCGACCTGAAGCTGATGCTCGAATCCCTGCATGCCTCGCAATCCCCTGCGGAGAATGACGTCGAACTCATCCGCTTCGATCTTCTCAAGGAAAACGGAATATGAACACTCCCGCATTTGCCACCCCTGGACGTACCCGGAACGGCGATCATCCCTCGTCGACTCCCGTCCGTTCCGTCGCCGCCACGCGCTCCCTCGCCGCCCTGATGGCCGCCTCGCTGTGCGCCTCGCTCCTCCTGGCCGCACCGGCGCGCGCGGCGGTGGATTTTCAGGATGGCGCCACCCGCCGCATCGCGCTGGTGATCGGTCACCACGACGGCGGCGCCGGGCGTGAAACCCTGGTGCACGCCGGGAGCGACGCGTCCGCCTTCCGGCGCACGCTCGAGGACCTGGGCGGCCTGCAGGCCGGGGACGCGACCCTGTTGATCGACCCCGACAGCGTCCGCGTGGCCCGCGCGCTCGACGACATGGAAGAACGTTCGCGCGCGCTCAAGCGCGCCGGTCAACGCGTCGAGGCCATCGTCTACTACTCCGGCCACGCGGACGACCAAGGCTTCCGTCTCGGCGCGGAAGGCTTCGCCTACCGCACGTTCCGGGGCCGGCTCAACACCTTGGGCGCGGACGTGCGCATCGCCGTGGTGGATGCCTGCGAGTCCGGAGCGCTCACGCGCCTCAAGGGCGGCCGGCCCGCGCCCGCGTTCCTGATCGACCAATCCATCAAGTCCGAAGGCTACGCGATCCTCACCTCGAGTTCGGGCAGCGAAGCCGCGCAGGAAAGCGACCGCTTGGGCGGGTCGTTCTTCACCCATGCGCTCAACACCGGCCTGCGCGGCGCGGCGGACGCCTCGCGCGACGGCAAGGTGACCCTGCACGAGGCCTATCACTTCGCCTTCAACGAGACGCTGGCGCGGACGCAGTCGACGCGTGGCGGACCGCAGCATGCGGGATATGAAATCCAGCTCACCGGCAGCGGCGACGTGGTCCTCACCGATCTACGCGAAGCCACCACCACGCTGGACCTGTCCGGGAACTTCCACGGCAGGCTGTTCATACGCGACAGCCTGGGGAACCTCACCGCCGAGTTGAACAAGCCGGCGGGCGCGGACATGCAACTAGGGCTCGCGCCCGGCCGTTACGAGCTCAGGTTGCTGCAAGCATCCCGGTGGAGCACGGCGACGGTGGTCCTGACGGAAGGGACGAACGTCCCCGTCGATGCGGGCCTGTTCCAATCCGGTCCTGAAGCTTCCTACGCATCCTCTTCTGCGGACGCGCCTGCCCCGGACACATCGTTTCACCGGGTTCCCGCGTCCGACGCGTCGGGGTTTTCCTCCGCGATCTTTTACGACCTCCAAAAGGAACCCTGGCACGGAACCCAGATCGCGTTCGTCGCCACCGATGCCCTGTCGCATCGCCGCGGCGGCCAGCTTTCCTTGGCGGGCAACCTGACCCGCGGTGATCTGGAAGGCTTCCAGGCCGCGATCGGCGTGAACATCGGCGGAAGCGATGTCCACGGGTTTCAGATCGCGCAATTGGGGAACGTGGCGGGGGACGACATGCGCGGCGCCCAGATCGCCGCGATCTTCGGCGTGGCGGGAGGCCACGTTCAGGGAGGCCAGGGCTCCGGCATTTTCAACGTCGCCGGGAAAAGCGTCGACGGCGGCCAGATCGCCGGCATCTTCAACGTCGCGGGCGACACCGTAAAAGGGTTCCAGATCGCAGGCATTTCCAACGCCGCCTGCGACAGCGTCCGCGGTGGACAGGGCGCGGGCATCATCAACATCGCGGGAGGCAGCCTGCGGGGAGGACAAGGCGCGGGTATCCTCAACATTGTCGGCCGCGACCTCAAGGGAGGTCATGGCGCCGGTATCGGGAACATCGTCGGGGGCAATGTCAAGGGAGGTCAAGGCGCCGGCATCTTCAACCTCGTAGGGGGCGATGTCAAGGGAGGCCAGGGCGCCGGCATCTTCAACCTCGCAGGGGGCGATGTCAAGGGAGGACAAGGGGCGGGCATCGCCAACATCGTCGGAGGCGACGCCAAGGGAGGCCAGGGGGCCGGCATCGCCAACATCGTCGGAGGCGACGTCAAGGGAGGACAAGGCGCCGGCATCCTCAACATTGCCGGGGGCGAAATGCAAGGCGTTCAGGTAGCCGGCATCGTGAACGCGTCCTGGGCGCTGCGCGGATTCCAGATCGCGGGAATCGCCAACATCGCGGGCAAGGTGAACGGTTACCAGATCGGTTTGATCAACATCGCCGACGAATACGAATCGGGAGTCCCCATCGGCCTGGTCAACATCAGCCGCAAGGGTGGCGTCGAGGGCGAAGCCTGGATCGAGGAAAACGGATTCGCCTTCGCCGGTATGCGCTTCGGTTCCCGCTGGATGCATTCGCAACTCGCCGTCGGCACCCGGAAAGTCGGCACGAGGTGGGTCGTGGCCCCGACCTTGGGAGCCGCGGGAGAACTGGCCCTGGGAGCCTCGCCGCTCTATCTGGAAACGGGTCTTGTGCACAGCTCCCTGTTCGTTGCGGACGGCAAAGCGCTCAACGCGGACGGAGTCACCTCCGACTGGACACGTCTGCGCGTGGGCCTGGGATGGAAGGTTCTTCCTTACACCCATGTGGTCGGCGGCCTGTCATACAACGTGGCCGTACACCACGACACGGACACGCCTGTGGGCGTCGACAACACCCTCTTCATGACGACCTTCTCCGATCGGGTCAGCCTCTGGCCGGGAGCCTGGGTCGGGGTCAGGTTCGGCAAATAGGAAAGAGGACGGGCCGGTCACGCGACACCGCGCGACGCCCGTCACCTTTCCCGTCCGCGCCCGCGAATCGCTCTTCCGGTACAAAAGACTGTCCTTCGTCCCAAAATGTCAATTGCCGTATGCTTGCGGCCTGATCACCTACTTAACTTTTGCCGACCCTTCATGAACCCCCACCACAATCCCGTTCACAGCGACCTGATGAGTGACGCATGGCATTCCCTGCGTCGCCGGTTCGTGCCGTGGCTGGCGGTTGCACTGGGCGTGTTCGGAGCGGAGGCCCACGCCTTGCGGCTGCAGGGAGTCCTCATGGATTCCGACTTCCCCGCACCCGGCTCCTATCGACTCGAAATCCTGGAAACGGGGGACACGACAGCCGTCGTTCCCGGCACCCCTTTCTCGGTCACTCTCCCGCAGGATACACTGTGGACGCTGTGCGTCCGTAAAGGGGTGCCCCCCGCCCACTTCGAAAAGTGTTTTGAAGTGAGGCGCCACGGACGCGACACGGTCTTTGCCGCACGTATCGGAGATCTTGCGGTCAACGGCACCGACGCTGCGGCTCCGGCCGGAATCGTCGTGGCCGAGCCGGGGCTCGGACTCGATGCGGGGACGGACACCACCGCCGCGGAAGCGGAGGAACCGGTCGAGACGATGGCCGCCGCCAGCGACGACGCCGTCCGCCTCCAGAAAGTGGTCGTGCGTGCCCAGCGGACGCCCAAGCGCGCCATGGGCCGTGAAACCGTGTCGGCCAAACTCATCAAACGCATGCCCGGCCTCGGCGAGGCCGACGTGATCCGCTCCATCCAGGGTTTGCCGGGCGTGGTGGCCAGCTCCGACTTCTCCACCAAGATCTACGTGCGCGGCGGAGGCAGCGACCAGAACCTCATCCTGTTCGACAACGCCCCCGTCTTTTCGCCCACCCACTTCTTCGGATTGTTCTCCACCTTCCTCGTCGAAGGCGTCGACGACGTCACGTTCTACAAGGGCGGCTTTTCCCCGGAGTACGGCAACCGCCTCTCCTCCGTGCTCGACATCAAGTCTCGCCGCGGCGGGAAGGACGGCTCCGACACCACCGTGCCTGAGAACACCTGGTTCGAAGGGTCCTCGGTCAAGATCAGCAGCTTCGCCTCACAGGCCCACACCGAGGGACGGCACGGCCCGGTGCGCTGGCTCTTCGCCGGCCGCACCACCTACATCCGGCAAGTGGTGGATTACCTCCGCGACCGCGGCCTCACCGACCTGACGCTGGACTATTACTTCTATGACCTGCAGGGCAACGTGGCGGTGGATCTGGGGGGCGGAGAAGGCCGCGAACTGATGTTCTCCCTGTACCAAGGACGCGATAAACTCAACTTCGACCCGTTCTTCGTGGAGTGGGGCAACACGGTGGCGCCCCTCAACCTGAAGTGGCGGTTCAGCAACGTATGGGATTCGCGCACCACGCTCTCCTACAGCCTGCTCAGCCAATCCTTCGGCCTCGCCAGCATCTTCGAGCTCTACAACAACATCGTCACCTGGCAGGGACGGCAGGTTCTCACGTACACCGGCATCGACGACCACCGGCTGGAGTTCGGCGCGGCCGTCGAGCGCACCGGCGTGGTGTTCCGGGACACGGAATATGTGGGGGGATTCGTCCAGCGTGACGACACGGACATGTGGCTGACAAGCGCCTTCGTGCAGGACGCCTGGTCGCCCACGCCCGTGTGGACCATCTCACCCGGAGTCCGTTTCAACTACGTCAGCACCCTCAACGAGGCGGACGCGGAACCACGCCTCTCCCTCAAACGGGTCCTGCCCGCCAACCAGGCCGTCGACGCCCACGTGGGCCGGTACATTCAGTACGTCAACTCCATCCTGTTCAGCGACCAGGAAAACCTCAACGAGTTCTATTACCCGGCGCAGCGCGCCAAATACCGTACCGTCAAGCCCGCCTCATCCTGGCTGTTCTCGCTCGGTTATGCGCGTGAGCACATCTTCGACGCCTACTCGTTTTCGCTGGAAGGCTACTACAAGACCCTGCACCACCTGCTTGTCAACGGCTCATCCTCGGACATCCCCGACAGCATCGCCAACGATCCGGAGGCCCGGTTCGGCGACAGTTTCAAGGAGGCGGAAGGCTATTCCTACGGCTACGAGACCACGCTGCGCAAGCCGGAAGGCCGGTTCACGTGGGGAGTCAGCTATTCCAGCGGCACCGCGGTCATCCGCGAGCAGAACTTCGACGAAGCCTACTATCCCAAGTGGCACCAGCCCCACAGCCTGAAGGTGGATCTCGGCGTGAACTGGATCGGGTCCGACGGCCTGAAGGCGCCGTCCAAACGGGGTGGTTATTTCCGTTCCTCGTCCCAGATCAAGTACGCCACCGGATTGCCCTACACCGAAATCGTCGGCCATCAGCCCGCCCATCTCATCGACCAAAACGATGGACGCGGAAGCGGCGGCCCCAGCGCGGTCTTTCCCGACAACACCCAGACCGTCAACGGCAACTACAACCAGGGTTTCGTCCCCTCGTACTTCCGGTGGGACGTCAAGCCCGTGGACTGGGGGCGCGAAGGCAAGTGGAACTTCTCCTTCACCATCCTCAACATCACCAATCACGAGAACGTGTTCTTCTACAGTTACGACCGCCAAAAGAACCCTCCGGAACGCGTCACCGTCACGCAATTCCCCCTCTTCCCCTTCCTGATGAGCTATGAGTACTACTTCTAGCACCCACGCCACGGTACTCCGCCACGCCGGGTCCTTCCTGGCGCGAGCCTTGCCGCTTCGCGCGCTGCTGCCACTGCTCGCGCTCGTCGCGAGCGGCTGCCTTCCCGGCCCGTGGGAATACGTTCCCGAGAAGAACCCCGTCTTCCGCGGCGTCACGGTGTCGGGCTATGCGCTGGCCGACCGCCCCGTCGAGCACCTTTGCTTCGAGCGGTTGTACGCGCTCGGGGAAGCGTCCCTTGAAGCCTTCGCGTTCTACGACAGCGCCGCCGTCGGCATCTCGGGAAACTTTTCCGACGACGGATCAACCCTCGCGCTTTCCCCGCACGTCAACGTTCCCAACTGCTTCGTCGGGCCTCCCGGCACGCGCTTCCGCCGCGGCGAACGCTACGAGTTGACCGCGCTCTTCGTGTGGGACAGCGCGGGCACGCGCGTGACCAGCGAACTCTCCGCCACGGCCGCGATTCCCGTCGACTTCGCGGTCGAAGATACCGCGCGCGCGCCCAGCCTCGCCACGGCCGGCGTCGCCCTCGACAACATCACCGATCCCGCCGTGTTCCTCCAGTTGCCGCCCGGCCCGCGCGCCCTCTTCGTCGCCCGCTATGGGGACACCCTGACCGCACTGGCGGGCGACCCCGCCGGCCTCGCGACCTGGGAAACCGCCAACGGCGCCCGCATGCGCGCCGAACTCACGTTCTGGTTGCAGAACGACCTGACGCCCTACCAGCGTGGAGACACGCTCTATTACCTCAGCGCGAAAAACAATTTCAGCAACCTGTCCCACTTCTTCAAAATGCGCCGCGACGCGCTGGTGAAGGGCGTCATCATCTCGCACCTTTTCGACACCACGGGATCACGCCCCGTCACTTCGTTCGACAGCCTCCTCGGCCTCGCGCCCGACTCCTCGAATTTCTACGCACCGCCCGGCACGCGCCGCCTCATCTTTTACGGCGACTGGCGAAACCCCGACGGGCGGCACATGTTCGACTCGCTCGGCGTCGTCAACGCCTGGTTCTGGAGCGGCCGCAACCGCCTCTATTTCTACGGCACCGAAAAGATCTACTCGGACTACCAGGTCGCGCGCGAAGAACAGGGCGGCAACCCCAAGATCCGCCTTCCCACCAACGTCCGCGGCGGACAGGGCTTCTTCGCCGGCATGATCGTCGACTCCTTCGACATCAACATCCGGCTCGACTCCCTCACGCAGGCTTTTTCCTACGCTGCCACGCGGGCCTACGCCTGCCGCGACAAGGGTTGGGAAAGCTCGCGCGACTGCTTCGGATACTACGACGCCTACTGCAGCGCCAACGCGTGGGCCCCGCGGGATTGCCGCGCGAACGCCTCCTACCGCCTGTTCGACCCCTTGGACAGCCTCACGCTCCCCGCCGCCGCGCGTGATTCCGCCCGCGCCTGGAGCGCCGCCAACCCGCTCGACGGACTCGGTACCCTGCAGCGCTACTGCATCGACAACGACTATCCCGCCGCCACACCCGGCTGCACGGCCGTGCGCGACGAATGCGAGGACGGCCCCACCGGCAACGGCTGCCAGCAGGTCCTGTGGAAACGCTGCGACCTCACATACTGGAAACTTCCCGCCTGCGCGGAAGGACTCACGTCCTATTGCAAGGCCAACCGCGACGTGCACAAGGCCATGTGCCGCAACGTCCCGGAGAATTGATATGAACGACGTTTTCATTCAGGTTTTATTGCGGAGGAACGCATGAACATCAGGGAATGGTTTCGGATGGGGGTGGGGGGCGCTGCGCGCGCGGCCTTGTCGCTGTCCTTTGCATTGGCGGCCGCGGCGCTCGCGCCCGGTTTGGCGCAGGGGCAGGGTACCGGTACGGAGACCCAGCGGTTGCGCGCCGACATCGAACGCCTCAAGCGCGACCTTCAGCGCGCGGAGAGCGACATCCGTCGCACCGATTCGTTACTGCGCGTCGAACAGGCAGCGGCCGCGCGCGCGCAGGAACGCCTCATGCGCGACCGGGAACGACGTGAAAAGGAAAATGCCGCGCTTGAGGAACGCGTACGCGACGCGCGCAACCGCATCGCGGCGGAAAAGGCGCGCGGCGACGGTCACGTCAATGCCGCCGGCGAAGTCGAGGCGCGTGAAAAAGCCGTCCTCGCGTTTCTGACACAGGTGGCGGACACGCTCGCCACCCGCATCGACGCCGGCGTTCCGTGGGACAACGACACGCGCCGTGAGCGCATCCTGTCGCTGCGACGCGACCTTGAGGCCGGTACCGCTTCCGCGGAAGAAGCCTTCGTGCGTCTCGGCGCCTTGCTCCGCGAGGAGACCAAGGGAGGCGACGAGGTCGTCCTTTCGAGCCGCCCGCTCACCCGGCGGAACGGGGAAGTCATCAATGCGCAGGCGCTGAAGATCGGCAACCAGATCATCGTGTACGTGGACGAGGACGGCAAAAAGTTCGGCATGCTCGAGCGCGTGAACGGAACCGGTGCGGACGCGTGGGTCTGGCGCGAGGACCTCGATCTCTCCGAGCGCACGGCCGTCAAGCGCGCCATCGCCGTCAAGGCGGGACGCGAAACACCGCAACTCGCAACCCTGAACGTTCCGTTGACCGGCCTCGAGACACCCCGCCCCGAAGCCGCCAGTGCCGCCGCACGTGGTACCCCGACACGCGATGACGCCCGGAAGGGAGGTCGCTGATGCTTCGCTTCGCTCCCCTCGCCGCCTCCCCGGCCGGATATCCCGACCGGAAGCTTCGTCGTCGTCACGGCATTGTCGTCGCTCTGCTCACCCTGCTGACCGCGTTGACTCTCCCCGTCGCGGCCAAGGACGATCCGCGCGAACTCGAAAACCTCCGGCGCGAAATCGCCTCGCTTGAAGCCTTGCGCGCCGAAAAACTTGAAACGCTGGAACGGCGCGAGACCGCGCGGTGGGACGCGCGTTACAAGTCGGTTGCGCAAACCCGTGAGGCCGAAGACCGCAACCGCTCCCTGGAGGACGCCTTCGGTCGTCTCTCCGGAGAAGCGTCCCGCCTTGAAGAGGAATGGGTCAAGGCGCGCAACGCCGCCGATGAGAAGAAAGAGGCTCTCGACAACGCGGAAGCGGCGTCGCGCTCCTTTATCGACCAGTTCAAGCGCCGGGTCGACGAGGCGTCCTCCGCCGTCTCCACGGACTTCCCCGTGGGCATGGAAAGCCGCCTGCTGGCCTACTCCCGCATTTCGGAAATGCTGGATGTCGATGCCCCCGACGTGTTGTCGGCGCTCAAGCTCTATTGGCGCACGGGCCTGAACCGTCTCGACCTGACCCACTCCCGTACGCTGGAAACCCGCCAGACGCAATTCGAGGACGGCCGCACGGCGGCCGTCTGGCGCCTGCGCCTGGGCACGGTGTTCGTCACCGAACTGGAAAAGGAAGGCCAAGGGGCCTCGCAACTGCTGTTGCGCACGGGCAGCCTCCAGGGCAAGACCTTCGCATGGCGGCAGAACCTGGCGGGCAACAACAACGACCTGTTGCGCGACGCCGTGCAGGCGGCCGTGCAGGACAAGCCGCGGGCGACCATTCCCTTCGACGTGTTGCAGTTCCGCAGCACGGGATCGGGCTTCACGCGCGGCGAGCAGGAAACCGCCTGGGAACGTTTCAAGGTCTGGTTCATCGCCGGCGGCGTGACGCTGTACCCCTTGTTCGCCGTGGGATTTCTCGCGTTGTTCCTGATCATCGAGCGTCTGATCTTCTACGCGCGCCGGTCGACCAACGTCGGGAAATTCATGCGGGGATTCAACGCGCATGCCGACCGGGGCGACTGGGAGGGCGCGGCCGCTTTCGCGGCGCGTTCGCGCAGCAGTCTCGCACGGGTCATGGAGGCCGTCGCCCTCAATGCCCGCGGCACGCGCGACCAGGCCGAGCGCGCCGTGCAGGAAACCCTTCTGAAGGAGGTTCCCGCGCACGAACGGCGCCTCTCCATGCTCGCCGCCACGGGAACCGCCTCCCCCCTGCTCGGCCTGCTCGGTACCGTCGCGGGCCTTGTCACGCTGTTCAAGACCATGAACCAGCTCGGCGGCAGCGATCCCAAACTGCTCTCGGGCGGCATCTCGGAAGCTCTCATCAACGCCGAGACGGGTCTTGCCATCGCCATCCCGGTGCTGCTCGTCCACGGCTGGCTGCTCGAACGCTCCGACGCCCTGAACGCCACGCTGTCCTCCAAGAGCCTTGAAGCGCTCAACAAGATCTGGCCGGAGGGATAACGCGTGTTCGACGTGATCCTGGAGACTTGGGACCAGGGAGGCATCGTGCTGGTGCCGATCTTCCTCTCCGCGTTCTGGGGATTCGTGCTGATCCTGCGCACGTCCGTGCGCATGGGTCGCTCCCGCGGCGAGTCCGCGCTGATCCCCCGCTTCGAGGAGATCGCCCGTCGCCTCGAGTCCGGCGACGAATCCGGAGCCCGCGCCGCCGCCCAGGCGCTGCCGGGCGTCTCCGGCTACGGCGCGCGCCTTGTTCTGGACCACCGCGCGTTGCCGGAGGCCGCGCTGCGGGCCGTGCTCGAAGAGCGCCTCGCCCACCGTCTTTTCCTCATGGAGCGTCACATCCCCCTCATCCAGTCGCTCGCCGCCGCCGCCCCCCTGCTGGGCCTGCTCGGCACGGTCAGCGGCCTCATCCACACCTTCCAGGCCATGACGGAGTTCGGCAGCGGCAACTCGCAGCTCCTCTCGCGCGGCATCTCGGAAGCCCTCATCGCCGCACAGACCGGATTGCTCGTCGCCATCATCCTGATCCTGCTCGGACACCGTCTTGAAGGCCGCATCACGTGGCTCAAGGACCAAACCGAATACGGCGTCACGCTCCTGCTCAACCGCATCGCGGGGCAGAAGGCCGGCGCCGGTGACCCGTCGGAGAAAGGGCCCCGCCCGTGAAAAGCTTCCTCATCCCCTCCCGCCGCAAGTCGGGGTTCCACATCGACGTCGTCCCGCTCATCGACGTCGTGTTCGTGATCTTGATCTTCAACATCATGAGCTCCACACTCACGCAGCAAACCGGCGTCGACGTCGACAAGCCTTCGGCGCAGTCCGCGGGTGAACTCAACCGTCAAAGCATCCTGATCGCCGTTACCCGCGACGGCCTCATCCACGTCAACGAACGCCAGGTCGACGCCGGCGGCCTGCAGGACGTGCTCAGGAACCTGCTCGCCAACAACGCCTCCGGCGAGGTCGTGATCGTCGCGGACCGCGAGTCCAGCACGGGCGTGCTCGTAGGCGTCATGGACGCCTGCAACCTCGCCGGCGCCAAGAAAATCTCCGTCGCCGCGCTTTCCCAATAACCCGCGAGTTCCCGACATGAAACCACTGGCGCGCAACCTGCTCATCGGTACCGTCTCCGCCTTCGCGGCGGGTTTGGCGACCGTGGCCCTGCCGCTGCTCAACCATGCGCTCCATCACCGGAACGCCAAGCCCGAGGTCCCCCGGGTGGTGGCGGAAGTGAACGTGACGCGCACGCTTGAACCCCCCAAGCCTCCCGCGCAGCCCCAACGCACGGTACAGCAACCGCAACGCGCGCGGCCCGCGCCGTCATCCCTGCAACCTGGCCCCCGCTTCGCCATGGACCTCGGCGTGATGGGCTCGGGCGGGGCCAGCGCCCCGCTCGAACTGATCAACCGGAAAAGCGGTTCCGGCGGTGTCGCCGAAAGCGGCGGAGTGGATGAACGCCCCGTACCCGCCAGTCCCCCTCCCTTCCGCATGCCCGACGAAGTACGACGGCGCGAGCAGGACGCCTACCTGCTGCTGTCCTTCTGTGTCGACGCTTCGGGACGCCCCTACGACATCCGCGTCGCGCAGGAAAAACCCGCGGGCCTCGGCCTCGCCGCCGCCGGGCAGGAAGCGCTGCGCCAGACACGCTTCACGCCGGCACGCAAGGGCAATGCATCGGTTCCCTTCTGCGGGCTTGAGCAACCCTTTGAAATCCGGTTCACCAATTGAGGCCGCACGTGAATCACTTGCAGACATCCCGGGACGCGTCCCGTCTTCTCCGGAGAGTCCCCCGACTCGTCCTTGCGTTCGCCCTGGGCGCCGGCCTGTTGCCCCACGCCTCCTTCGGCCAACCGCGCAACACTCCGGCGGCCGCCACCGTGTCTGCGGACGATCTGATCTCCCGGGGGAACGCCCTGTATGCCGACGGGGAGTTCGGCAAGGCACTGCTGTTGTACCGCCGTGCCGAACAGCGTGGAAGCGACAGGGCCGCCGCCGCGTTCAACCAGGGAAACTGCCTGTTCCAGTTGAACCGGCTTCCCGAAGCGGCCGCGGCCTACCGCAAGGCGATCCGCCACGCGGGCGGCGCGCTCCAGCCCGCCCAGGTGAACCTCGCGGCGGTTCTGTTCCGCATGGAACAATACGGCGAGGCCATCGCCGCCTACCGCCGCGTGGTCCGCGAGGATCCCGACAACGTGAGCGCCTGGCTTTACCTCGCGGACGCCCATGTGCGCGTTCAGGATTATACCGGTGCCCTGCGCGCGATGGAAAAGGCCCGCGCCCTCGATGTCGCCGATGCCACCCTCATCTACCAGACCGCCGAAATCCACGCCGCCCTCAAGGAGTACGACGAAGCGGTGAGCCTCGTGCGCGAAGCCTTCGCCCTGCAGCCTGCGGAAATCGACTTCCTGTTCTACATCGGCGACCTGCGCCGTGCGCAAGGGAAGTTCGGAGAGGCGGCTGCCGCCTACCGCGAAGGTCTCGGGCTCCGGCCCGACGACACCGACGGGCTCTACAAGCTTGCCGACGCCCTGGCGCGCGACGGCAAACCCTTCCTCGCCATGGACCCTCTGCAACAGGCCCTGGCGATCAAACCCGCATTCACGGACGCCGCGATTTTCCTCGGGAACCTCGCCTTCGACGCCAAATGGTGGGAACGCAGCGAGACGGCCTACCTGGACGCACTCAAACAGGGCAACCGGGAAGGCCTGGAAGGTCTCCGCAATCTCGCCTACGAATGGCACCGCCAAGGCCGCAACGACGCCGCGGCCGCCACCCTGACGCGCGCCCTGGCCCTGCGCCCCCAGGATGCGACGCTGGCGGCGGAACGCGATCAGTACCGCGCCTTGCACGAGGAATCCGGAGCGAGCCGGCGCTGACGGGGCGCGTGCGCTCCACGCGCACGCTTTTTTCGGCGTTTAAGACAAAACGGGGAGGCGCGGCTATCTTCTTCCTGCCATGACCCCGTCTTCCCCGGCGCGCATCGCCACCCTCGTCACGACCACCGTCTCGTTATGCCTGGTCATCCTGAAAACGATCGTCGGGGTCGCATCCGGATCCCTGGCGGTGCTGGCGTCGGCGGTGGACTCCCTGCTGGATTTCGTCGTCTCGCTGTTCAACGTGTTCGCGGTGCGGGGCGCGGAAAAACCCCGCGACGACAACCACAACTACGGCCATGGCAAGATCGAAGGCCTGGCCGCACTTTTCGAAGGCGTTCTGATCCTCGCTTCGGCGGGCTACATCCTGTGGAAGTCGGGAGACAAACTGCTGAATCCCCGTCCTCTGGACGAGGCCGGTATCAACCTCGCGTTCGCCACCATGCTGGTTTCCATGGCTGCCTCGGCCGCACTGGTCTGGTACCTTAAAAAAATGTCCCGGCGTTCCCGCAGTCTCGTGCTGGAAGCCGATGCCCTGCACTACCGCACGGACGTGTGGTCCAACGCCGCCGTCCTGTTGGGAATCCTGGCCATCCGCTACACGGGCTGGCAGGCGGCCGATGCGCTGATCGCCGCCGCGATCGGGTTCTACATCGCGTGGGCGGCGCTCCCCCTGATCCGCAAGGGGCTGGACATGTTGCTGGACCACGCCTTGCCCGACGAACTCGTGACGCGGATTCTGGCGATCGCACGTACCCACTCCCCGCTCGTGAACGGAGTGCACGAACTCAAGACCCGCCGCTCGGGGGAAATCAACTTCGTGGAGTTCCACCTCGTGTTCAACGAACACATCACCCTTCTGAAGGCGCACCACATCGGGGATGAAATCGAAGCCCGCATCCGCATGCTTGAGAAAACCCGGTGGTACATCAACATCCACCTCGACCCCGTTGACGATTCGAAGCGTGACCGCAAACTGACGGAACACCCTCACTTCTGACCCGGCGGAACCGCCTCCGGCGTCAGGGGTTCCCGTTGCATGCCTCGCAGGAAGGCGCGGGCGACCCCGCCCTCGTCCCGTTTGGCGATGCGCGCCTTGTAGGTCAGAAGCCTGCCGCCGCGGTTCACTTCGATTTCCACCCACGCGCCCGGCTTGAGCAGGGCGATATGGTTCAGCAGGGAGTTCGGATCGGGAATGGGCCTGGCGTCGACGCGCGTGACCACGTCGCCCCGCTGCAAGCCCGCCTTGTCCGCGGGGCTGCCCGCGATCACTCCGCTCACCAGCGCCCCGCGCCGCGTCGTGATCGACAGGGCTTCAGCCAGCACGGGATCAAGCGGCTGAATGGAAACCCCCAGCCAGCCTCGCGTGACCTCCCCGTCGCGGATCAGGTCTTCGTACACCTTGCGCGCCATGTTCGCCGGAATGGCGAACCCGATGCCCTGATACCCCCCACTCCGCGAGAAGATCGCGGTGTTGATTCCCACCAGTTCACCCCGCAGGTTCAGCAAGGCACCGCCCGAGTTTCCCGGGTTGATGGCGGCATCGGTCTGCAGAAAGTTCTCGTAATTGTTGATGCCGGTATTGTGCCGGCCCTTCGCGGAAATGATGCCCGTGGTCACGGTGTGCGACAAACCATAGGGGCTTCCCACCGCAATGACCCACTCACCCACGCGGAGCTTGTCCGAATCCCCCGCGGGTATGGCGGGATAGGCCGCCACCTCGGCCCTGACCGCCTTCGCGTCTTCATGGGCCTCCGGCGTCACGCGGATGACCGCAAGATCCGTGGGTGGATCCCTACCGATCACGGTGGCCCCGAACTCCCGTTCGTCATGAAACTGGACCCGGATGCGGCTCGCGCCCTTGATGACATGGTAGTTGGTCAGGATGTGGCCCGCGTCGTCCATGATCACCCCCGACCCCAATCCGCCTTCTTCGCGGGGCATCGGGGGATCTCCGAAGAAGTCATCGAAAGGATCCGCGGCACCCACACGTTCATGCTCGGTATAAATGCTCACGACCGAAGGCAGGGCCGCTTCCGCCACATCCGCGAAGGTCTGGGGAAAGGCGCCGTATTTACCCGGGGACACCGCGGACGCTTCCGTCGATGCCTCCCGCTTGTCCGGACCGGATTCCGCCGCGCGACGGGGTTCTTCACGCCCGCATCCGTTCAAGGCGAACGTCAGCAGGGCAACCAGACACAACACCCGCGAAACGGAAAGGTGTTTCATCGACTCTCCGGCGATGCGTCCTTGATCGGCTTCACCCCGCCGGACACGCCCCCCGACACGATGAAGGTGAGCCATTTGGAGCTTTCCCCGGGGGGCAGGGGCGTCACGCGTGACCGGGGGACCAGCACCAGGTTCCCGGCGAAGTTGTAGGACTGCTGCAGGTACACGGCGACATAATCCTCCGTACCGGGGATATCGATGCTTTCCGCCGTCGCGAAGCCCAGCACCTTGATGGTGCCCGTATCATCCAGATTCACGACCACCGGGCGGTTGAATCCCTTCTTTTCCCCCACGAAGGCGCCTACGAAATCCTTGAGGGAGAAGTAGACGAGTTTCGCCACCGGAACACGGCTCAAGGCGTTTTCCAGCCACGCCACCAAGCGATCCACGAGAAATATCGATCCGACGGCACCCACCAGCACAATGGCCGCCAGCGTGACGAGCAGACCGAGCCCGGGGATGGCAAACCCCAGCCACCCGTCGATGGTGGAGAACACCAGCCAGAACACCCACACCGTGACCGTCAGCGGGACGACCAGCAAGAGGCCCTTCAGAAAGCTTTTCAGCAACCACTGCATGACAACCTCCCTGTGCGACATCCCGGTTTGGGGAGTCGCGTTCTGACGATCGGGTCGCATCCGAACGCGACCCGCGTCCGGCCGCACGGCGTCAGGAAATGATCTCGACGCGGTCGGTGTGACCCACCGCCACCGTGATGCGGTCCGCGTAACGCGTGAACAGGCCGTGCCCCACCACGCCCGGAATGGCGCTGATCGCCTCGTCGAGCCCCGCCACATCGCCCGCGGCATCGAAGCGCGCATCGAGCACGAAGTTCCCTTGATCGCTGACCACCGGCCCGTCCTTGCTCGTGCCGGCCGGACGCACCGTCACCGACTGCGCGCCGAGCGCCCGCAGGCCGTCGCGGACCAGGCCGGTCGCGAAGGGCAGGCACTCCACCGGCACGGGGAAGTTGGTTCCGAGGCGCTCCACGCGCTTCGAGGGATCGACCAGCACGAGGAAGCGCGACGAGAGATGCACCAGATGCTTTTCCCGCACCATGGCCGCGCCGCGGCCCTTGATCAGACGCTTCCGGGGATCGAACTCGTCCGCTCCGTCGGCGTACACGTCAAGCGCGTCAACCTGTTCGAGCGTCGCCAGTGGCAATCCCAGTTCCGTGGCCTGCAGAATGGTCGAGTAGGAGCTGGACGCGAGCAGACGCAGCTTCAGCCCTTCTTCGCGCACCCGGCGCGCCACTTCCCTGACGAAGTACGCGGCCGTGGAACCCGTACCCAAGCCTACGGCCATACCGTCTTCGACTTGCGAAGCGGCCCAAATCCCCGCGCGTTCTTTTGCATCCACCGTGATATGTCCTTCGGAAAAAAGCGATTGATACCGTCAATTTAACCACCGAAACGGCGGCCACGCACCATTCCCGCCATCCGTCCCCATGGGGAACGCGGCAAACATTGGCCATGTGCGCGGTTCCAGCTAAATTGACAGGTCTCGAAACCACCGTTTTTCCGGATCCAGGAGACCGACATGACAACACGCGCACCCGAAAAAATGGAATTCCAGACCGAGGTCAAGCAGCTGCTGCATCTGATGATCCATGCGCTGTACTCGAACAAGGAAATCTTTCTCCGCGAACTGGTGTCGAACGCGTCCGACGCGATCGACAAGGCCCGCTTCGCATCGCTGACCAACGCCGGAATCCTGGGGGCGGACACCACGTTCCGCATCCGCATCGAACCGGACAAGAACGGAAAGGTCCTGCGGATCATCGATAACGGGATCGGCATGAACCGCGAGGAGATCATCCGCAACATCGGAACCATCGCGAACTCCGGCACGAAGAAGTTCCTGGAGTCCCTGACGGGTGACCAGAAGAAGGATGCGAACCTCATCGGCCAGTTCGGCGTGGGTTTTTATTCGGCGTTCATGGTGGCGGAAAAAGTCGTACTGACCACGCGCCGCCTGGGAGAAGACGAGGCATGGCGCTGGGAATCCTCCGGCGACGGCAGCTTCACGTTGGGTGCCGTTGAAAACGGGGAAAAGGCCGGGCGCGGTACGATCCTCGAACTCCACCTGAAGGATGAGGAGAAGGAGTTTCTGGACGAGTGGCGCCTGCGCAACATCGTCAAGAAGTACAGCGAGTACATCCCCCACCCCATCGTGCTGGTGGGCGAGAAGCCCGCGGAAAAGGAAGGCGACGCCCCCGTCGTGACCGAGGAGACGCTCAACGAAAAGGCACCGCTGTGGCGTCGCCCCAAAAACGAGGTGACCCCGGAACAGTATACGGAGTTCTACCGTCACATCACCCACGACCAGGAAGACCCGCTGGCCTGGTCGCACAACCGGGTCGAAGGCACGCTCGAGTTCACGACCCTGCTGTACGTGCCGGCCAAGGCGCCGCACGACCTGTTCCACCCGGAGCGCCCGCACGGACTTTCCCTGTACGTGAAGCGCGTGTTCATCATGAACGACTGCAAGGAGCTTTTGCCTCCGTGGCTGCGTTTCATGCGCGGTGTGGTGGATTCGGAGGACCTGCCGCTGAACGTGTCGCGCGAGATCCTGCAGAAGAACGCCGTGGTCCGCAAGATCAGCGAGTCGGCCACCACCAAGACGCTCAACCTGCTGGAGACCATGGCCAAGGACGATCCGGCCAGGTACAAGACCTTCTGGAAGGAGTTCGGAAGCGTGCTCAAGGAAGGCTTCCACATGAACTGGGAGCACCTGGACGAACTCAAGCGCCTGTTGCGCTTCGAGTCGAGCCGTCTTCCCGCCAGTGAGGGAGCGGGCGAGTACACCGGCCTGCAGGACTACGTGGTCAACATGAAGGATGGCCAGAAGGACATCTACTACATCACGGCCGAAAACCGTCGTGCCGCGGAAGGTAGCCCGCATCTCGAGGTGTTCCGCAAGAAGGGTGTGGAAGTGCTGTACCTTGTCGACCCCATCGACGAATGGGTGGTGCAGGCCCTCACCGAGTTCGACGGCAAGAAGCTGGTGAACGCGGCCAAGGGTGCGCTTGACCTCGGCGAACTCTCCGCCGAAGAAAAGAAGCGCGAGGAGGAGGTGAAGGGAACCTACGAAAAATTCCTCGCCGACTTCGCCGCAAAAATGCCGGATCTCAAGGAAGTGCGCGTGACCACCCGCCTCGCCGAAAGCCCCACCTGCCTGGTGTCAAGCGAGGACGACCTCGGCGCCAATCTGGAGCGCATTCTCAAGATGTCGAACCAGCCCGTGCCCGAAAGCAAGCGCATCCTCGAGATCAACCCCGACCATCCGATCATCCAGGGGGTGAAGGTCCGCTTCGAAGCCGACCCGAACGACCCGCAGCTGGCGGATTGGTACGGCGTGCTCGTCGACCAGGCGCTGCTGGCGGAAGGCTCGAACCTCAAGGATCCGTCCGGGTACGTCACGCGCGTGAACGGCCTGTTGAAGAACGTGCTGGGAGGGGGAGGGGGAGGGGGAGGGGAAATATGAAATTTGAAATATGAAGTATGAAACGGACACAGGGAGCGGGGTGCAGACGAAAACGGACACGGGGAGCGGGGCGTAGGCGATTTTTGCGTCCCCTCCTCCCTGGGAGTCTGGCAGTGATGGTGCATGCCGGGCGACAGGATCGGGGGCCGGAGGCAACTTCCCGTGGCCCCCGGCACGTGCGGAGCGACTTTTCCGGGTTTCGGACCCCGGCATTTCAATGCATTTTTAAGTCTCCATGAAATCCGAAACGAATCGTCCGGCACTCGGCCTCACCACGACCCTCCTTCACTCCGACCGGCAGGGCCACCCCGAACACGGCTCCCTGCACAAGCCCATCCATACCTCGATCGCCTACGGCTATGAAAAGGCCGAGGATCTGGCCGCGGTCTTCCAGAACCGCAAGAAGGGTTACGCCTACGGGCGGCAATCGAACCCGACGACCAATGCCGTCGAGGCCAAGGTGACCGCGCTGGAGCAGGGAACCGGCACGGTGTGCTTCGGAACCGGCATGGCCGCCATGGGCGCGCTCCTGCTCGCGTTCCTGCGCCAGGGCGACCACGTAGTGGCCAGCCGCTATCTGTTCGGCAACACCACAAGCCTGCTCTCGACCCTCAATCTCGCGGGCATCGACGTGTCCTACGCCGATGCCACGGAAACGGCGCAGGTCGAGGCGGCCATCCGCCCCGAGACCCGCATGGTTCTGGTGGAAACCATCGCCAACCCGGTGACGCAAGTGGCCGACCTCGCGGGCATCGGCGACCTGTGCCGCGCACGCGGCCTTCTCTACATCATCGACAACACGCTCACCTCCGGCGTCCTCTTCCAGCCGAAAAGCGTGCATGCCACGTTCTCCGTGAACTCCCTGTCCAAACACTTCGGAGGCCACGGTGACGCCCTCGGCGGCAGCGTGACCGACCTGGGCACGTACGACTGGTCGCGTTACCCGAACATCCACGAGATGTACAAGACCGGGGACGCCGCCGGCTGGGCCCTGCTGCAATTGCGTAAAAAGGGATTACGCGACTTCGGCGGCACCCTCGCGCCCGAAGCGGCGCATACGCTGTCCATCGGATCGGAAACGCTCGTCCTGCGGGTCGAGCGCGCCTGCCACAACGCGGGCAAGCTGGCGGAAATGCTGGTCGCCCACCCCAAGGTGCGCAAGGTGCATTACCCCGGCCTCCCGGACCACCCGCATCACGAGCGGGCCCGCACGCTGTTCGCCCAGCCGGGAACCTTGCTCAGCTTCGAACTCCACGACGATGTCGACACGTTCGCGATGCTCGACAGCCTGCGCATCGGCATCATCTCCAGCAACCTGGGCGATGCGCGCACGTTGGTCATTCCCGTCGCGAAAACCATCTACTGGGAAATGGGCGAAGCGAAGCGGCGCGACATGGGCATCGCCGAAAGCCTCGTGCGCGTCTCGGTGGGTATCGAGGATACCGCCGACCTGCTCGCGGATTTTTCGCAAGCGCTCACCTGAAAAACCGGCCCGGGGTCAGTCCACCTCCGGACTCCCGGTGTCCTTCAACCCCCGCTTCCGCTCGGCGCGCGCCCGTTCCGCCAGACGGGCGTAGCGGGTGCGAATCCGCTGCAGGTCCTCCTCCTCCAGCTCCTCCAGATCGAGCAAGGCGTTGTGTGCGCCTTCGGTCACGCGGATCAACTCGTCGAGCTTGATCTGCAACGCCTCCGTGTCCCGGTTCTGCGTGTTCTGGATCAGGAAAACCATCAGGAACGTGATGATGGTCGTGCCTGTGTTGATCACCAACTGCCACATTTCGTTGTACCCGAAAAACGGTCCGCTCACGACCCACACCAGCACGATGCCGGCGGCGAGTCCGAACGCGGCGGGACGGGCGGTGGCACGGGATACCCATTTCGAAAAACGGGAAAACAGGGTATTGGATTTGGTGGCGTGCATGAGGACTCCCGGGTGACGTGTCGATACGGTGCGGGTCGAAAGCGGAGGTGGGGCGGGGGCCGGGACCGATCAGGGTTGCATCGACTGCCCCCGCGCGACGGTTCCCAGCCTGCGCCGGACCTCGGGTTCCAGACGCTCGCTCCACGCGCGCCCGGCCTCGAGGCTCTCGGCGACCACGCGGGGCGCACGCTCGCGGTAGCGTCTGCCCTGGTCCGACCCGCTGAAATCCACGGCGAACCGGAGATCCTCCTCCGTCAGGTGGCGATCCAGCACCGCATACACGCGCGGCATGAGGCCGTCGCGCCCGGAGAGGTTCTCCGCGTACACGCCCGCGATCACGGCACGCGCTTCCCGCGCCGCGGAGTCCGGCAAGCCCGGGTTGTCGAGACGAAAGGTCTCCATCCGGGCGTCCACATGCTGACGCACGAGCGCGTGAATGCGCTGGTCGAGTTTCATCGCGGCCGTGGCCCGCTTGATGAGGTCGAGTTTGGGCGCGGGAATGTTTTGGGCCGACACGCCCGTGGTCACCGCGAGCAGCAGCAACACGGACGTGAACACGATCCGCGCTTCACTTTTCACGGTCGTCATCATCTTCATCATCCTCGTCATCGTCATCGTCATCATCGTCGACTTTCTGCGCGTCCTGCGGATCAGCGATGCCGCGGATGTGCGCCTCCCACCGTTCCAGAATCAGGATCAGAAAGGTCAATGCCGTGGCGACGAGGACTTCCAGCCAGCGCCCCGCGCCGGCGGCCAACCCCAGCATGGCCGCGATCCACACCATGGCGGCGGTGGTCAATCCCGTGACCTTGCCGGAGGATCGTTGCAGGATCACGCCCGCCCCCAGAAACCCGATGCCCGTGACCACACCCTGCATCACCCGGCTCAGCGCCTCGCCGGCGTTCACGCCGGGAATGCCCAAGATCGTCACCGCCGCGAGAGCCGAGCCGAGCGAGACCAGCGCATGCGTGCGCAAGCCCGCCGGTTTGCCCAGCATCTCGCGGTTGAGGCCCAAAAGACAGCCGGCGAAGGCGGCGACAACGAGGCGGAGGACCACATCCCACGCCTGCAGGGAATCGGGGTCGGACATACCCTTAGTATAACACCTCGCCCCTCCCGCGACCCGTCGCCCGATACCCCGCGCGGCCACGCGCAACACCCCCGGCGCGTCATCGCCGCGCGCGCCCGCCCGCGCAGGCCCTCGGAGCACGGGCCCCCGCGCTTACCCCCAAAATGCCCCGATTTCTACGTTAGAGTCCATGGAAAAACTCGTTTTGCAGCCGTCCCGGACTTTTTCCGGATCCGTCACGCCTCCCGGTTCCAAGAGCATCGCGAATCGTGTGTTGCCGTTGGCAGCGCTGGCCCGCGGCACCACGACGCTGGACAACCTTCCCGATGGCGAGGATGTCACCTTGATGCGGCGGGCATTGGCCGAGCTGGGGTATCCGGCGGTGGTGGACGGGACACGCGAGGTGTTCACCGGAACCGGGCGGTTTCATGCGGGCGACGAACCCCGCACGCTGTTCCTGGGAAACTCCGGAACCGCGACGCGCATTCTGACCGCGCTGCTGGCGGCCGGTGAAGGCACCTTCCGCCTGACCGGCATTCCACGCATGTATGAACGGCCCATCGGCGATCTGGTGGACGCGTTGCGACCGCTGTGCGGCGATACGGAGATCGTCTACGAGGGGCGCGAAGGATTTCCGCCGCTCACGATCAACGCACGCGGCCTGGCGGGCGGTAAAACGAAGATCCGCGGGAACCTTTCGAGCCAGTTCGTGACCGGATTGTTGATGGCGCTGCCGTTGTGCCGGAGCCGTGCCGAAGTCGAAATCGACGGTACGCTTGTCTCCGCACCGTATGTGGATCTCACGCTCCAGGTGATGGAGGAGTTCGGCGCGAAGGTTTCCCGCGACGGACATGCGCGCTTCTGGATGGACGCGCCGGACGGTTACCGTTCACCCGGCACGTGCTTCGTGGAGCCGGACGCTTCGTCGGCATCGTACTTTCTGGCCGGGGCCGCCATCGCGGACGGCGACACGGGCGTGGAAGGTATCGACGCAGGCTCCGCGCAAGGCGAAGCCCGCTTCATCACCGCGCTGGAACAAATGGGCGCGCGGACGCGTTCCGCACCCGGGACACTGACCATATCGGGCGCGGAAAGGTTGCGCGGCATCGACATCGACATGGACCTGATGTCCGATACGGGCATGACGCTCGC
>CAZKRC010000007.1:0-31976 GCA_964555105.1 uncultured Bifidobacterium sp. | reverse complement strand
TCAAAAGCACGCTCAGCGCGGCGGCGCAGGCCACCCACATCCTCAACGTGGTGGATGCATCCTCGGAAGACTTCGAGGAGCAGATGGAAATCACCGCGCGCATCCTGAACGAACTGGGCATCACGGAAACGCCGCGCCTGACGGTATTCAACAAGATCGACCTGCTCGAACCCGAGCGGCTGGCGGCCTTGCGGGAGCAGCACCCGGATGCGCTCTTCATCTCCGCCGAAGGCAAGATCGGCATGGACGTTCTGCGCGAGCGCCTGCGCGAAGCCTGTGACCACGCCGCCTGGGAAGAGGCACAGGCCGCCCAAGCGGAAATCGCCCGTCTGGAGAGCCCGAGCTTCCACGCCCCCGTGCCCTGATGTGGACGCCTCCAGAATCCGCCTGCGGCACCAGCGCCCGCACGCACGGATCCGCATGTGCGGGTGCGCCGGCCGCTTCATCCCCCGCGTGACCGGTATCCCGTGCAAACGCGAGCGGCGCTGACCCCCGACTTCCTGTCCCGCGTCCTCGGCCTCGCGCTGCGCGCGCGCGCCGTACTCGAAGGCACCCTGGCGGGAACGCACCGGTCTCCCTTCCATGGGTATTCCTCCGAGTTCGCACAGTACAAGGGTTACGTCCCCGGCGACGACCTGCGTCATCTCGACTGGAAAGCCTACGCGCGCCGCGACCAACTCGTCACGCGCCAGTACCGCGACGAAACCAACACCGCCGTGCACCTTCTCCTGGACACTTCCGCATCGATGGGATACCGTGCCACCACGCGCGGCGCGCGGCCGGAGGCCGAAGCCTATTCCAAGCTGGAGACGGCGCGCATTCTCGCGGCGGTGCTGACCTTGCTGGCGGAACGCCAGCGTGACACCGTCACCCTCGCACACGGCGGTGAAGCGCTGGAGGGATTCTTCCCCGCGGGCAGCGGCCCGCGCGCCACCGCCGAAGTAATCGCCCGCCTCGAGCGGCTTGAACCCGGCGGCCAAACCGGACTCGAAACCCTGTTCGCCCACGAGGCCGCCCGCATCACCGGCCAAAGCTTCGTGTTCCTCTTCACCGACCTCTGGCAGGATCCCGGGCCCGTCGCCGCTGGCCTGCGCCGTATCCGCCGCAAAAGCCGCGCGGCCACGGTCGTGCAACTCCGCACCCGGGACGAAGACGAGTTCTTCGCGAATGGTGCGCTGCGGCTGCGCGACATGGAGACCGGTGAAACCCTCAACGTCAACGCCGCGCCCGCGCGTGCCGCCTACGCCGAGGCTTTGCGCGCGCATTCGCTGCGCATGGCCGCGGAATGTTCGAAGCTCAACGTCCGCCTCGTGACCGTGCGCACCGACGAACCGCTCGACCATGCGATGAAAAAGGTGTTGGGAAGATGAAAAAAAGTCAGAAATCAGAAATCAGAGATCAGAGATCAAAGATCAAAATCCACCATGCGGACGATGCTCATGTTCATGCCCACTCACCTTCCTTTTCACATCAGGGATATACGGTATTTATCACCTTTCACGATGCTTGCCACCGATTCCGAGGCACATTGTGGTTGCCGTTCCTTTCCGATTTCTGATTTCTGATTTCTGATTTCATACTCCCCCATGTTCTCCCTCCTCTCCCCCTTCGCCCTGTGGCTCGCGCCTTTGCTCGTCGCGCCCCTCGCCATCGCGCTGATGGGGCGCGCGCAGCCGCGCACGCGCGACTTCCCCAGCCTGCTGCCCGTTCGCGCCACCTTGCAGCGCGCCATGAAAAGGCACCGGCTCAAGAACTGGCTGCAACTCATCCTGCGCACGCTGGTACTGCTGTGCGTGCTGCTGGCCGCCGCCGGACTTCAATGGCGCGGACGGGAGGGCCGCCATGCACTGGCGCCGCCGGCCGCAAGCGGTTTGCTGCTGCATAACGGAGCCTATGCGCTGGCACCGTCATCCGGTCCCGATCAGGGACAACCGCTGATCGCGCACCGGCTGGAAGCGTTGCGCGCCGGTCTCGATTCGTTGGCGCAGGCCCACCAGGGACGCCTGATCGTTGAGCCCTTGTTTACGGAAAGCTTTTTTGGGGGGGAGAGGATGACGGCCCCCGGGGTGGCGGCGCAGGGCCCGCAGGATCCCCGATACCCTGTGGCCGCACGTTTCGGTGCGCCGCCGGAGGCCGCCGCCCGCCTGCTGCGAAGCCTGGAGGCGGGCGGCGGGCGCGGCGACATGCATGCGTTCATCCCCGTGTTCGCCGCGCGGGATCTCCGGGCCCTCGCGACGCCGGCGCGCCTCTGGCTGGAGGCCCATCCTGAGGCGCGCCTCGTCCTCCTCGATCATGGCGACGTCACCACGCGCCTCAGGATCTTCGCGCGCGCCACGGCCACCACGGCGCCCGCGGCCGGCGCGCCTGGGCACGGGCGTGAAAACATGCTGACGCTGCGCGTCGAGGCCGCAAACAACCGCGGCTTTCCCCGGCCGCCCGTTTGGGCTCCCGCGTCTCCCACCGCAGCGGGTACCATGGGCGCGCGGGAAACGCGCTTGGGCGCCCACGATGCCACCCTCACATTGGCGCTTCCCGAAACCTCCGACGGCGCGCGTTGGGTCGCCGGGACCTTCGCGGTACCGAACCCGGACCCGGCGCACCCGGAGGCCGCCGTCCCCGAACACCCGGTGGCCTACAGGATTCCGCCACCAGCAACACTGTGTCATGTGGGAACGCGCGAGGCGTTCGTTTCGTTGGCGAGCCTGGGAGAAGGCGGCGAACGTTTGCAGGTGCGCACGCTGGCGCCTGCTGCGGCGGGCTCCACAGCCGAGAAGTGCGATCTGCTCTACCTCGCCGATCCTCCGGAGACGCCCTCCGCGTGGCTCGCCCGGGCCGCGACGGTGCTGCGCGCGGGCGGCACGGTGATTCTGGAAGCCGGGCGCCATACGGATGCGGCCTTGTGGAACCGCAATTTCCTGACGCCCCTCGCTGTTGGAAGATTGACGGAAGTCGTATCGGAAACGGTTTCCGCACGCCCCGTGCTGTCGCGCCTGGGTGCGGCGGGGTTGCGCGCCGCGCATTGGGGACAGCCGGGTGTGGTCGCGAGACGATTCGACTTTCAACCCGCTCCGGGGACGACGATATGGGTGCAGGGCGTGCGTGCGGAGACGCAGGATGACCAGGCATCGGGCTCGCCGGCCCTTCTCGTTCATCGTCGCGTTGGTGCGGGTCGGCTGTTGTTGTGGACCACTTCGCTGTCCGATCCGGCCTGGAGCGACCTCGGGCTGGGGCCGTGGCCCGCGTTGGTGCATCAGGGCCTGCATGAGGGCGCATGGGCCGCAGGCATCGAATCCCGTGAGGTGGAGACCGATTCGTTGGCGTGGTGGCCCGCGGGCACGGAAGCGCCAGGCACGCCGGGGGCCGCGCCACGCGTGTCGGATCCGGACGGGAATCCGTTCCGGCGCGTCCGGGAAGATGCGGGAGGCTGGTGGATCGGGCCGTTCGATCGGCCGGGCCTCTATCGCCTCATGGTCGAAGGCACACAAACCGGTGCTCCCGCTTCGCCCGCATGGCTGGCCGCCACGCTCGCAACGCCGCCTCCCGCCCCGCGCGCGGAGGATTGGGCGGCTTTTCGCGAGGCTTTGGGATCCGACGCGGGGTCGCGCGTCGTGCGCCTGGACGGGGACGAAGAGTGGCGGACGCTTTACGAAGGGGTGAACCTGCGGTTCGCGCTGCTGGTGTTGGCCGCATTGTTACTTTTCGCAGAAGGCGTCCTGTCACTTCGACTTGCGCACGATACGCGACGATAAACCGGAACCGAAGACCCCATGTCAGCCTCGCAAGCCCTCTCCGCCGTCACCTTGCCTCCACTCACCGTGCGCGGTACCACGCGCCTGATCGGTCTGTTGGGAGACCCCGTGGGGCATTCCCTCTCGCCCGCAATGCACAACGCGGCGTTGACGTGGCTCGGTTTCGACGCGGTCTACGTTCCCTTGCCGGTCAAGCCGGAGCATCTCGTCGCGGCGATCGACGGCCTCCGGGCCGTGAACTTCCTGGGGGCCAACGTCACGCTGCCGCACAAGGCGGCGGTCTTCTCCCTGTTCCGCGAGCGTGGCTACGAGTTGTCGCCATTGGCGCACGCCCTTGGCGCCGTCAACACCATCGTGCATCGCCAGGACGGCAGTCTCTATGGCGACACCACGGACGCCGCCGGTTTCATCGCCGCCTTCGAAGACGAGCACCGGACCTTCGACGGTCGCGCCGTCGCGATCCTGGGCAACGGCGGCTCGGCACGCACGCTCGCGATCGGACTCCCGCTCGACAGAAAGATCACCCGCATCACCTTGGTCGCGCGGAACCTCGTGAAAGCCGAAGCGCTGGCCGCGGAAGTGCGGGCCGCGTTGCGTGATCCCGCGAACCGGGCCGTTGCGCCCGACATCACGATTTCCGCGCTGACCGTGGACGACTACGCTGCCGTCGCGGATGAACACGACGTCGTGGTGAACACCACGCCCGTCGGCATGCATCCCCATGTGGATGCCACGCCGCTTCCCGCCGAACTGCTGCGGCCGGGCCAGATCGTCTACGACATCGTTTACAACCCCCTGGAAACGCGGTTGCTCCGTGAAGCGCGGGCCCGGCGGTGCGCCACCCTCGGGGGTCTTGGCATGCTTGTCCATCAGGGCAAGGTCGCGTTTGAACAGTGGATGATGGCGGCCGGCCGTGGGGATGGCAGGCTGGACGCCGGCATCTTCCATGCCGGCATCCGTCGTCAACAGGCTGCGGAAGGAGCGCGCGCATGAGGATCCCCCTGAAACGCAGCATCTTTTTCACGGGGTTCATGGCCACGGGAAAAAGTCGCATCGGCACGCTCACGGCCGCCTCGTTGGGCTGGAAGTTCTTCGACACCGACAAGATGGTGGAGGAGAAGGCGGGGAAATCCGTCGCGGAAATCTTCGCGACGGAGGGCGAAGCGGCTTTTCGCGCACTGGAAATGGAAACCCTTCGCTCCCTCTGCGGGCATGGCCCCATGGTCGCTTCCCTCGGCGGCGGAACGCTGCTGAATCCCGGAGCCCTGGAGCTCGTGCGCGAGCACGGCGTGCTCGTCAACCTGTACGCCGCCCCGGACGTCATTCTTGAGCGCGTGAACCGCAAGAAGGAATCGAGACCCCTGCTGGCCGGTCTGGACGACACCGCCAAGCTGGCGAAGATCAAGACCATGCTGATCGAACGCCAGCCCGTGTACGATCTCGCCGATTACAAATTCGAATCCGGCGAGGATACCCCCCATCATTCCATAACGAGGCGCATCATCCACCGTTTGCAGATCGAAGAACTCGACCCGCTCTGGGTCGAACTGGCCGAACGTCGCTATCCCATCTACATCGCGGAAGACCTGGCGGGACACGCCGACGCCATTGCCGAAAAAGTCGGCGTGTCGCGTGACGCGGTCATCGTCTCCGACCAGCCGATCAAGGCCGCGCAAGGCCCCATGCTGGACACCTTGCGTCATGCGCTGCGCGGAGCCCCCACATTCTTCTGGCGTGGAGGCGAGCAGGAAAAAACCCTGGCCTCCGTCCAGAAGCTGCTGACGTGGATGCTGCGCAAGAACCGCTCGCGGAAAACGGTGATCTTCGCCGCGGGTGGCGGCGTGGTGGGCGACATGGCGGGTTTCGCCGCCTCGATTTTCATGCGCGGCGTGGACTTCATCCAGGTGCCGACGACGCTGCTGGCGATGGTGGACTCCAGCGTGGGCGGGAAAACGGGCGTGAACCACCCGCTGGGAAAAAACCTGATCGGTGCGTTCCACCAGCCCCGTGCGGTCATCATCAGCCTGTCGGCACTGGATACCCTGCCGCGTGGCGAGTTCCTCGCGGGGCTGGCCGAGGTCGCCAAGTACGCCGTGATCCGGGACGATGGTCTCTTCGACTACCTGATGGACAACGCCAATGCCGTGCTCGCCCGGGATCCCGCGGCCCTGCGTCACATCATCCGCACGTCCTGCGCCATCAAGGCGGCCGTGGTCGGCAAGGATGAACGCGAGCAAACCGCCGGAGGCCGCGACGTCCTCAACTACGGCCATACTTTCGGGCACGCCTTCGAATACCTGGCCGGATACAAGGATCTGCCCCACGGCCTTGCCGTCGCGTTGGGCATGCGCTGCGCCGCGCGCCTTTCCGTGTTGACCGGCATGTGGACCGAAGCCGAAGAAGCGCGGCACAACGCCCTGCTCGACCGCCTGGACATGCCGGCGCGCTTTGAGGGCGTCTTCGACGCCGTAAAGGCCTGGGATGCCACCGGGCGCGACAAGAAGGCCGACAGCGACCGCCGGGTCTTCATCCTGCCGCGCCGCATCGGCGCGGTTGAAACCGTCGTGAACCCGCCCCGGGAAGCCGTGATCGCGGCCTTCGAGAGCGTCGTCGCCCCCTCCGCCTCCGTTGCCGGGAAGGGGGAGCGGTCGTGAGCATCCTCGTCACCGGCTGCAACAGCACGCTCGGTTACCACCTGCTCAACCTTCTCCCCCACGACGGGGGCGGCATCGTGGCGCTGGCCGCCGAGCCGGTTCCCGAACGCCTCCGGCTGGATCATGTGAACTACGTGACGTCGGACCTGTCCGATTACAAGGACGTTTCCGCGTTGGTGGGCACCTGGAAGCCCACGGAAGTCTATCATCTCGTCTCGCAGGAGTTTTCCCTCGGCATGCCGGGCATGAAGCCCTCCGCACTCCTGCAGTTCTTCACCACGGGTCTGTATCACGTGCTGGAAAGCCTGCGTCAGCTCGCCCCCAAGGCACGCGTGGTCCTGGCCTCCTCGGCGGAGATCTATGGCGGCCGCAAAGGCATGATGGACATTCTGCATCGCGAAACGGACCGTTTCCAGCCGATGACGGCGTACGCCACGGCCCAGGCCTCCTGCGAGCTGCTGGCCCGCCAGTTCGTGCATGCCCACAACCTCGATGCGGTCATCGCGCGTCCCTTCAGCGTCACGGGCCCTCACCAGCCCGAAAAATTCGTGCTGTCCTCCACCGCCTCGCAAATCGCGTCCATCGAACTGAACGACGGTGAAACCGCCATCTACACCGGGAACCTCGACATTTCCCGGGACTACATCGACGTCCGCGACCAGGCGCGCGCCTTCACCTTGCTGATGAAGCGTGGACAAGTCGGAGAGACCTACAACATTTGTTCCGGCAAGGTGCGCACCATCCGCGACCTCGTTCAGTTTCTCATCCACCTGTCCGGCTATCCCATCGAAATCCGCATCGACCCCGCGCTTGAGCGCGCCGTGGACATCCCGCTGCTCGCCGGCTCGCCGGAAAAGCTGATGAGTCTGACAGGTTGGAAACCGATGATTTCACTGGAGGACAGCCTCCGCGACCTGTATGGCGAGATCAAGACCCGGGGGCGAAACCGGACTCAGGATTCCGAAACCCTCAGCCGGACATGACCACCCCCAGGAACCTTCCTCCATGCTTCCGTCCCTCATCTCCCTCCCCTTCCTTCCTTCCCTTTCGGACTTCTGATTTCTGACTTCAGATTTCGGATTTCAAATTTCCGGTTTCGCCATGCTCTCCCTGCTTCTCTACCAATGGACCGGCATCCAGCTTTTTCAGGACCGCCTCTTCCGGGCCGGTGCCGCGTCCCTCTTCGCCGCCTTGATCGTCTTTCTGCTCATGCCGCGCTTCATCGCGTGGCTGCGCCGCATTGACGCGACCTCCGATTTCGAAAGCGGAAAAACCCCTCCGCCTCCGATCCTCGGCGGCATGCTGGTGGTGGCCGCGGTGATCGCCGCCTCGCTGGTCTTCTCGCAGTGGAACGCCTACTCCGTTTCCACGTTGGTGATCCTCTTCGCTTATGCCGCCATCGGCGGCGTGGACGACCTCATGAAGGTGCGCAACAAACGCCTGATCGCCTTGGGGCGCATCACGCGCGCGGACTACCAGGCCAAGGCGGACGGGATCTCCGCGCGCCTGCGCCTGGGCCTCTACTTCCTGTTCTCCCTGCTCGTCGCGGTGTTCGCCTACAAGTTCATCCCGGGCTTGTCCGGTCACGTGACCGTCCCCTTCATCAAGCCCGAACTGTGGTTTCCCCATTTGCCCAACTGGGCCTTCATCGCCCTGATCTGTCTTGTGATCGCGTCCACCGCCAACGGGGCGAACTTCACCGACGGCATGGACTCGCTCGTCAGCGTCCCGCTGATCACCACCGCCTTGTTCGCCGGCATCGTCGCCTACATTTCCGGCAACGCCATCTTCGCGAAGTACTTCCTCATCCCCCACCTTCCGGGGGGAGACGAACTCGCCCCGATTTGCGCGGCGATCGTCGGCGCCTTGCTGGCGTACCTGTGGTACAACAGCCCGCCGGCGGAGATCTACATGGGAGATGCCGGAGCCATCGGTCTCGGCGGCGCGGTCGGCGTCATGTTCGTCTTGCTCAAGATCGAACTTTTCCTGCCCATCGTCGGCCTGGTCCTCGTTCTGGAAATGATCTCCGTCGTCCTCCAGATCAGCGGCTTCAAGCTCACCAAGAATTTCTCGGCCGACCGGCAGGGGAGGCGGATCTTCCTGCGCGCTCCCCTCCACCACCATTATCAGTTCAAATGGAAGGATCGTTTCCCCACGATGCAGGCGCTGAACTCCAAACTGGTGTGGCGCTTCCATCTCGTGTCCATTCTCGCACTGATCGCGGGCCTGCTGGTGTTCTTCAAGCTGAGGTGACGGCAAGCAGACAATTTCAGACGACCGTGAACCGTTCAAAAATCCCATCCTTCGTGACGGGCTCCCCCTGCAACGACTTCCTTCCCCCCCGGCTGCCCGCTCACCGCCGCCAGCCGCAAGCGACAAGGCCTCCCATGAACCACTCCACCGCCCTTTCCCTCCTTGAGCGCCATGGTCAATCCCACCTTTTGCGCTTCTGGGACGAACTGGATGACGCCGCGCGCGCCACGCTGCTGGCCGAAATCGCGGAGATCGATTTTGAGTTGGTCGACACGTTGCATCGCGACCTCGTGACCGCCCCTCCGGCGGCCCCCTCCGCTCCGGATGCGCCTGCCACCCTGTCTCCCCTGCGCGGCCGGGACTTCGACGAACACCAGCGCGCGGCTTTCCATACGGACGGTCTCCAGGCTCTCGCCCAGGGTCGCTGCGCGGCCTTCCTCGTTGCCGGTGGCCAAGGGACCCGCCTGGGCCATGACGGCCCCAAAGGCGTCTTCGACATCGGCCTGCCCTCGGGAAAATCCCTTTTCCAGTTGCAGGCCGAACGCCTGAAGCGGCTCGGAGAACTCTGCGGCGAAACCGTGCCGTGGTACATCATGACCAGTCGCGAGAATCACGCGGCCACCACCGCCTTCTTCCGCGAACACCACTTCTTCGGCCTGAACGAAACCGACGTGATGTTTTTCCCGCAAGGCGAGTGTCCCCTCACCGACGCGCAGGGTCGCATCCTGCTCGCCGACAAGGGCCGCATCGCGCTCGGTCCCAACGGCAATGGCGGATGTTTTCCCGCCCTGAAGGATTCCGGGGCACTCGCGGACATGGAACGACGCGGCGTGGAATGGATCTTCGTGTACAGCGTCGACAACGCCCTCGTGCGCGTCTGCGACCCCGTCTTCCTCGGCTTCGCGCTTGCATCGGGGCTCCCCGCGGCCAGCAAGGCCGTGCCCAAGGCCTCTCCCGAAGAACGGGTCGGGGTGTTCTGCCGCCGCGGCGGCGGTGCGTCCGGACAGGCGCACGCAACGGGACGTCCCTCGGTGATCGAGTACAGCGAAATGAGCCCCGAACTGTGCACGGAACGCGACCCCGAAAGCGGCGCGCTCCTGTATGGCTCGGCGAACATCGCCGTCCACCTGTTTCGCCGCGACTTTCTCGAAGCGCACGCCGACGCCGCCCTGCCGTGGCATGTCGCGCACAAGAAAATCCCGCACGTCTCCGTGGGCGCGGAGCACGGCGAAGCGCCCGGCACGCGCATCGTTCCTGCCGCGCCCAATGCCTACAAGTTCGAACTGTTCATGTTCGACCTGTTTCCCCTGGCGCCCGACATGGCCGTTCTCAACGTGGAACGTGCCGCCGAATTCGCGCCCGTCAAAAACCGCGACGGCTCCGACAGCCCCGCCACCGCACGCGCCTTGATCCTCGACCTGCACCGTCGGTGGGCCGGGCAGGCCGGCGTGGCCGCCGCGGACCTCGCGGATGTGGACGTGGAGATCTCACCCCTCGCCTCGTATGCCGGCGAAGGCCTGACGGCGTCATCCTTCACGCGCGACGTCTCACGGAAACTCCTCACGGCATGAAGCCGCGCTCCGGCCCGCTTCGCCGGACGCTTGCCCCGCGCCTGCTCGCGGGGCATCTCGCCGTGGCCGTGCTCACGCTGATCGCCCGCCTGCCTCTCGGCATCACGCGTTTCATCGGCACGGCGTTGCTCCCGCTCTACCTTCCCTTCCGCCCGCGCACGCGCGCGAAGCTGATGCGTTATTGCCCGCAGGTCGGCCCGCTACGCTACTACCGCACGCGTCTTCAACTCGCGCTGCTTTCGATCCGCCATGCCACGCAACGCCCCGACCACTGCCTTCACCACGTGGAGAACCCCCATGCCTTCGACGACGCCCTCGCCACGCAACGCCCCGTCGTGCTGCTGGGCTGGCACCAGGGACCGGTCGAACTCCTTCACAAAATTCCAGCGTCACAACTTGATCGCACAAGAACGAGGATGGGGGGTAGGCGCGGATTTCATCTCATGACGGCATCCGCCTTTTCCCCCCCGCTGGCGGACTGGATGGCCTCCGGGAGGCGGGGCGGCCACCGGGTCCCGACACGCGTCATCCGCCCGAACGACAGCCTCGCCTTACGCGAATGGGTCCGAACACGCGGTGTTCTCGCGGTGATGATCGACCAGGTTCCGGGGATTCCCGAAGACGTCCTCGTTCTCGGGAACGGCATGCCCGCGGTTCCATGGCCCCGTCGTCTCATGGAGTGGGTGATCGCGCAGGAGGTCGAAATCCTCGTGGTGACGGCTCTCTGGAAGCCCTCCGACGGCACGCACGCACAAACGGTGCGATTCCGTTACCAGGGGGTCTCCCCGGCGCGTAGTACGCACGAAGCCGTCAAGCAACGCGTTGGCGTTCTCATGAGCGACGCGCTCGCGCGCGCGCCGGAACAATACAACTGGTCGTATGGAAAGATCGAGAGCCCGCCTTACCGCTTTGCCGCCCCCAGCTCCGTCCAGTCCGACACGACGTCCACCGCTTCACGAAGATAAAAGTCCTTCGCGAGCAGTTCCTTCCACTCACGCGCCTTTTCCCGTTCCACGGAATCCGCCGCCACGGCGGCGTTGAGCGAACCGAGAGGATTCACCTTGAGCCCCGCCGACTGCTTCTGCAGGGCTTCCAGGGAATCGCTTTCGATGCGGTTGCGCTCCCGGTCGGCAAGATAGCGGTCGAGGGACAGCGGGACATGCGCCTCGCGACGCGCCTCGCGCACCTTCAGGGTGCTGTTCAAACGTTTGAAGTAGGCGCTTTTGTTCACGCGGGCGCGGCTCTTCGCCTGCAACTCCGGAAGGGGCGGCGGATCGAACCAGCGCTGGACACGCAGCGGCCGGGCCGCGTCCCACGGCAACGGATGATCGAGGCTTTGCTCACCCACGTCCAAAGTGGTGTAGGCGTCGGGAATCAGGATGTCGGGAACGACGCCCTTGAACTGCGTGGATCCCCCGTTGACGCGATAGAATTTCTGGATGGTCAATTTCACCGTACCGAGCGGCTTGAGCGCCCCTTCGGCGGGGGACGCCATATTGTCGAGGTCGAGCAAGGTCTGGACGGTGCCTTTGCCGAAGGTGGTGTCGGGCCCGAGGATCACGGCCCGATCATAATCCTGCATGGCCGCCGCGAGAATCTCCGATGCCGACGCGCTGAAGGTGTTCACCATCACGACGAGAGGTCCGTCGAACACCACGGAAGGATCCATATCCTCCAGAACGTTGCCCGCGCCCTGGCGATCCCGCACCTGAACGACGGGGCCCCACGGCAGGAACAAACCCGCCATTTTTACGGCATCATCGAGGGATCCGCCGCCATTGCCCCGAAGATCGAGGACCACGGCCTCAACCCCTTGCGACTTGAGCCGTTCCAGTTCCCGACGCACGTCGGACGCGCTGTTGCGGCCGCGCGGATTCTGGAAGTCGTGGTAAAAGGACGGCAACGAGATATAGCCGATCTTGAGGTCACCCTTGCCCGGTGCCTCCAGGACGGCGGACTTGGCGTAGCTTTCCTCCACGACCACCACGTCCCGAATGATGGGGATCACCCGGATCTGGCCATCCGGCTTCTGCACCGTGAGCCGCACTTCCGTACCCTTCGGACCGCGGATGAGACGCACCGCTTCCTGGACACTGGCGTCGGTCAGGTCGACGGGTTCCTCAGGACCTTGCGCCACCTTGAGGATTCTGTCTTCGGCTTTCAACTGGCGCTGCCGCCACGAGGCGCTGCCGGGAATGATCGCCACCACGCGGATATAGCCGTCGTCTTCGCGCAGCGTGGCGCCGATGCCTTCGAGCGTTCCACTCATCGACATGTTGAACTCTTCGCGGCTTTCGGGTTTGAGGTACGCCGTATGGGGATCGAAGGCGTTCGCGACGGCGCCCAGAAACACCGCCGCCCTTTCAAACGAGTCCTCGCGACCCATCCGGTTGAAATTGCGCTCGAGGCTGCGCTCGACATAGGCGAGGGCGTCGTGGAGCGTGGCACTGTCGGGGCGGGTCATCGGCTTCAACGGGGGATCCTCTCCCGTTTCGTCTTCCGAAACTCCGCTTTCCTCGCGGGCACGCGCCTCCAGACGCGCGAGCGTCTGCAGCTTGATCAAACGGGTCCAGTGCCGCCGCCGTTCGGCCTCATTGGCGGCATAAGCGAACTTGCGCGGGTCCGGCCCGATCGAATCCGGAACATCAAGATCGACTCCGGCGTTCAACAGCTCCTGAGTCAGGATACGCACCTCGGAGACCCGACGGGCCAGACGTGCGTTGGCGGAGTCCACGATCGTGAGATCGCCGGTGCGCATGTGGTCATCAAGGAGATTGCGGAAACGTTTCAGCGAATCGATGTCGGACTTGAGGAGGAAGCGTTTCTGCGGGTCAAGACGTTTGAGGTACAGATCGAAAATGCGATGCGAGAACGCATCGTTGAGAGGCGGCGGCGCGTAATGCCATGAGAACAGACTGCGCGCCTGCAAGCGGTGGGCCGCCTGCTCGCGGGCGGGCTTCACGGGCACCGCGGAAATCGTGAGGACGGCCACGAGGACAAGCGGAAGGACGATGAAGCGGCGCATGATGGTCCTGGTTTCCGGTGGGGTCAGAACGTGAGGTTGAGGGCGTCGAGACGGAGGACGGTGCCGTCCGTGCCGGGCAGAAAGCCCACGCGCGGCGTATGAAGGGTCGCACCACCCGGCACGTCACCTGACGACGCGGAACCTTCGGTGATCCGGTGGCGCTTCTTGTCGTTGAACCAACGGGAAACATGGTATCCTCCCACCGCACCGACCGGCGGCAAGGCGAGCAAGGGAAGGAAAGGCAGCATGCCGCGTTTTTCCTGCACGCCCGCCATGTCCGCGAGCACAAGGGCGGCGGCGGAACTCATGGCGCCTCCCGCCAGCGTCCACCAGATACCGCCTTGCTCCTCATCCATGTCGCCCACGAAAAAAACCGCGAGGGAGCTTCCCACCAACAACCCGGCACCGCCGCCCCAGAAGGGGCCGCGCTTGTGGTCGTAGCGGATGCCGGTGAAACCCAGATATCCCTTTTGGGAACGTTTGCCGAAAATTCCGCCTTCGAAGGCGTTGCCGATGTAAAAGCCGAGCGTACCGGCCAGCATGCCGGACAGGACGCCGATCCCGTACTGGTTCAGCATGAGCGACCGGTCATAGAATACGGGATTGACCGCCGACTTCATGTCCACGGTCACATCGGGCGCCGCGACGGAAGCCGGGACGACGTCGACGCGAAAGGACGCCTCACGAGAGGGGAAAAACGCGCCACGGCCGGGGGCGTCGGAGCGGACGGAAGGCCCCCCGATGCCGGCAGACGCCAGGCTCGTCGTCAGACAGGCCGCACCCAAAAAACCCGAAATCACTCTGCGCACACAAACCTCTTTCTCTCCGAACGATCAGCGCTCATCCCGGGCGCATATCAACTGCATGAATCGGGACAAAATAGCTCTTTGCAGGCAGCATAATCCCAAAATCACCGCCCCCGAACCATACCCGGACGGGGCCCCCGGAACGGTCGGAATCCGGACGCGGGCCCCCCTTTGCCGGAACCGGGGCACGCGACGATGGCGCTCTTCCCCGCTGCTTCTACATGAAAATCACATCACTCCCGTGAACGTCATTCGCCTCCTCGCAACGGCCTGGATTCCGGACCAGTGCGAGGAAGCGGACGCGGACGCGCACATCCCGCATTCCGCACGGATTGCGGTGGATGATAACGCTTTTCGGCCAAATGGGCCAATCCCGGAAAGATTTCTGATTGACCGCAACACCGGACGCAGCGGCGTTATACTTTTAGACTGTACGGGGTGGTTCAAACGGGCCCAGCGCGTTTTGTGAATAGTCTCGTTACGTGAAATTACAAGGAGATTAATAATGAAACCCAATGGCCTGAAGAGATTTTTACTGGTGCCCGCGATCGTCATCGCGGGGATGCTGGCGGGATGCCTCAACGAGCGGGCAGCCATCAACAACGTGTCCGAGGTCGCGGTCGCGGAGGACGCCACCGACCCCCGCGTGGCCTTTCTCGTCAAGGAGGGCGACCTCAAACGGGAATTGATCCATGTGACGTATGACCCTGTCACGCGGGATACGGGGTACATCCTTGAGCCCCCCCTGACGCCGGAAGACAAGAAGCGGGGCCTGAAAGGCACCGGAATCGGCTTCAAGGCCTCGCACCTCGACCAGATCATGAAAGCGGCCGCGGAACGCAAGGCGTTGAAGGCCGTACCGGCGCTTTCCGAGGGGATGAGCCGTTCCGGTCTTCTGGTCAAGCAAGCGCATACGCGCTGGGACCACTGGTACGCGGCGATCGACGTGAAACAACTTACGGAAGTCCGGAGCGTCCGGGTGTACATCTATAAAAGCGGCCCTGCGGCCCTCGGTTCCAACTGGACCTCCGCCGTGCGCAGCGCGATCGCCAACTGGAATGCGCAGTCCAAGGGAAGCGCCGTGTCATTCGTCGAGACAAGCTCCGAATCGAGCCACGACATCTCCTTTCGCGGCACCTACGGGATCGGCAGCGACGGCAGCCTGATCAGCACGGCATACCTCACCGCCGACCCCTACATGAAGCCCGACGGCATCTCCCTTTACGTGAACACGGCCTACGAGAGCCATGCTTCGGCTCCCCACAACCAGAAAACCACGGTGGCGATGGCCCTGCTCGGCCTTTCCACCAACATCACGTTCACGGGCATGGAAGGTTACTACTGGAACAACGGAACCTCGATCCACATTCCGGGCACGCCCGCAACCGATGGCGATGGGCTCACGCCGGGAAGTTCGATTCTGACCTACAGCACCAGCAGTGTCTCCACCCCCGTGATGACGGCCGGAGACATCAAGACCTTCCGTACCGTTTATCCCAGCTTCGGCGACCTGGGTCTCACCACGACCAACATCCTCCCCGGGATCGACAACAACGTGAGCGTCTTCCAGGTCTCGACGGATACCGTGCATTACATCCGCTACGACAAAAAACTGTTCCGGCGCATCGGCTCCGGCGCCAACGTGCAGCTGTGGCCCGGTGCCGGCTCGTACGGCGATCCCGTCCAGTTCCTGTACAGCAAGGGCTATCTCGCCGTACGGACCAACAGCGGCAGAATCTATACCCGGACCCCCACCGGCAACTGGATCAACCAGACGCCCACCTACGCCGTCAACCCTTCGGACTTCCGCCTGGACGGGAATCGCCTGACGGTGGCCATCCCCTCCCGCACGGAACTGCGGAGCTATTACCTCGGCCCCACGTCGGCGAGCACGCAGGTCCTCGACTGGTACCATGCCAACGGGGCGACCACCGACTGGCAGATCCGCAATGGCCTGCTCGTGGTCGTCAATGCCGGCAACGTGTACGCCATGCAGGATTATCTGGGGTGGCACGTTCTCCACTCCGCCAGTTCGGGCACCGCTTACAACATTCAGCTTTCCGACCTCAAAATGGCCATGTTCTATACCCCGCCCGGCTCCCCCTACTCCTCGGTCGCGGTGCGCCATGGCATGCTGTCCAGCTGGTGGAGCTATTACACGGATCCGGTCTACCATCAGAATGACATCGATCTGTGTGGCGACAAGCTCGCCTTTTTGCAACAGACGAACTACCTCCGCGTCATCGACTACTCGGTGGGGGTCGTCCATGAGCATTACAGCATGCCGACAGGAACGGAATTCAAGCATACGAAGCTCTCAGGTCCCAACTGCGACTTCGTCACCTCGATTTCACACTGGGGCCCGGGTCTCTGGGCCAAGTACGGCGTGGATCTGGACAACCAGTACATGATCTACCTGGGAGCCGTCCAGAAGCTGAGCCAAGGTTCCGTGCCGCACCTTTGATCCGGTACGCGTTGACGAATCATGCATGAAAAAGGGGAGCCGCTCGGCTCCCCTTTTTCATGCTCCCTTTTTTTCATGGGCTCCGGCTGGTCACTCTCCGCTTTGCCTTTACCGTTCCCTCTCTGCGGACACCCTCGTGCCGTCCCTTGGCCGTAGACATCATCCTCCCGGTCTCTCCGTCGCTCCGGGATACGCCGCGCGGGGATACGCCGGCAGGCCCGCGACCGGCGCATAGGCGGCGCCCTCCAGACGAAAGACGCGCGTGTCTTCACCATTGGTGACCATCACGTGCTCTGCGCGGACACGCGCCGCGTAGCCTCGCACCTGATCCGTGACGGCCTCCCCCAGTTTCACGCCCGGCGCCTTGCATTCCACCAGCAACCAGGGGGCCAAACCTCCGCCCGTTTCCGCCGGGCGCCAGACCACAACGTCCGCGCGCTTGCGGCTGCGCGGGTCAAGCTCCGACAGGGGAAATTCGACGGCGAGCAGGCGCGCGGGGACCCCTGCCGTCGCGATCAACCAGTCCACCAGTTGTCGACGGACGCGTTCCTCGGGAAGCGCCCGCAAATGCCTGCCCCTCACGGGGTCGAACAGGCGTTCCTTCTCCATCCGGGCGCCTAAAATCTCCACAACGCGCGGTATTCGCCCTTGCGATACATCCACACGATGGGAATCATGAACACGATGTCGCGCAACAGGGCGTACCACGTCTGGCCGGAATCGCTCGCTCCCTTGATGTCGAAACACCCGCAGGCAATGCCCAGTTCGCGGACGATCGCCTGGGACAGCGCAATGATGAACATCGTCATCATGAAACCCAGCAGGATCGCGGACTCACGCTCCCAGCGGGAAAAAATCAGAAGCAGCCCGGTGATGAGTTCAAGCGCGGGAAGCCAGATCGAAAACGGGTTCACGATGAACGACGGCAGCACCTGGTACTGCGCGACCGCCATCGCGAATCCGGACGGATCCATCAGCTTCGGCCATGCCGCCATCAGAAACAGGCCGCCCAGCAGGACGCGCCACCACGACATGGCGAAACGCCGCGGGCCCGCCTCCCGGTGCCGCAACAGCGTCATGCCCAGCGCCAGCACCAGCAGTGCACCGGCCACCCCCAGGGGGTTGGCGAACAGGGCATCGCGGGCCACCGCCAAGCCCGCGGACATGCCTTCCCCCCACGGCACCGAAGGCCAGTCCTCCGGCTTGGGAAGCACACGCGGGCTTCCGAACCAGCTCACGCGGTCGGAATTGAAAAGGTTGTTGACGGCTCCCAGCAGCGCCGCCGCCACCAGCAGGCCGAGCGTGCGGGGCAACAGGTCGAGGAAACGGGGACGTACGGAGTCGGGCATGGTTTTCATGACGGCAAAAATACAAGACTTTATTTATTTACCTTGATTTTCATGTCCATCCTGGAAAAATTGAGGCAGGGGCCGACCCTCTCGTACGAGTTCTTCCCCCCCAAAAACCCGTCCGGCTGGGGTTCGCTTTATTCCGCCTTGGGCGAGTCCCTGAAGCAGCAACCAGACTTCGTGTCCGTCACCTATGGCGCCGGAGGCTCCACCCGCTCCAAGACGGTGGACCTCGTCGGACGCATCCAGGGCGAGCTCGGCATCGAAGCCATGGCGCACCTTACCTGCGTGGGACATTCCCGCGACGAACTGCACGGCATTCTCGAACAACTGCAGGCCGCGGGCATCCGCCATGTGCTCGCGCTGCGCGGCGACCCTCCCCGGGGCGACACCACCTTCAAGCCCCATCCCGAGGGTTTCGCGCACGCCAGCGATCTGATCGCCTTCATCAAGAGGAATTTCGACTTCACCATCGGCTGCGCCTTCTACCCCGAAAAGCACGTGGAGGCGGTTTCGCTCGAAGCCGACATGGAAACGCTCAAGCTCAAGCAGGACAACGGCGCCGACTTCGCCGTGAGCCAGTTGTTTTTTGACAACGGAAGCTTTCTCCGCTTCCGCGACAAGGCCACGGAGAGAGGCATCACGATGCCGCTGATCGCCGGAATCATGCCCGTGTCCGACCTCAAGCAGCTGCCCCGGTTCGAAGAGCTTTCCGGATGCGTGATTCCCGAAGAGCTCACGGCCTTTCTCTCCGACGAAAGCAAGGGAGAGGACGTCGCCCAGCGCGGCATCGCCTACGCCACGCGCCAATGCGACGAGCTGGTCAGGAACGACGTGGCGGGCCTCCACCTGTACTGCCTCAACCGGAACACGTTCGTCACCCGGATCACGGAAAACCTGCGCGCGCTCGGACATTTTCCCCTTCCTGCGGCGCAACCGGCCTGACACGCTTCCGGCGTGAAGACGCACCTCCGTGTCCCCGCGATATCCCTTTCCGGTGCGCTGGCTCGGCCGTGAGCACGAACCCAACGCCCTGAGTCGCAGCGTCTCCGCACGCAAGGCGGCGGGACTTCCGCTGCTGGATCTGACCATCTCCAACCCCACGACGGTCGGCATTCCCTTTCCGGAGGACTGGCCGGAATTGCTGGTGGGGAAAACGGGAGACCCGGGGCGTGCCGCGATCGAAGCGATCCGCGGCTACGATCCCGACCCCCGGGGGCTTGCGGCCGCCCGCCGCGCCGTGGCGGACTACCACCATGCGCGCGGCGACGAAGGCGTTTCCGTCGATGACATCTTCCTGACGGCAGGCACGTCCGACGGCTACTCCCACCTGTTCAAGCTGCTGTGCGAGCCCGGCGACGCCGTGCTCGTCCCGCGCCCGTCCTACCCGTTGCTGGAAACGCTCACCGATCTGGCCGGCCTAAGACTCGTCCCCTACCCCCTCGTGCCCCTGCCCGAAACCCGGGGGACCACTCCCCTGCCCGCCGCGACGCACTGGTGCCTCGACCGGGACGCACTGGTCGCGGCGCTCACCCCCCGCACCCGGATCATCGTGATCGTGTCGCCCAACAATCCCACCGGGAACGCGCTCGCTTCCGGGGATGCGGCATGGCTCGTGGAACTCGCCGGTGAACGTGGGCTTGCGCTCGTGGTGGATGAAGTGTTCGCGGACTACCGCCATGACGGCGGCCGTGCGACGCGCATCGCTTCCGACGGCCCGCTGGTATTCACGTTGAACGGGTTGTCGAAACTGGTCGGGTTGCCGCAACTCAAGCTGGCGTGGATTCACGTCGACGGAGACGCGTCGGACAAGGCCGTTGCGGCCGAGATTCTGGAGTGGATGTGCGATGCGGCCCTGAGCGTGAGCACGGCCTCACAACTCGCTTGCACGGAACTGTTGCGGCGGCGGCACGAGTTCCAGGAACCGCTGAGGACACGGCTCGCCACGAACCTTGCGACGCTGCGCACGCACGCGTCCGGAGTGAAGGGTTTCGAACCGCTGTGGCCCGAGGGCGGCTGGTGCGTTCCGGTGCGCTGCGACGGAATCGGGGACGACGAGGCGTTCGCGGTCCGGTTGGTCGAAGAGGCGGGCGTACTGGTGCAACCGGGTTATTTCTTCGACTTCGACGACGAGGAAACCGTCGTAATCAGTCTGCTCACGCCGCCGGACGCCTTCCACGAAGGCGTGGCGCGCCTCGTGGCCGCGCGGGAAGCGGCGCGGGCCCAAGCCGCGACTTCAGCCGAATAAATCCGTCTGGATGCCGGACGGGCGGACGATGGGCGCATCCCCCGGCGCGGAGCTCCGGGGCGTGTCGGCACGTTTCCGCGGCACGCGCATGTTGCCGGGCGGCGCGCGGTCGAGCCCGTTCCTGCGGACGTGCACACGGAAAAGATCGGCGATCACGGTAGCCATCTTCCCGGTGCCGCGCATGCGGTCGCCGAATCCCGTGTGCTTGAGCCCGCCTCCATGCGTTTCACGCATGTGGTGTTCCACCTTGCCCGCGCGTTCCGGAAAGTCGCGCCGGAGGCGCGACAGGAATACGGGTTCGACCGCGCCGGGCAGGCGCAACAAGGTATAGAACGCGAAGGACGCACCGCACTCCGCCGCGCGTTTCAGGATCTTCGGAATGTCCGCATCATTCCACCCCGGGATGACCGGACTGACGGACACGCCGGTGCGCACACCCGCGGCGGAGAGTTTTTCCAGGGCGCGGAAGCGCGCCTCGGGCGGCGCGGCGAAGGGCTCCATCAGGCGGGCATCGGCGGTGTCCCAGAAGGGTATGGAGATCGCCGCCGTGGCGCCGGGCCCCGTCTCCGAATGCGCCAGCGCTTCGAGCACGTCGAGGTCGCGCAGCACGAGAACCGACTTCGTAATCAAACCCACCGGCGTATCGTGTCGCAGACAGACCTCGAGGCAACGCCGCGTGATCCGGAGGGCGCTCTCGGCGGGCTGGTAGCAGTCGGTCACGCCCGAGAACACGATGGAATCCCCGTGCCACGAAGGCTTGCGCAACTCCTTCTCCAGCAGCTCCGGTGCGTTGATCTTGGCAACGATTTGCGTATCGAAATCGGTACCCGCATTCCAGCCGAGGTATTCGTGGTAGGGGCGCGCGTAACAGTACGAACACGCATGCGCACACCCCCGGTAGGGATTCACCGAAAACCGGAAGGGGATGTCCGGACTTTCGTTGCGGGACAGGATGCTTTTGGAGACTTCCTTGTAGACCCGCATCGCCTGGGGACGTTCGACACCCTCGTCGTACTCCACGGCGAGGCTCTCGAACCGGTTGTCGGGACCGTCGGCCTGACGACTGCGGAAACCGGGGCGGTCTGGAGACGGGGGGCGCATGGCGGGGAACCTATGAACCCCGGGGTGTAACCGTCTAGTGCACATTCAATAGAACAATGCAGCATTGTTCTATTGCTGCACCATTCTATGATCCCTTCGGAAACTTCCCGTCGAGATAGTCCAGGTCGCATGCATCCGCCGGCATCCAGTGACGCTCCTGGTCCCACCACTTCACGTTGCACCCGATCGCGTCGGTTTGCGGCACGCGCACTGCACGCCCCGCGAGCAGATCCTCGATGGCATCGCGCAGTTCGTTCGTTTCCGCCTTGGAGGCATCGCGGGGCGAATTGTCCATGCGTCCGGTGTACACCAGCACGCCGTCCTTGTCGAACAGGAAGTAGTGCGGCGTGCGCGTCGCCCCATACGCCTTCGCGGTGAACTGCTTTCCGTCGTCAAGCGACAACCACCCGAAGCCCATCTCCTTCATGCGCTCGATCACCAGCGGGAACGCATCCTGCGGGTGTCCGTCGGTTTCGTTGGAGTGGATCGCCACCATGGAGATGCCGCGCGGTGCGGTTTCCGCGAACAGTTCCTTCATGCGTTCCTCACTGCCGACCACATAAGGACAATGATTGCAGGTGAAGAAAATCAGCGTGCCGTTCGCACCCTTCACGGACGCGAAGTCATGAGTCTTGCCGTCGCTGCCGGCGAGAGAGAAGTCGGGGGCGGAAGAACCGATGGGGAGAGTGAACATGGGGGATGGCCTCCGGGGAAAATCAGAAATATGAAATCAGAAATCAGAAACCAACACAGAAACGCAAAAGGAGCCTCAGGATCAACCATCAGAGCAAAAACCTTCGATCAACAAAGACATGACGACCTCACGGTGGCCCACCTTCCTTTCTGATTTCTGATTTCTGCTCTCTGATTTCCCTTACCTGACTCCGACCAACGCCCGCACCTTGTCCAGGAACGGAACGGCCACGGCGCGGGCGCGGTCCTTGCCATCGGCGAGGATCGCGTCGAGGTGCCCCGGATCGGCGATGAGGCGGTTGTACTCCGCGCGCGGTCCCTTGAGGCGTTCGTTGAGGTCCTCGAAGAACATCTTCTTCGCCTGGCCCCATCCCATGCCCCCCGCCCGATACACCGCGCGCACGCGCGCTTCGCCCGCATCGTCAAGCAGCAGTTGATGCAGCGCGAACACATGGCTTTCATCGGGGTTCTTGGGATCCGCGGGCTCCTGGGAGTTGGTGACGATCTGGTTGATGCGCTTTTGCAGCGGTTTCTCGTCAAGGAACAGCGGGATGGTATTGTCGTAGCTCTTGCTCATCTTGCGGCCGTCGAGGCCGGTGATGGTTTTCACGGCCTCGGAAATGCGCGGCTCGGGCAGCGTGAACACCTCCTGCGCATAGTTCGCGTTGAACCGTTGCGCGATGTCGCGCGCGAACTCCACGTGCTGCTTCTGGTCGGCACCCACGGGCACCACATCGGCGTTGAACATCAGGATGTCGGCCGCCATCAGGACGGGGTAGCCGAACAACCCCATGTTGATGTCCGCGTCTTCGTCCTTCCCGGCCTTCTGGTTGCGCGTCACGAAATCCTTGTAGGCATGGGCCCGGTTCATGAATCCCTTGGGGGTAAAGCATGAAAGGATCCACGACAGCTCGAAGATCTCGGGAACATCGGACTGCCGGTAGAACACGGAGCAGGCCGGATCCAGGCCGAAGGCCAGGTAGGCCGCCGTGATGTCGCGGACGTACTTGCGCAGGCTGTCACCGGCGTGCACCGTGGTCAGGGCGTGGTAGTCGGCGATGAAGTAGTAGGTGTCGTAATCGCGGGCGAGGCCCAGCGCCGGCTCGATGGCCCCCAACCAGTTGCCGAGGTGGGGTTCGCCGGTGGGTTTGATGCCTGTCAGGGCGCGTTTCACGGAGGTCGTTGCCGAATTCATAATGCCCAAAATAAGTCCTGGGGGACGAATGCGGGAATGCGGGCTCCGGAAGCGAACCGGCCCGGGTGCGCCCCCCTTCGAGGATGTTCCGCTTTCGCGGCTAAAAATCACGTGTCGGTTTATTAACTTTCGCGCCTTGCTAAACCGAATTCTAGGCCGCTTCTTCAAGGCCGCCGTCCCCGCGACCCGCTATCCCTCCGAATGGATCGACACGCCGGAAGGCCTCGAGCGCGTCATTCGCGCCGTAAAGGCCTCCGATGTCGTGTATTTCGACCTCGAAGCGGACAGCATGCATCACTACCACGCCAAGATCTGCCTCATGCAGATCCTGGCGAAAGGCCGCTGCTGGTTGGTGGATCCCTTGGCCAAACTCGACGTCAAGGCCCTGCGCGAGGCGCTGGCGCGCAAGCCCCTCATCGGCCACGGCCTCGATTACGACATGCGCATGCTGCGCCAACTGGGCTTCAAACCCCATTCGATTTTCGACACCATGCTTGCGGCCCAGCTCCTGGGGCGATCGGCTTTCGGCCTCGCCGCGCTGATCCAGGACTACTTCGGCGTGAGCATTCCCAAGGAGGGGCAGAAAGCCGACTGGTCCCGCCGCCCCCTCGCCCAGGATCTGGTGGACTACGCCGCCCAGGACACCTTCTACCTGCCGGCCCTCCACAAGATCCTCACGCGCGAGCTTGAAGCCAAAGGGCGCCTCTCCTGGCACCGCGAGAGCTGTGAAGCCCTGATCCGCGCCACGCAGCGTCTCAAGGATAACGACCGTTCGGAAGCATGGCGCATCACGGGATCATCCCGCATGCGGCCACGCCAGCTTGCGGTTCTCAAGGAAATGTGGCACGTCCGGGAACAGGCGGCCAGCCAACGCGATCTGCCGAGCTTCAAGATCCTGCCTTCCGACATTCTGCTACGCTTCGCTGAAAGCGTCCCGGAAGAAGGCTTTCCCGAAGAATGGCCCCGCCTGCCGTCTCGTCTCAATCCGCAGTTGCGGGATGCCCTTCTCGATGCTGCCGAAGATGCGCTGGACGCCGCCCCGGAAAGCTGGCCCTCCCCTCCGCCGCCTCCCAAAAGACCGCCGCGGGCGCCGCATCCGGAGTTGCTCGCCCAGATGCGCGACATCCGGGACCGGATCGCGTCCGACCTCGGACTCGACCCCTCGTTGATCGCCCCCAAGGCGGTCATGATGGCTGTCGCCACCAGCGGCTTCAAAAACCCGGAATGCGTGCGCGAAGCCGCGCAATGGATGCAGTGGCAGGAGAACCTCCTGCTGGAACCGTGGATGAAAGCGGCGGAGAAGTACAAGCGTAAGCGGTAGAGGGGCAAAACAGCATGCGGGCATCATACCGGCCCGTTTTCTAGCTTTCCTGTATATCCCTCACGGAGGTCCCCATGCCGAACCTCGGCCCTACCGAACTCATCATCATCCTCCTGATCGTCATCCTGCTTTTCGGCGCCAAGAAGATCCCGGAAATCGCCAAAGGCCTGGGCAAAGGCATCAAGGATTTCAAAGGCGCGATGAAGGAAGAGGAAGCTTCCGCCGGAGAGGCGAAGTCCCCTGCCAAACCTGTCGAAACGACCGAGACCTCAGAGACGAGCGGAAACCGTCCCTCCGCCTGACGGGCGCTTCCGGATCCCGCTGAATTTTCGTGGCCACCGACGCCCCCACGTTCTGGAACCATCTCCGGGAACTGCGTAACCGGCTCCTGAAAGCCGCCATCGGCGTGGCCTTGGGGGCAGCGCTCGCGTATTGGAAGTGGGAGGAGCTCTGGGCCTGGATCGCAGGCCCCATCACGCGCCAGAATCTCGACGTCGCCTTCATCGCCACCTCGCCCATGGAAACGGTGATGACGAGTTTCAAACTCTCGCTCATCGCGGGCATCTTCCTCTCCTTTCCCTGGATCACCTGGCAGGCGTGGCGCTTTCTCGCGCCGGGTCTTTACCGCAACGAACGCCGCCTGTTCCTCTCCACATTCCTGGGCTTCATCTTCATGTTCGTGGCCGGCGCCGCCTTCTGCTATTACGCCGTACTGCCCGCAGGGCTCAGTTTTCTCGCGAACTACATGGACGGCGCGGTGACACAAAGTTGGCGTCAGGCCACGTATGCCGCTTTCATCATCCAGTTCCTGCTGGCTTTCGGCGTGATTTTCGAACTGCCGGTGGCGGTTTTCCTGCTGGCCAGACTCGACCTCATAAACGTCAAGGGGATGTGGGGGTTTTTCCGGTACGCGGTCGTCATCATCTTCGTCGTGGCGGCATTGCTGACCCCCGGGCCCGATCCGGTCTCGCAACTCCTGATGGCCTTGCCGTTGATCACGCTCTACCTGGCCTCCATCGGAGTCTGTGCGATTGCAGGACCCAAAGAAAATCAGAAATCAGAAATCAGAAGTCAGAAAGGAGCCGCATCGTGATGCCTTCACAGGATGCCTTGCCCTTTCAGCCCTCCACGGAGCGGTCGTCTCTGCCAGCACGCCCCTTGTTCTCTGTTTCAGATTTCAGATTGATTCATCCGTTGCGCGGCCTCATGCCTTCGGCGCAGATTTCAGGTTTCCCCCTCAAGGCTTCCCATGCTTGACTCCCTCGGCCTGGGTGAACTCGCGCTGATCATCATCGTCGCGCTGGTCTTCATCGATCCGTCGAAAATCGGAACGCTCGCACGCGGGTTCGCGACGATGAAACGCAAATGGAACGCGCTGCAGCGCGACGTGAAACAACAATTCGACGCGCTCGCGCTGGAGGAAAACCTCAAGGACAGCGCGGATGCGGTCCGTAACGCCAAGGCGGCGTTGCGCCGCGAGGCGCTCGACGCCGTCCGAAGCATTCCTTCCGCGGACCGGGCCTTGGCCGCGAATGCCGCCCTGGAGGTTCTCGTCGCGTGGGACGTGTACCGCAACGCCTCCACGATCGCGCTGTTCTGCGGAACACGCGAGGAGCTCGACACCGAGCCCATGATCAGGCGCGCGCTCGCGGACGGAAAAACGGTCCTTCTGCCCCGGGTGACCGCCACGCCGTCCACTCGTTCCGACATGGTGATGGTCCCGGTGCGGGATTACGACCGCGATCTCGACGAAGGAGCCTTCGGCATCCTGGAACCGCGCGCCGACCTCGCTCCCGACACCGGCTTGCATCCCGATCTCATCCTCGTTCCGGGAACCGCGTTCGACGAAAACGGAGGGCGGATCGGCCGTGGAAAAGGTTTTTACGACCGGTTTTTGGAGATTTACAAGGACACGACCACCCTGGGCACCGACACCGATCCGGAGTCAAAGGACGGAGCCGTCACCTGGAAAGCCGGCCTGGCGTATGAGGCACAGCGAGTGCGCAAAAAACTACCTTTGGAGCCTCACGACCAACGTTTGGACGCCCTCGTGACGGAACGGCGGTTGCGGATTTTCTCAACCTCCCGAAACGGGTAAATTTCTTGAGAATGGCAATTTTCGGCAAGGAGCAGCGGTGAGAGCAGTACTGGCCCTGGAAGACGGAAACACCTTCGAAGGCGAAGGTTTCGGCGCGGAAGGCCGTGTTGAAGGTGAGGTTTGCTTTAACACCTCGCTCACCGGTTACCAGGAAATCCTCACCGACCCCTCTTATGCCGGCCAGCTGGTCACCATGACCTATCCTGAAATCGGCAACTACGGCGTCAACCTGGAAGACGTCGAATCGATGCGCATTCAGGCGACGGGCCTGATCGTCAGAAGCGTCTGTCCCTATCCCTCCAATTTCCGTGCCGACGGCAGCGTCGCCACCGTGTCCGATTACCTCAAGGCGCAGGGCGTTCCCGGCATCCAGGGAATCGATACGCGCCGCCTCACGCGCATCCTGCGTGAAACGGGAGCCAAGAACGGCGTACTCGTCACCGGCGACTACGACTTGCGGGAAGTGATCAACGCCGCGCGCAACGTCCGCTCCATCTCCGAAGTCGACCACGTGGCCCGAGTCACCGTGGATACGCCCCGCACATGGGATGCGGGCGAGCACGAAATCTCCTTCACGCCGCCTGCGGCGCGTCCGGTGAACTGGACCATCGCCGCCATCGATTACGGTGCCAAGCAAAACATCCTGCGCAAACTGCGCGACCTGGGGGCGAACGTCATCCGCTTCCCCGCGTCCGCGACGGCCGAAGAGATCCTGGCGGCGAACCCCGACGGCATCCTCCTCAGCAACGGCCCCGGCGACCCCGCCCTGCTCGACTATGCGGTGGACACGATCCAGGGTTTGCTCGGCAAGCGCCCGATCTTCGGCATCTGCCTCGGCCACCAGTTGCTGGCCCGCTCGCTGGGGGCCTCCACCTTCAAGCTCAAGTTCGGACACCGGGGTGCCAATCACCCCGTGCAGGACCTGCGCACCGGCAAGGTGGAGATCACCTCGCAGAACCACGGCTTCGCGGTGGATCCCGCCTCCATCGACCCGAAGGTCGCCGAGATCACCCACGTCAACCTGAACGACAACACCGTCGCCGGTTTGCGCCACACCTCCCTCCCGGCCTATTCGGTGCAGTACCATCCCGAAGCCAGCCCCGGCCCCAAGGATTCGCACTACCTGTTCGAGGAGTTCCTGGCATCGATCGAAAAGTTCGCGGCGTCGAAGACGTAGAAGTACCGCACAACAGTACAGCAATACAGCAGTAAGGGGAGAACGCCCCCAAACGTACTGTTGTATGGTTGTATTGCTGTACTGTTTACCGCCTCCCCGTAACGCCCACCCCAGGACCTCCCCATGCCCCGCCGTATCGACCCCTCCGCCGTGACCGGCGGCCTCCACGCCGTGGAATCCCTGCTTCGCGACACGCCCCGGCGCGTGCGTCGGCTCGTGCTTCAGCGCGGCGCGCAAGACCGCCGCTTGTTCAACCTGCAAAAGCGCGCCGAAGACGCCGGAATCCAGGTACAGCAGCTCGCCAAGACGCAGCTTGACCAGTGGTTCCCCGGCCCTCACCAGGGCGTGCTCGCCTTCTGCGAAGCGCGCGAACTGGAAGCGTGGAGCGACGTACGCGACCGCTTGCTCGCCCGCAAGGCAGAAGGCCATGCGCCCCTGATCCTCGTGCCCGCCGCCTTCGAGGACCCCCGGAATCTCGGCGCGGGCATCCGTTCCGCCGCCGCCCTCGGTGTGGACGCCATCCTCCTGCCCGGCAAGGGCTCCACCGGTCTCACCCCCGCAGGCGCCAAGGCGGCCGCGGGAACCGAAAACCTCGTGCCCATCTGCCGTTCCCAGGACATCGCGAAGGACCTCCAGGAGCTCGCCGCCGCGGGATTCGCGGTGCTGGGACTGGATGCGCAGGCCGACCGGCACGCCCACCACGCGGACCTCACCGGGCCGCTCGTGCTGGTCGCCGGTGGCGAAGACCGCGGCATCCCCCCCCATATCGCGCGCTGCCTGACGGGCCGCCTTCTTTTGCCCATGACCGCAGACGTGCATTCGTACAATGCGTCGGTGGCTCTGGCGCTGTGCCTGTACGAAACCGCGCGCCAGCGTGATTTCACGGGACTGAAGGCCAAAGGATAGCGTCCCCGGCGGGCTTTTACGGCCCGCCCCGCACGACGGGTTCCGGCTCCCTGCGCGCGACTTTCCCCCACCCTTGTCCTTTTCCGTCCACTTGTGTTATATGTTTATCCAGAGCCATGGGAAACGTGACCAAAAAAGATATCGTCGATGCCATCGCGGATCGTACCGGGCTTACCCAGGTCGATACGAAGGTGATCGTGGAATGCTTCCTTGATTCCATCTCCAAGTCGTTGCGCGACGGCAAGAACATCGAGATCCGGGGCTTCGGCCGTTTCAAGGTCAAGGAAAAGAAAGCCCGTGAGGCGCGCAATCCCCGCACCGGTGAAATGGTGTACATCGAGGCCGGCTTCAAGCCCGTCTTCGAAGCCAGCAAGGAGCTGAAGTCCGTCCTGAACGGGGAAAAGGAAAAGCTCAAGGCGAAAGCGAAGAAATCCGGGTCCACCGGCACGCCGCGCGCCGAGATTCCGCCCGCGGAGTCCGCACAGCCCGCATCGCCGGAAGAGCCCGACACGACCGACGGCCAGGCCGAAGCCGCCGCGACCTGAGTGACGCGGCGCGCCGCGCGCCATCGCGTTGCGTGCCGCGGCTTTCTGACGCTTTCTTCCCCAAACTCCAACGTTCCGGCTTCTCCTTCCTAACTTTATCCTCGTGTCCCATCCCCTTCCCACCATTGAAAACCGCCGCGCCCGGTTCGATTACCATATCCTCGAAACCTACGAGACCGGAATCGTTCTGAAAGGCACCGAAATCAAGTCCATCCGCATGGGCAAGATGTCGTTGTCCGAATCCTTCGTCCAGACCCGCAACGGAGAACTTTTCCTCGTGGGTGCGCACATCGACGAGTACGCCAAGGGCAACCAGTTCAACCACGTACCGCGGCGCGAACGCAAACTGCTCGCCCACGCCAAGGAGATCCGCGAACTTGACGAGGCCTCGTCCCGTCAAGGACACACGCTGGTGCCACTCAAGGCGTACTTCAAGGGCGACAAGCTCAAGGTTTTGGTGGGGGTGGGGAAAGGCAAGGCCGCGCACGACAAGCGCGCCGACAAGATGAAGCAGGAAGCCAAGGTCGAGATCGCGCGGGCCTTGCGGGCACGGAACCGGTAACCCATGCGCGTTTTCCATCGCCTCCGTGATTGCGGCACGACACTGCGGCGCACGCTGCCGGGAAGGGTGATGCGCGGGCTTCCGGGGGTTTTGCTCCTGGCCGTTCTGGGTTTCGCCACCGTTTCGTTTCCGCCCTATGTCAACGGGCCCTCCTCCACCACGCCGGTGACCTACAACGGCGGCATTTACGCCGACACCAGCTTCGAGGACGTCGCGTACGTCTCCGCGGAGTTCCTGGGCGACCTGTTTTCCGCGGTTCCGCAATGGGATGGTGACGCGCAACAACTTTCGCTGCTCGACCCGAAGGGCCGCGCCTGGTCCTTCACGCTCGACAACCCGTTCTTCTCGGTACAGGGGAAGGTCCACAACCTGACCTACCCCGTTCGGCGCGGCCCCGAACGCATCTACATCCCCTTGCGTCCCTTGTTGCGCGTGATGAAAACGCCCTACGGCCTCGGGCTGGAGCCGGGCGCCGCTCCTCCCCCGCAGAATGCGGCGGCCCCTTCCGTGCCCATGCTGCCGCCGCTGGCGCCCCCTCCCGCCGCCACCGACACCGTCCCTCCGGGACACATCACCGCGATGATCCTGGAAGAACATGCCGACGGCGTGACCACGGTGCGCGTGCACGTCTCTCCGGGAGCGCAATGGCAGGGAGTGCTCACCCGCCCCCATTTCATCGTGCGGGCCTTCGGCGGTTCGCTCGCGACCGGCGTGCCCCGCCGTCTGGCCCCGCCCGATGGCGGCAACAGCGGCCTGCACAGCATCGAGGCGCGCCAGCAGGGTTCCACCACCCAGTTGACGGTACGTCTGCGCGGCGCGAACGACAGCGCGTCACTCGCGCCGCTCGAAGACGGCACCGGCTGGCTGATCACCGTGCGTGCGCCCGTTCCCACGGATTCGGGGAACACGCGCGGCACCATCATCGTCGATGCCGGTCACGGGGGCAAGGATCCGGGTGCGGTGGTGAAGGGCGTGCGTGAGGCCGACGTCAATCTGGCCGTGGCCAAACTGTTGCGCACGGAACTGGAGAAGCGCGGCTACAAGGTTCTGCTCACACGCGAAACCGATGTGTACAAGACCCTGCAGGAGCGTCCCAAATTCGCCTCCGAAAACAAGGGCGACCTGTTCATCAGCCTGCACTGCAACTCCATCGCGGGCACGGCCTCGCGCCTTGCCACCGTCACCGGCTACGTGGGATACATCCTCCGCGAAGCCGAGAGCGAGGAAGACAAGGCCATCGCCCGGCGTGAAAACCAGGCGATCGAGGAACAACAGGGCGGCAAGGGCAAGAAAACCGAGATCTCGCCGCTCGACTGGATCCTGCTGGAACATCAGTTGAACCTGTACTCCAAGCAAAGCGAATCCCTCACCGAATCGATCGTGCGCAACTTCGCCGGTTTCGAAATCCCCAAGTACAGCACGGGCGCCCGCCAGGCCGGCTTCTTCGTGCTGGTGGGCGCGTACATGCCCGCCGTGCTGTTCGAGATGGGCTTCCTCACGCATGACCGCGACCGGCGCGTGCTGGCTTCCAGCACCGGCCAGCGCGAGATCGCGCGCCGCCTCGCCGTGGCCATCGACGGGTTTCAGAAATCGAGGATGTGACGGGAGAAGCGGACAGCTCACAGCGGACAGCGGACAGCAACACAAACATCTGTAAAGCGGGAATCCCTCGCGGGACACCGCTGAATAACCGAAGCAGCAAAACCTCCGTGTTGCCACCCTGACCGACATTCGACGTCCCGCGTCCCCACACGACCTTCCAGACACCCCCGCCTACGCGAAGGTTGGTGGTTTTCGACTGTCCGCTGTAAGCTGTCAGCTATGAGCTACTTTTCCCCCACTATGCGCGTTTCCAGATTCGTCGTCAAGACCCTCCGCGAAGCCCCCACGGGTGCCGAGCTCCCCAGCCACGTTTTCCTTCTCCGCGGCGGCTACGTCAAGCAGCTGTCTTCGGGCCTGTACTCGATGATGCCGCTCGGCAAACGCGTCCTGCAGAAGATCGAAGCGGTCATCCGCGACGAGATGGACAAAGTGGAGGGCCAGGAGGTCGAACTGCCGCTCGCGCAGCCCGCAGAGCTGTGGCAGGAGTCGGGTCGCTATGAGGCCATCGGCGCGGAAATGCTGCGCTTCAAGGACCGCGGCGAACACCCCATGGTGCTCGCGATGACGCACGAAGAGGCCGTCACCGACCTCGCGCGCTACTACCTGAGCAGCTACAAGCAGCTGCCCTTCATGATCTATCAGTTCCAGCTCAAGTTC
>CAZKRC010000006.1:31990-34276 GCA_964555105.1 uncultured Bifidobacterium sp. | reverse complement strand
CTTTCGTGTACGACGGGTTGCGGTTGGGGTTGAGCAGGCACGACTCCGTCGTCAGCAGCAGGCCTTCGCCGTTGACGTCGATGGAACCGCCCTCGAGGATCAGCGGGACATCGTAGCGCGTGTAGCCGCGCAACGCCGCCATGAAGTCCGGCACGGCGTTGTCGGCATCCCACGGCGGATACTTTCCGCCCCACGAGTTGAAGCCGAAGGAAATCATCGCCGGTTTCACGACGCCGCCCGCGTCGGTCTCACGCACGGTTTGTGCGCCGTAATCGCGGATCCAGCTGTCGTTGGTGGAGCACACCAGGATCGACAGCGCATGCGGCTTGTCCGTGCGCGCGGGTGCGAGCCGGACCTCCAGCTCCGCCTTCAGTTCCGGTGTCGACACCAGCAGGTTGACGTCCTGGAAACGCAACGCCTGCGCGATCACGACCTCATACGTCGCGCGCGCATCGTCCCACACGGGCGTCCATGTCGCGGCATTCTGCGGCCAGGTGAACCACACGGCGCGTTGCGGCGCCCACTCGGCAGGCAGCAGCAGCGTGGAGGTGGCGGGAACAGTGTGCGGAGCGGAAGAGGGAGTCATGTCAGTGCGCGCTGCGGTCGAGGAGGCCGCCGTACGCGTCGATGCGGCGATCGCGCAGGAACGGCCAGGTGCGGCGTTCGCTTTCGATGCGCCGGGATTCGATGTCCGCGTAGATCACGCCTTCGGTTTCGGAATCCATGCGCGCGATGATGTCGCCGCCCGGGCCCGCGATGAACGAGTTGCCCCAGAAGCGCAGGTGGCCTTCGCGGCCGACGCGGTTGGAGGCGGCGACGAACAGGCCGTTGGCGATGGCGTGGCTGCGCTGGATGGTCACCCAGGCGTCGAGGTGGCGGGCTTCCAGCGCGGCGGCGGCTTCGGGCCCAAGCTCCTTGGCGGCCGCGGCCGATTCCTCATCGTCCCAACCGATGGCGGTCGGGTAAAGCAATACGTCCGCGCCCTGAAGCGCCGTCAGGCGCGCACCCTCGGGGAACCATTGGTCCCAGCAGATCAGGACCCCGAGTTTCCCCCCCTGCGTAGCCTGTGTGGGAATGGCTTGAAAGCCCCGGTCACCGGGGGTGAAGTAGTACTTCTCGTTGAATCCGGGATCGTGCGGGATGTGCATCTTGCGGTACAGGCCGGCGACGGAGCCGTCGGCATCGTACACCGCGGCGGAGTTCTGGTAGATGCCCGCCGTGCGCCGCTCGAAGAAGGGGAACACCAGCGCGATGCGGAGCTCCTTGGCGAGGTCCTGCAGGGCCCGCGATGCGTCGGACTCGAGCGTGTGCGCGAGGTCGAAGTTTTGCTGGGTTTCCTCGATGCAGAAATAGTCGTGCAGGACGAGTTCGGGAAGCAGGGCGGCATGCGCGCCGCCTGCGGCCGCCTCGCGGATGAGGCGGACCATGGTGTCGAAACGGTCGGGGATCAGGGCGTTTCCGCGGCACTGGACCACGGCGAGGCGAAAGGAGGACATGAGAGGAAAGTTAGCTAAGAGCGGACAGCGGACAGCGGACAGCTTGCAGCCTGTCCACTGTCCACGCGGGCTTTTCTGCGCATACAACCGGGATGCTGACAGAGCCGACGTTATTACACGATGCCGGCTCAAGCCTACGCGTTTACGAGCTGTTCGCTGTCAGCTGTGAGCCATCAGTGGTCATGCCCGCCGGGACCGTGGACGTGGCCGTGCTCAAGCTCTTCGGCCGTCGCTTCGCGGATTTCCTTGACCACGATGGAGAAGAACAGGTCCTTGCCGGCCATCGGGTGGTTGCCGTCGATGACGATTTCGGTGTCGTTGACTTCGGCGACGGTCACGACCGACGTGCCTTCGGGGCCGGTGGCCTGCAGCATGGCGCCGGGCTCGACATCCTTGAGCTGGGGCACGGAGGCCCGCGGGATCGCGCGACGACGTTCCGCGTCGTACTCGCCGTAGCCGTCCACGGCCTTCACTTCGACGTCGAAGCTGTCGCCGAGCGCGCGGCCGTTGAGCGCGATTTCGAGGCCCGGGACGATGGTGCCAAGGCCCTGGATGAAGAACAGCGGCTCGCCCCCGACGTTGGAATCGACGACCTCCCCGGTGTTGCTCTTGAGAGTGTATTCGATGCCGACGACGGATTGATGCGTGATGGTATTCATGGGGGGAAAGATACTACGGGGGCCGTACCTTGTCGTGGGTGCGGGTGGATGGCCTTACATGAGGTTGGTGGCGCTTTGGGGGCCGCTCTTTGGATGGTGGGAAGTCCGCAGGGGGGCCTTGCGGATTTTAT
>CAZKRC010000006.1:25332-31890 GCA_964555105.1 uncultured Bifidobacterium sp. | reverse complement strand
TGGGGGCCGCTCTTTGGATGGTGGGAAGTCCGCAGGGGGGCCTTGCGGATTTTATTCCGCATGCCCGGACATCCATTGAGAAAAATTTTCCGATTCTATGAGAAGTTTCAAACCGGGCGGGGTTCAAACTTCCCGGAGGTCGATCACACCATGCCGAAGCCGCGCCTGCAGGGTACGGAACCAACGACACGCCAAGGCCACCGGAGCTTCGCACCAACGACGGAGGGCGGCCGCAGGGAGTTCATCAACCCTGTGGCCATTTCCGGCCTTCCTACTTCACCACTCCCAGCTTTTGCCATTTGGTTTTCTTGCCGCCGGGGAAGGTGACTTCGCAGAGGACGCTGTAGACGTCGGGGCCGAGGTGGCGCAGGTCGAGGGTGCGCGTGGGCTGCGTGCCACCCGCCCTGACGTCCCAGCGCTCGTCCTTCACCACGCGTCCCGACAGGTCGTAAACGCGGACGCGCGCGCCGGTCGCGGCCTCCGTGCCCAGCTTCAGGTGCACCTTGGCGACGCCTCCGCGCAGCGGGCTGGGGTACAGGTGGAATTCCTCGATGGCTTCGGCCGGGCCGGTGGCCGCCGCGCGCGGAAGCAGCGAGGCGTCGAGACGCTGCGATCGTCCCGCGTCGCCGCCGGGTTGCGGCCAGTTGAGGGCACCGGGTCGCGCCTCACGCAGGATCCAGGCGTTGAGCGAGCCCGTCGCGCTGTACGCGATGAGGCTGAGGTCGCGCGTGGCCGCGCTCGCGGACGTGACGCCGGAGTCGAGCGTTGCCAGTGCGAGGTGCACGGTGGCGGGCCGCAGGGAGTCGAGCGTGAGGCCGCCCGCGGTGAGCGGCCAGTCGGCCTTGTTGCTCATCAATGAGCCGGTTCCCTTGCCCAGCTCGGGGAGGAAGGAAGAGTATTTGACCGCCTTGCCCGCGCTGTCGGCGGCATACACGAGGCCGTCGGGTGTGGCGACGAGCACGACCGGCGATCCGCGCAGGGAGACCGCGAGCGGGGTCGAGCCGATGACGCCACCGGGCTGGTGGCGGTTGGCGTAGCCGAAGCCCACCAGCTGGCGTTGCTGCGGACGGAAGGGCCAGCCGCGCAGGGAGGCGCCGCGCCAGTCGTAGGCATACACGCCGTTGGCGCCGGAGAACACGATGTCGGGGTGGCCGTCGCGATCGAGGTCGGTGAGGGCGGGGGGTGAGGCGTCTTCGCCGACGTAGGATCCCAGGGAATCCTGGAAGGTGTTGCTGCGCGGCAGGCGTTGCGGCCAACCGGGGAAGGCGGTTCCCTGGGACACGCCGGGCTGCGCCTTGAAGATCAACGCCGCGCCGCGCGCGCCGAGCAGCAGCGCGTCGTCATGGCCCGCGGTGTCGCGGTCGAAGTCGGAAACGGTGACGGTGAAGGTCTCGAGGCTGTCGGCCTGTTCGCCCAGCCAACGTGGGCCCCACTTCGGCTGCAGGTTCGTGGTATCGCCGGTCGGGCTCACGAGCACGGCGGCGCCGACGCCGTGCATGCGGCCGCCGACCAGCACCTGCGCGGAGTCCGTGCTCGACTTCACGATGATGCCGGCAAGCGCATGCCAGTCGCCTCCGGCGGGCAGGGGCGCGGTCAGCGGCGCGCCACCGTCGAGGTTCCAGCCGCGCAATGCGCCCGTGCTGTCGAGCGCGTAGACGCGTCCGCCCCACACCATGGGGCCGGCCTTGCCGGCGAAGGGCAGCAGCGTGTCAAGGCCGCCGCGCAGACGCGGCGTCACGGTGGTGTCCCAGGCGGCGGCGAGCGAGTCGGCGCGGGGGCGCACGAGACGGAGGCCGCGCGCGGTGAGCACCGCGAGTACGGAGTCCCCGGAGGTCGCGGTCCCGAGGAGGGTGCCGGCGGAGTCGATCAGGGAGTTGACCGGCGCGGCGTTGTCGGAGCGGCTGTTGCCGGAGGAGAGCAGTACGGTCACGCTGTCGTAGAAGGCCTGGTCGCGCACGGTGTCGCGCGCGGCGAGGGCCGGGCGACCGGTGGACGCGTAGGTTTGCACGAAGCCCGTGTCCGCCGCGCTCACCACGTAAGCGCGCCCGGTTTCGTCGCGGATGATGGAGACCGCGTGCCCGCCGCGGACGGCGGCGGTGCGCACGGGCCAGAGGGAACCGGGCGCGCGGGCCACGGTGCGGTTGGTGAGGCTGTCGGCCCAGTGCACGCGCACGGTGATGACCGAATCGCGGACGCTGTACACGGAGTCCCCGCTGAAGCTGCTGACACCGGCCGTGAGCAGGGGGTTGGGAGGAAGGATGGCTTCGATGCGGATGTGGGTGCGGCCGTCGTTCCAGGCGTTTGTGTTGGCGAAACCCTGCGCGCCGAGGATGGTCAAGGTGTCGCGCGCGCCCCACGTGGTGTCCTTCGGCGGATTTTTGCGCTTGCGGTAGACGTGCGGCAGCATGTCGCGCGCGGTGCCATAGTCGAACGCCGGCTGCCCCAGCGGATCGGAGAATTCCTTGCCGATGCTCAGGACCCCGTCGGCTTCCACGAGCTCCAGCCCCTTGTACTGGCTGCGCAACGTGTCGCCCAGGTAGGCGTTCACGGCGCCGGAGGGAAGGATGAGTTCCATGAACCATTCGTTCACATGCCACACCAGCAGGCCGTTGCCGGGCAGGCCCATGTCGTAGTGGCTGGCCTTTGTGATGACCCCTTGCGGCTTGTGGGGGTTGGGGGTTTTGGTGGCGCACGGGTTGGGCCCCGTGCCGGTGCACAACGAATCGAGGAACAGCGAGTCGATGAAGGCGTAGGGCACGGTGACCGAGCTGTCCTTGGTGAAGTTGTAATCCAGATCGTTGGCCGGTTTGCTGAACCAGACGGTCACCGCCGTGTCGCGACCGGCGCGCTGGCGGTTTTCGATCAGCAGGTATTCGCGCTCGTTGAGGGGGACCTTGAGCGCGCGCGTGCGTCCCGGACCCGGCTGGTCGGCCGCGTGGATCCTGTATTCGGAATACGTGCCGTTGCCCGCATCCGCCGGCCGCGCCACGCGCGGCTCGTCCCACCCCATGAATGTGCGGACCCATGCCGAAGGGAGGATCGGGATGAAGCCCTGCATGGTGTTGTAGCCCGCGAAGTCCATGACATCGAAGGTGCCCACGGAGGAGATGCCTTTCACCACGTCGAACAGGTCGGGCATGCCCATCTGGCGGGCGAGCTGGTTGATGAGGATGCCGTTGATGCCCCAGTTGACGCCGTCCTGGCTGGCGGATTCGGACAGCATCATGAATTGCGAGACCGTGGTGTCGCCGGTTGCACCTTTCACGATCACGCCCAGCGAGTCACGCTTGAGGGCGGTGATGGTGTTGGCGGAGTCCCCGAGGTACTTGAAGTCGCCCTTGGTGACGAAGAAGTCGGTGAAGTCGTTGGGGGTGTCGGCACCCAGGTAGCCGAGGGTCCCGCCATCCACCAGGCGGGAGTGGCCGGCGTGGAAGATCAGGAAGGCGCGGTGCTTGTTGGGGGACGGGTTGGCGGCGGCTTCCGTGAAGGCCACCTTGAAGGGGTTGTCGGCGTCGTTCGATACGGTATTATGCTCCGCTGCGGTCTCGCTCACGAAGCGCATCAGTTGTATGGCCCGCTGCAAGGAGAAATCGCTGGTTTTCTGCTTGGCGTCCTTGTCCTCGAACGCCGGATTATAGGCCTTCATACGATCTTTGAGGCGGGGCGGGTTGTTCACGAGGTTGTTGCCGTCGGGCGGGGGGAAAATGCGTGGCTTGATCACCACGCGGCCACCCGAGACCTTGTCGAAGTAATCCTGCGCGAAGTCGAAGCGCTTGAGCAAGTAGTCCGCCGAGCGGCGCTTCGCGGATCCGGTGGGGTCCAGAGTGTATTCATGATCCTTGCCGGTGGCCGACCCGAACACGCCGCGCCCGGTGGTGGTCGGCTCGTCGCCCGCATCCCTCTCGTCCTCGAACTCGATGTACAACACGAACACTTCGAGCGTGTCCACGGGTTGCGCCTGCGCGGGCGAGGGGGCGAACAGCGCGGCGGCGGCGCCCAGGGCCAAGGCCGGCAGGGCGTGGAAAAGGAATGTGCGGAGGAGTGTGAAACGGAAGAAGGCGGAAACCGGATTCATGGACACCTGCGGGCGGAAAAAGCCGCTCCGGCTCACACCGGGACGGCACGGATTCAGTGGCGGACAAGGTACAAAGGAGGAGGGGCGGGGGTGGCGCGCGGGGTTCGTCATCCCGTCGTCGCGGTGATGCCAAAGCGGGGCGCGCGACCCCGCACCGCGAGAGAGGGGGGACCGGATTCGGGTCTTGCGGTGGGCCGGCCGGGCATAGGGACCTATCTTTAACGGTATGACATCAGGCATGTGGAAAGGTGCGGGATGGGGGGTGATCCTGTTCCTCGTGATCGCGGCTGCGGGGGCGCTCACTCCCCTGCGCATCCCGCTTTTAAAGGTGGCGGGCCGCGACTACGCCGCCCTTCAGTTTCAGAAGCAGACGGCCGAGGCCGGGCTCGCGCGCCCGCAGGTCCAGGCATCCCCGGAGCACGCGCGGGTTGAAGCGCGCGTCGACGTCAGGCTGGAGGCCTGGCACAAGCGCAATGAAACGCTTTCGGTTTTCGGCCTGCTGGGTTGGCTCATGGATCTGTGGCCGTGGTTGTTGGGATTGGGTGTGGCCCTGCCGGTGCTGGGGGGCCTCATCGGCGCGCAGCCCCGCGCCGTCCGCGCCACGCGCGGGACGCATCGCGCGGAACCTCGGCTGCCGGATCAGGACCCCGGTTTGAATCGCGCGTCGCACCGCGCGTCGACCGCCGCGGAGGCCCCCGCGCCCCTCCCCCCCGATGCCCTGTCCTTCGCGGAACCCGTTGTGGAAAGTCCCTCCGCGTCGCCGTCGCCGGCGGCATCCGTCGAACCGCCGCCCCCGCTGCACGCCGTCGTCGCTACGGGGGAGTCGGCGGGAGAGACCCCCGTCGTGCCGGCGACCCCTGCGGCTCCCGCCACGCCGCTGCCTCCTTCGGAATGGAGCTGGAACGCCCGCCCCGCCCCGCGCACGACGCCGGGTCGACCCAAGCCGCCGCCGGTCGAAAGTCCGAACGCGGATGCGGTGTAGGACGCTGCATGCCCCGCTACCGTTTCACCGTCGAATATTTCGGACTTCCTTTCGCCGGCTGGCAATTGCAGGATGGCCCGAAAACCGTGCAGGGCACGCTGGAAAGCGCGTTGACGACCGTCGTGCGCCATCCGGTGCGCGTGCACGGTGCGGGACGTACCGACTCGGGCGTGCATGCCACCGGTCAGGTGGCCCATGTCGATCTCGACGAGGAGCATGAGCCGCGTCGTCTGCAGCATTCCCTCAACGCCCTGGCCGCGCCGCACATCCGCATCCGCGGCCTGGAGCGTTGCGATGACGCGTTTCACGCCCGCTTCGACGCTTTGTCGCGCCGCTACCTCTACCGCATCGCGTTGCGTCCGGTGGCCATGCTGGCCTCGCTCAGTTGGCATCCGGCCTGGCGGTTCGACACCGAGGTGTTCGCGGCGGAGCTGGCCAGTGCCGTGGGACGGCACGATTTCTTAAGTTTTTCCGTGCCGCGCGATGATGGCAAGCCCACCGGGTGCCACCTGCTCCGGGCCGAAGTGGAGCGCGCGGGAGCCTTCCTGCACGTGCACCTCGAAGCCGACCGCTTCCTCCACAAAATGGTGCGGTCGCTGGTCGGTGCGGCGTTCGATGCGGCGCGCGGCGCGCACCCGGATCATGCGTCCGGAGGGTTGGTGGCGGTCATTCTCGCGAACCGTTTCGAGGGTGAGCGCTTCTGGGCGCCGCCGCACGGATTGAGTCTTGAGAAGGTGACTTACCCCGACGGGTACGACGCCGGCGTGTGACGCGGAGGTCGAACCGGTCGGAGGTCGCCGCGCGCGCAACGGTGCGACGAGGATGAGAACGAGGACGAGAACGGGAAACGGGGAATCAACGGGAACGGGCCGCAGGCCGGGGACAAACGCACATGGAACGCAACAGAAATCTCGGCTGGACGATTTTCTTCGTGGTGCTCGGCCTCATCGTGGGCGGCGTGCTGGGCGAGTCGCTCGGGTACATCCTCGGCAAGTTCGGTGAGATGAGCGGCGGCGGTGCCGACAATCCCATCCGCAACTTTTTCGTGAAGGCGCTTGAAATCGACCTCGGCTACAACGACGGCGGCTGGGCGCTCGATCTGTACATGTTCAAGGTGCGCCTCGGCTTCGGTTTCAAATTCAACATCTGCAGCCTGATCGGCATGGGTGTGGCGCTGTATACCTTGAAGTGGTGGCGGAATTAGCTCATAGCTGACAGCGGACAGCTGATAGCTCACAGCTTTTGGGCCTCTTGTTGGGACTTGTTCCTTCGGCCTTCCGTCTTCCGCCTTCCGCCTTCCGGACAAGGAGGGGATTCGGGGGGGGTGAGGGGTGTGGCCTCCCGGGGCGGCCTCTCCCGGTGCGAGGGACGGCCTCCGGGAGGTTTTAATGCCCCGCCGGATTTGACCAGGTAATCCGGGATACGGACATTTTCGTTCCAGCATTCCAGCGCCTCCCACCATCCGAAGCGTGGCCCCCAGCGCCTCCCACCATTCCGAAGG
>CAZKRC010000006.1:0-25232 GCA_964555105.1 uncultured Bifidobacterium sp. | reverse complement strand
CAGCGCCTCCCACCATCCGAAGCGTGGCCCCCAGCGCCTCCCACCATTCCGAAGGGCAGTCCCCAGCGCCTCCCACCATTCCGAAGCGCGGCCCCCAGCGCTTCCCACCATCCGAAGCGCCGCCCCCAGCGCCTCCCACCATTCCGAAGGACAGTCCCCAGCGCCTCCCACCATCCGAAGCGCCGCCCCCAAAGCGCCACCAACTTCATGTAAGGCCATCCACCCGCACCAACGACAAGGTACGGCCCCCGAAGTATCTTTCCCCCCATGTCCACTCTTTTAGAGACTTCCCAAAAAGTCCAATCCGGTGAAATTTCGGCTGAAAAAGCGGTTCAGGCATCCCTGGAGCGCGTTGCGGCCACGCAGGACCTGAACGCCTACATCTCGGTGCTGTCCGACTACGCGCTGGAAAAGGCTCGTGCGCTCGACCAGCGTCTGGCGGCGGGTGAGTCCGGCGCGGCCCTTCCGCTGGCGGGAGTGCCGATCGCGATCAAGGACAATATCGTCGTCGCGGCGGGGAAAACGACCTGCGGGTCGAAGATCCTCGCCAACTTCGAATCCCCCTACGACGCCACCGTGATCGGTCGCCTGCTCGGCGCCGGCGCGATTCCCGTGGGCAAGACCAACCTCGACGAATTCGCGATGGGCTCCACCTCCGAGACCAGCGCGTTCGGCGCGACCGTCAATCCGGTGGATGCGACCCTCACCCCCGGCGGATCCTCCGGCGGCAGCGCGGTGGCGGTGGCTTCGGGTTCCGTGCCGGTCTCGCTGGGCTCCGACACCGGCGGCTCGATCCGCCAGCCCGCGGCCTGCTGCGGCATCGTCGGCATGAAGCCGACGTACGGCCGCGTGTCGCGCTACGGCCTGGTGGCCTACGCCTCGTCGCTCGACCAGATCGGCCCCTTCGCGACCAACGTCGCCGATGCGGCCGCCCTGATGAACGTGATCGCGGGCTTCGACGCGCGCGACAACACGTCGTCGGCGCAGGCCGCGCCCGATTTCACCGCGCTGCTGGGCGGCGGGCTGAAGGGCAAAACCATCGGCATCCCCAAGGAGGCCTTCGGTGAAGGCTTGCACGCCGACGTGAACGCTTCCGTGCGTGCCGCCTTGGCCGCCTGCGAACGCGAAGGCGCGAAGGTCGTGGAGATCAGTCTCCCCTCGCTCAGGTTCGCGGTGGCCGCCTACTACGTGATCGCGACCGCCGAGGCTTCGGCGAACCTGTCTCGCTTCGACGGCGTGCGTTACACGCACCGGGCGGAGAACGCGAAGAACCTGTACGACCTGTACGCGCGCAGCCGCTCCGAGGGATTCGGCGCCGAAGTCAAGAAGCGCATCCTGCTCGGCACCTACGTGATTTCGTCGGGCTTCTACGATGCCTACTACATGCAGGCGCAGAAGGTGCGTCGCGTGATCACCGACGACTTCAACAAGGCCTTCGCGCAATGCGATGCCATCGCGATGCCGACCATGCCCGCGCCGCCCCCCAAGGTCGGCGACGTGTTCAAGGATCCGATGGCGATCTACCTGCAGGACATTTACACCGTGGGCGTGAACCTTGCCGGCCTGCCGGCGCTTTCGTTGCCGGTGGCGGCCGCCGGAGGCATGCCCGCCGGGCTGCAGCTGATCGGCAAAGCCTTCGGTGAAGCCGAGCTGTTCCAGGTGGCGGCGGGTGCGGAAGCCGCGGTGGGCGACACGGCATTCCGTGCTCCGGGCATCAAGGGATAAGACGGGTATGTGGGGGGTAAAGGCGAGGCGCATTGTAGGGGCGAATGATCATTCGCCCCTACGTGCGGTCAACATCATCGCCGGATTGATGACCGTCGTGATGTTGACCGCATGCGCCCCGCCGGGTCCGCGTCCCGCGTATTCCCGCGCGGAGGGAACGTGGTCCGACGCCCGCCCTCCCGGCTATTCCTGGACGACGCCCGCCGAGCTCGGGCGTCCGCGCGGGGACGGGTCGGAACTGCGTCGCGTTGCGGAATCGTATCTCGGCGTCAGGTACAAGTGGGCCGGCGGTGACCGCGACGGGATGGACTGCTCCGGATTCGTACAGCGCGTGTTCGATGAAGCCTACGACATGCAGCTGCCGCGCAACTCCGCGGCGATGGCACGTTACGGCAAGAGCATCGACAAGAACGCGTTGAAGCCCGGCGACCTCGTGTTCTTCAAGCGCGTGCGCATCGACCATGTGGGCATCTACATGGGCGAAGGCTATTTCATCCATTCGCAAAGCGGCATCGGCGTCACCTACACGAAGCTGGAGTCTCCCTACTTCTCGACGCATTACGCGGGCGCGAAGAGGGTGGTGAACTGAGGGGAGCTGACAGCTTACAGCGCACAGCTTACAGCGGGCGCGATCTATAGTCCGGACTTCGCGTGACCGTCGTGATGAAGGCCGAGAGCATTTTCTGGACTTCTTCGACGAGGGCATGAGCGTCATGATATTCAGCGACAGTGAGATATCCGAGGTCGAGTGCGAGGATCAGTTGACATTCCAGTTCACTGGCTGATCCTTTGGCAATGGTGAAGAAACGGGCAAGTTCGGGATCACTTCTTCTTCCACATCCTTCCGCGATATTGGAGGGGACGGAAAGGGCCGCTCGACACATTTGGTCTCCAAGCCGATACCTCTCCTTGAGGGGAAAACGCTCGGTGAGCCGGTAAACCACCATATTCAGAGTACGGGCCTTTCCCCAGACAGTCAGGTTGCGGAAGTTTTTCATGAGAGTTCCTCCGCTCTTTCGCAATCCTCGTGCCGGGAGATTATACGGGTATGTCCTGCTGTCCGCTGTTAGCTGTCGGCTGTTAGCTGTCAGTCCCCCTCCGCACCAACCCATGTAAGGTCGACAACGTATCTTTCCCCCCATGATCGTTGCTTATCAGGGCGTCCCCGGCGCCTACAGTGAAATGGCGGCCCGCCGCCTTTTTCCCGATTGCAGGACGCTGCCGTGCGAAACGTTCGATGACGTGTTCGCGGCCGTGGAAAAACGGAAGGCGGATCGCGGGGTGGTCCCCGTGGAGAATTCGCTGGCGGGAAGCATTCATCAGAACTACGACCTTCTCGTGTCGCACAAACTGAAAATCGTGGGCGAAACGTATGTGCGGGTGCAGCACGCGCTGATGGCGTTGCCGGGCACGAAATTGTCCGCCGTGCGTTCGGTGCGTTCCCACCCCCAGGCGTTGGCGCAGTGCAGCGCTTTCTTCGCCGACAACCCGCGCGTGAAACAGATCATCTGGTACGACACGGCGGGCGCCGCGCGCTCGCTGATCGAAGACCAAGGCGCGGCCCCCGGCTCCGTTGAAGGTGTGGCCGCCATCGCCAGCGAGGCGGCGGCGGAGATTTACGGCCTTAAGGTTCTGAAGAAAAAGCTGCAGAACCGCGCGCTCAACTTTACGCGGTTCCTGGCGATCGCCCGCACGGGCGCCCGGGTTGAAGCGGCGGCGGTCGAGACGAAAACCAGCCTGACATTCATTCCCGCGCGGAACAGCCCGGGCGTATTGCATGCCATCACGGGCGTGTTCGCGGCGCACAATGTCGACCTCACCAAGATCGAGTCGCGCCCCGACCCGGACAACGCTTTCGACTACCGCTTTCACGTGGATGCGATCACGGGGCCGGACGATGCCGCGCTCCGCAGGATCCTCGCCGCGCTGAAACCGCTCACGCGGGATTTGCGCGTGCTCGGCAGCTACGAGCGGGCGCCTCTGCTCCTGAAAGCCTGACGCGCGGCGTTCGCGGGTCCGACTCGCGAGCCCCCTGCATGCCGCACCCCGTGACATCCCCGAACCCGGATGCCCGACAGGGCATCCGTTCCACCCCCGGCTCCACGCTTCTTGTCGATCCGGTTTCATTCAACACAAGGTTTCCCATGACACCCACTCGTCCCGACGGCCGTTCCCTCGACCAGCTTCGCCCCATCAAGATCACGGAGGACTTCGTCTCCTCCGCCGAGTCTTCCTTCCTGATCGAAGTGGGGCGGACGCGCATCTTGTGCTGCGCCAGCCTTGAAGAGGAAGTGCCGCGCTGGCTCAAGGGCAAAGGCCAGGGCTGGGTGACGGCAGAGTACAGCCTGTTGCCGCGCAGCACGAACTCGCGCGTCCGGCGCGAGCGCAACGGCGCTTCGGGACGGACGCAGGAGATTCAGCGCCTGATCGGCAGGGCGTTGCGTGGCGTGGCCGACCTGAAGGCGCTGGGTGAGCGCAGCCTTGTGATCGATTGCGACGTGATCGAAGCGGATGGCGGCACGCGGACGGCCTCCATCGTCGGCGGTTACCTCGCGTTGGCGCGCGCGTTGCAGAAGTTGAAGGCCGCCACGCCCGATGCGTTCCCCGAAGGGCGCGTCCTCAGGAACCTGGTATCGGCCGTCAGCGTGGGCATCGTGGACGGCGTTCCCATGCTTGACCTCTGTTATACGGAGGACAGCGAGGCCGAGGTGGATATGAACGTGGTGATGACGGACGGCGGTTCGTTCGTTGAGATCCAGGGCACGGGTGAGGAATCCGTGTTTTCGCGCGCGCAGTTGAACGACCTGCTGGCGTTGGCCGAGAAGGGATGCGGCGAGCTTGCGGCCCTGCAGCGTGGATTGCTGGGGAGTGAGCTGCCTTGATTTCCTGAACCGTTTCTGAACTCCCGGACATTCGGGCATTCAGGGAGGGGGGCGGTTCGCCGGGCCCCCTCGTCGAGCATCCAGCGGGTCGGTTTTTATCCCGGGGTTGTCCGTTCAGCACGGGTTTCTTGTCCGTTCACAGACTGAAAAGGGGGTGATAACCCCCGCATTACCGGCCGGGTCTTGCACCCGGCCGTTTTTTTTGTGTTGGTCCTGTGGCGAAAATCGCTTGAAATCGCAGGTGTGGTATGATGAGAAGATATCGTGTCAACGTAACAGCGCTGTCACAAATGACGCGAATTTGAGGATAAAATCAGAGTCATCGCATCTAAAAAGTGTGTTGATAGTACAAGTAGACGGCTAAAAATGGGAGTTCCTGAGCGGAAACGTCAATTTGGCACGTAACAAAATGTGTGGAAATCACACCATTCCTTTCCGCTACCGGTATAGATTCCCCGAGCGACTGTGATGTCTTACATCGGATGAAGTGCTACGCCGTGAAAATATTTCAGGAGATCGACATGAAAAAAATGTCCGTGGTGTTATTCTCACTCTTCACGTTTGTGATGACCGCGTTTGCGGGACCATACGATGCGTGGTCGAAATACCGTACCGTAACGATTAACACGACCGCAGATGATGGCGGTGCGAACGTGGCGAATTCGTTGACGGACATGCCCGTGCTGGTGCGTCTGAGCGATGCCGATGCTGCTGCGGGCGCTGATGTATTGGCGGAGGCTCTCGCTGGCGGTGCGGACATCCGTTTCGCCGATGCGACGGGCAACCTCTCGCTTCCCTTCGACATCCAGTATTGGTCGTCTTCAAGAGCGGCAATCTGGGTTCGCGTTCCCGTCGTGAACGGAAACGCCAATACCACCATCCGCATGTTCTGGGGAAATGACTTCGTCACGAGTGCTTCGAATCCAGGTGCCGTGTTCAAGACGGATAACGGCTACATGGCTGCTTGGCACTTGGGGAACGCCTCGGGGTCGGCAGCACGACCTAACGCCGTCACCGGCGGAAACCCTGCCACACCCGGGGGCAGTGAGACGGCTTCGATGAACCCGGTGCCGGGCATCATTGGCATGGCCGATACGTTGCGCAGCCAGGATGGCCTGAATAACACGACACGCGATCATTTCAGCATCGGCGGCGGTTATGCGGATTTCACCACCGGGCTCACCATTTCGGTGTGGGCATACCCGATCTCGGTCGAAAATTGGCAGAAATTCATCGAAATTGGAAATGGTGCACCGGACAAGAATATCGGGTTGGGGCGGCGGGAGGGGTCGCAAGATCTCATATTCGAGTACTACCCAGGCCCTGCCGGTGAGTGGAGCGGCCAATCCACGACGGCGGCCAATGCCATCACGCAGAATACGTGGCAGCATCTTGCCGCGACCATGGGTCCCGACAATATCCGCCGCGTTTACAAGAACGGTGAATTGATCGCCGGCCCCTCTGCCGCTGGTCCTGCACTTCCGGTCGTGACACGCAATTTCGGTTGGATCGGACGGACCAACTTCAATGACCGACAATATCGCGGCAAAATGGAAGCCATGCGTATCGCGAATGTGGCCCGCAGCGATGACTGGCTCAAGTTCGAGTATGAGACGCAGCGCGCTGGTGCGACGGCTGTAACGCTCGGTTCATCTGAGGAGCAGACTGCCACGTTTGCTTATCCCCACCTCGCCTCCGTCTATGTAGTCGACCAGCCGATCACGAACATCCCTACCGTGAATGGGGATGTACATAGCATTACCGTCAGCCCCGCATTGCCTGCAGGTCTGATGCTTGATCCCATGACAGGTTCGATTTCGGGAGCACCCACGGATGTGGCGACCGAGGGCGTCTACACGGTGACCGCAGTACTCTCGAATCCCGACGAGACCGTGACGACGGATCTGACCATTACGGTCAATCCACGTGCTCCGACGCAGTTGGCATACCCTGTGATGAACGTCATGTACGGGATCGACACGGAGATCGATGAAAATATTCCCACGGTGAACAGCTTGACCGACCCGAACCAGATGGTGACGAACTTCAGCATCACTCCCGCGCTTCCTGCCGGTTTGACGATTGATGCGGTGACGGGTGTCATCTCGGGTACTCCGACCGAAGCCTCAAGCGCGAAGACCTACACCGTTACGGCTTCGAACGTGACGGGAAGCACGACGGCCCAACTGACGATCGCCGTCACACCGCCCCCGTCCGCCCTGACCTACAAGGCGAACCCGGTGGTCTATACGGGCGGGCTTGCCGCCCCCATCGTGCCGAACACGCCCTCGGTGACCGGCTTGGTCACGAATTGGTCGATCACCCCTGCGCTCCCTGCGGGCATGATCTTCGATACGGCAACCGGTGCCATCACAGGCACTCCCATGGCGGGTGCAGCGGGTCCCTTTACGGTCTCGGCAACCAACGTGGCCGGTTCCGCCACCGTGGAGCTTGATCTGTCCGTCTCGGCGGTGGAGAACTACTCCGGTTGGTCCGGCATGGCGGAATTCACTCTCAGTACGGCCACGGCAACTGTTGCCGAGACACAGGAACAATTTCCTTTGCTGGTTCGTCTCACCGCCGCGCATGCACAGATTTTCGACGGGGCCAAAGAAGACGGGTCCGACATCCGTTTTTCGAAGCACGATGGTACGCGTTTGGCATACGAAGTGGATCACTACGATTCCGAAAACAAGTCGGCGGCCTTCTGGGTATTGGTCGACGAGGTTGAAGGGAACAGTACGCTTGATTTGCACGTCCATTGGGGCAAGGCAGATGCTGCAGTCGTTGCAAACGGCTCGCGCGTGTTCAATACTACGAACGGTTTTCTTTCCGTGTTCCACATGGGTGGCGACCGGACCACGCCGCGTCCCAACGCGGTGGGAGACCGTAACCCCGCGACTCCCAAAAACCTGCCGGAAGCCTATGCCGATCGGGCCGGCGTGATCGGGCGTGCGGATACCCTGATGGCAGGTGGATCTGCCCTGACCGCCCAGCACTTCAGCTTCGGTCCCGTAACCGCAAAAGACCTTCCGACAAGCCACCTCACGATTTCGATGTGGCTCGGAACACCGAGTTCGATGCCAGGACCCACGCATGCCATCACACTCGCGGGCCCCGGAAGCTCAGGCAAACAAAACAACGTTTATGTCGCCCGCCGGTGGAGCAATAATGTCGATTTCAATGCTGTTGCGGCAGGAAATGGTGGTGAAGATGGTGTCGGGGCGTGTTGCTGGATCTCGGGAAACTGGCAGCTGATTCATGCGGTTCTGGACGGCAGCGTGCGCCGCGTGTACCAGAATGGCGTATTGATCGGCCAGTCCGGTCCGTCGTCCCAAATCGGCATTCTTGATCGCCAGCATGCCCTCATCGGGGCAACCCTGTGGGGTGATGGCGGGTTCCCCGGTTCCTACGATGAAGTGCGCCTGGCCAACGTGGTGCGTTCAGCTGGTTGGAGCCGCCTGGAATATCAAACCCAGGCCAAGGGTATTGCTCCGCTTGCAGACCTCTCGTATTCACAACCATCGTACTCATTTGTCGAAGAGTCTCCCATCACGCCCATTACGGTCTCGGGCCTCTTTGGTGTTGCGGCGAACTACTCGATATCTCCCGCACTTCCTCCCAGCCTGAACTTCAATACCTCAACCGGCGAGATCACGGGAACGCCGGACGACGGACTTGAGAATCAGACTTTCACAGTGACGGCGCGTAACGGCGTTTGGTCCGCGAGCACGACCTTCGATCTGGAGATCACGTCGATGCCTCCCGGAAACATTGTCTACGCAGCGAATCCGGTAACTTACCAGGCTGGCCTTGTCGCCGCAGGCAACGTCCCGACCAACAACGGAACGATCACCAGCTGGTCCATTTCTCCGGCACTTCCTGACGGGCTTCACTTCAACACCTTGACGGGTGTGATTTCAGGTGAGCCGCTGGTCACCGCCGCCGCAGCGGACTACGAAGTGATCGGAACCGGTCCGGAAGGTTCGGACACCGTGGCTGTCACCATCACGGTTTTGGCCCCTTCCGAGGATTTCTCGACGTGGTCGCACAACCAGAGCATCACGTTGAATACGAGTGCGACGGGCTCGGATGTGGCCAGTACGGTCACAAACTTCCCTGTGTTGATCCGTCTCGGACACGCTGAAATGCCGATCTTCGCAGAGGCTCTCAGTGGTGGATCCGACATTCGTTTCGTCAAGGCGAACGGCATCACACGCTTGCCTTATGAAATCGTATCCTGGGACACCGATGCGAAGACGGCTGAAATCTGGGTCAAGGTCGATACCGTGTACGGCAACAACTCCACCCAGTCCATCAAAATGCTCTGGGGTAAAGCGGGGGTGTCTGACAGCAGCAATAGCGCGGAGGTGTTTGGCACTTCGAACGGGTTCGCAGCAGTATGGCATATGGGCGCCGACTCGGGCGATGAGCTTGATGCGACTGCAAACAACTTTACCGCTACTCATACGGGCGATCCTGGATACGTCAAGGGAATGGCAGGAGGTGCCCGCGCATTCAATGGCACAAGCCAGTACTTCCAGGTCGTGGGTTCTGCCAACAGCGTGCTGAGTTTCCCCGTGAATGGGAATTACACGATCTCGACCTGGGTACTGTACGCTCCTGCAGAATCGGGAAACGACAACAGGACCATCGTTTCGAAGCATGACAACGAATACGCGTTGTCCCTGAATGGGAGCGGGGCCACTAATTGGCAGTACTTCCAGTACGCCAATGGGTGGCAGACCATATCGAGCCCCCGCCAGACCAACGTATGGACGCATCTGGCCGTCGTGAAGGACGGGGCGGCATCCCGCCTGTACGTCAATGGTGTGCAGACCGCAAACACGACGACCGGTTCCGACCCGAACGGCCGGAATCTGGGCACCGACGTATTCATTGGCCGTCGTGGCGATCAAAACAACAGGCATTGGAGTGGTTACCTCGACGAACTCCGGATGGCGACCGCGTCTCGCAGCGCAGACTGGCTCAAGCTCGATCACGCCAGCCAGAAGCAATACCAGACGCTGACGAACATCGGCCTCCAGGCGCCGACGGTGGTCTACACGCCCGACTCCCTGACGTACCTGCAGAACGCGACGATCACGCCGGTTTCTCCGGCCGTGGCGTCCGGGCCGGTGACGGACTGGGCGGTCACGCCGGCCTTGCCGTCGGGTCTGACCCTGAATGCGACCACCGGTGTCATCACCGGTGCTCCCTTGGCCGTGCATGCTTCGACGAAGCACACCATCACGGCGACCAATGACGGGGGATCGACGTCCGATTCCATCGTCATCACGGTCAACCCCGGCCCTCCGGCCGACCTCTCCTATGCGGCGACACCCGTCACCTACTACACCGGCGTAGCCATCGACACGAACCATGCGACGGTGACCGGCGAGGTCGACAGCTTCACGGTTTCGCCCGCGCTTCCTGACGGTCTCTCGCTGGACGAATCCACGGGTGCCATCACGGGTGCTCCCGTCGCGGTGACCGCTCAGGCGGTCTACACCGTGACGGCTCACAATGCGACGGGTACGGCCACAGCAACCGTGAACATCACGGTGCTCATCCCTGTGCCTGCGGCACCGGTCATTGCTTCGCCTGCGAACGATGCGCTGGCTGTTCCGGTACCCTTCACGCTTCTCTGGAACACTGTGGCCGGGACGGTGGACAGCTACCAGCTGCAGGGTTCCGAAAGCGGTTTCGCGACCGTGGACATGGACACCGTCATCACCGACACCAGCTTCTTCATCCACGAAGCGCCCTATGCGTCGCTGCTTTCCGCACGTGTGCGGGCCATCAACTCCACGGGCCCGGGCGAATGGTCTCCGGTGGTGTCTTTCACCACGATCGACGCACCGCCGGCGATCAGCTACGCGACCACACCGGTGATCTACACCGTGGGTCTCGAGATGACGCCGAACGCTCCTGATACCACCGGAAGCGGTCCGATCACGGGCTACACCATCGATCCCGACCTGACGGCGGCGACGGGACTGACCTTCAACATCACCACGGGCGTCATTACCGGAATTCCGACACAAGACGCGGATCCCGCGAACTACACCATTGTGGCCTCCGGTCCCGGCGGCAAGGATACGGTCGTCGTGAACATCGGTACGTCCTCCGAACCGCCTCCGATGATCGCCTATGCCACGGACACGTTGGTGTTCGTGAAAGATGCGGCCATCATGTCGGTGACGGTGTCGATTGATTCGGTACTGGGCGGTCCGATCGACAGCTTCACGGTTGCTCCCGCGTTCCCCGCAGGCCTCAGCCTGGACGGCGGCACGGGTGAAATCACGGGTACGCCGACGGCAGTGGTGGCAACGGCATCATACGTCGTCACGGCGCACGGTCTCGGTGGCGTGGGCAGGGACACGCTCGTCATCACTGTGAACGATATCGCACCGGTCATCGCTTACACTGTCGACACGGTGACTTATGCCGTGGGCACGGCGATCTCCACGCTGGTCCCGTCCTCGACGGGGGGCGCGGTCATCAGCTGGTCCATCACTCCGGATCTTGCCGGGCTGACGGGCTTGACCTTCAACACCACGACGGGTGAGCTCTCCGGGACTCCCGTGAACGAGGAACCCGCCGGCAACTACACGATCGTGGCCACCAACAGCGGCGGCACCGACACGGCCGTGATTCACGTCACGGTCCAGGGTGCTCCCCTCGTGACCAAGGCTCCTGCCGACACCACGGTGGTGACGGGTGCTGCGGCATCCTTCAGCGTGGCGGCGACGGCTTCGGGCGACCTAAGCTATCAGTGGCGCAAGGGCACGACGGTGCTTGCGAACGGTGGCAATATCGCCGGTGCCACCAGCGATACCCTGAAACTCAGTGCTGTGGCGCTGGCGGACACGGGCGCCTACAACGTGATCGTGACGAGCACGCTGGACGGTACGGTAACCCAGACGACGAGCACCGACGGCTTGTTGCGGGTCAACACGATACCCGTCATCGCGACGCAAGCGCGCGACACGACCGTGGTTTCCGGTGGCAACGCCTCGTTCAAGGTGACGGCGGCGACCGGTCCGGGTTCGAGCGCGGGTACGCTCTCTTACCAGTGGCGCAAGGGCACGACCAACCTGACGAACGGGGGTAAAATCTCGGGCGCGACGAGCGCCACGTTGACCATCACCGGGGCGGCGCTGGCGGATACCGCGAGTACCTACAACGTAGTGGTGACGCGCACCCTGAATGGCACGACCATGAATGCGAACAGCGGCAACGCGACCCTCCGTGTGAACGTGGCTCCGGTGATTTCCGGCCAGCCTGCGAACCGCACGGTGGTGGCGGGTGCGAGCGCCGGATTCAAGGTGACGGCCACTGTGGCCGGCGGCGGCACGCTCTCCTACCAGTGGCGCAAGGGCACGACCAATCTGACGAACGGTGCGAACGTGTCCGGTGCGACGAGCGATACGCTGACGGTGTCCGGGACTGCCCTGGCCGACACGGGCGCTTACAACGTGGTGGTGACGAGTACGCTGAACGGCGCTACGGCGCCGACGACCAGCGACAATGCGACCCTGTCCGTAAACGTGGCTCCGGTGATTTCCGGTCAGCCTGCGGCACGTACGGTGGTGGCAGGCACCAGCGCCGGGTTCAAGGTGGTGGCGCCGGCGGGTGCTGGTTCGAGCGCGGGTACGCTCTCCTACCAGTGGCGCAAGGGCACGACCAACCTGACGAACGGTGCGAACGTGACCGGCGCGACGAGCGATACCTTGACGTTGACGAACGTTGCCGTGTCCGACACGTCGGCGAACTACAACGTGGTGGTGACGCGCACCCTGAATGGCACGGTCACGACCGTGACCAGCAGCAACACGGCTCTTCGTGTGAACGCGGCTCCGGTGATTTCCGGTCAGCCCGCGGCGCGCACGGGGATAGCGACTGCGAGCGCCGGATTCAAGGTGGCGGCCACTGTGGCCGGCGGCGGTACGCTCTCTTACCAGTGGCGTAAGGGTACGGCCAATCTCGTGAACGGTGCGAACGTGTCCGGTGCCACGAGTGATACGCTGACCTTGTCGAACCTGGCTTTGGCCGACACCGCGACGAACTACAACGTGGTGGTGACGAGTACGCTGAATGGCGTGACGACCACGACGACCAGCGGCAATGCGACGCTGCTTGTGAACGCGGCGCCCACCATTACGACACAGCCTGTGGCGACGGCACACATTGTGGCCGGTACCAACCTGAGCTTGACCGTAGCGGTAGCGGGTGGTCCTGGAACCAGTGCGGGTACCCTGAGCTACCAGTGGCGGAAAGGTGCGACGAACCTGACCAACGCGGGTAACATCTCGGGGGCGACCAGCGCGAATCTGGTGATTACCACCCCGGTTGCAGCCGACACCGGTACCTATTCCGTGGTGGTGACCCGCACCCTGAATGGGACGACGACGACTGTGACCAGCACGAATTCGGAGGTGCAGCTGCCGGTGAGCATCGTGCCGGGCTCCTTCGTCTTCCGCGTGAGCGGTGAGCTCAAGCAGTACACCTTCCAGTTGCCGGCAGGTGCCGTTACGACCGAGAAGGTGACGATGAGCATCAACGACGTGTCTGGCCGTACCTTGTGGACGTACTCGATCTATCCGTCTCGCGACCCCAAGGCCCGCGATATCGTCTGGAACGGCGCGACCTCCACGGGGAGACCGGCTGCTGCGGGCATGTACATCGTGAAGCTCTCGGTCCGGAACAGCGACCAGACGACGACGAGATACATCCAGAAGTCGGTGAGCCTCAAACCTTCGCGGTAAGGAGTTCGCAGGCCGGTTCCGACGAGAATCGGTTGCCGGTCCTGCCTGGTGACAGATGAACGGCAAAAGAGGGTTTCCGCAAGGAAACCCTCTTTTTGTTGACAAGCCGTATTCAGGCCCTGCGTCACTTCCGTCTATCTTTCCCTCCATGAGTCGTTTCCGATCGCTCATCAAGGACTCCCTCGCTTATGGCGTGTCCTCGTTGTTGAGCCGTTTCCTCAACTTTCTGCTCGTTCCGTTCTATACGCACGTGCTGACACCCGGTGAGTTCGGTGTGAGCAATATCGTGTTCGCCCTCGTGGCATTCCTCAACATCCTGTACCAAGCGGGCTTCGACTCGTCGTATCTGCGCCTCGCACACGATGCGGAACGTGAGGGCGAGACCTCGGGCCGCACCCTGTTCAGTACGGCGCTGTGGTCCCAGGCGGGCGTCTCGCTCGCGCTCACCGCGCCTTTCCTGCTGGTGGCGCCGTGGCTGGGCGCGGTGTTCAACGTGCCTGCGGATTACGGACGCTTGTTCACGCTGGCGGCGGTGATCCTCGCGCTCGATGCGTTGTCGGTGGTTCCCATGGCGCACTTGCGTTACAAACGCAAGGCGCTCCACTTCGCTTTTATCCGGCTCGGCAATGTCATGGTGAACATCGCCGGGAATCTCGTGCTCGTGTTGTGGCTGGACAAGGGGTTGGAAGGGATTTTTCTCGCGAACGTGATCGCCAGCACCGCGACCCTCGTGTTCCTCACACCGGTTTATGCGGGGAACCTGCGTCCGGTTTTCGCGGGCGCACGCCTGAAGGCGTTGCTCGCGTTCGGTCTGCCCTTCGTGCCCGCCGGCCTTTACGGCATCGTCAATGAAATGGCGGGCCGGTTGTTCCTCAGCCGCCTCTCGGGGGAGGACGTCGCGCGGCTGTATCCGGGCACGGGCTGGGACACGCTGCACCTCACCGGTGTTTTTTCCGCCGCCTGGAAACTGGGCATTTTCGGCTTGCTGCTCGTGCAGATGTACCGGCTGGCATGGCAGCCGTTCTTCCTGCGTCATCACACCGACCCGGACGCACCCGCGTTGTTCGGGCGTGTCCTGCGCGCGCTGTTGCTCTTTGTCGGCGTCGCCGGGCTTTGCCTGACGCTTTTCCTCGACAAACTGGTCTCGGCACCGCTTTTCGGAACGCCGCTGATCGCCCCGGCCTATTGGGCGGGGCTGCCGATCGTGCCCGGCATTTTGCTGGCCTATGCGCTCCAGGCCTGGTTCGTTCACTTCACGCTGGGCGTGTACATCGCCAAGAGGGCCGGAGCTTTGGCGTGGATCAACGGGGTGGGCGCAGTGGTCACCGTGGTTTTCAGCCTCTGGCTGGTGCCTCGCTACGGGTTGTGGGGCGCGGTGTGGGCCGCCGTGGCGTGTTATGCGGTCATGGCGGTGATGATGACACGTACGAGCCAGGCCTTGTACCGCATCGACCTCGACTGGCCGCGCCTGCTGCCGTTGTTCGCGTGGTTCCTGCTCACCTTCGCCGCCGGCTCTTGGGTGCAGGCGCATCCGGAGACGGGTTCCCTCGTGCGCTTCACCGTGCTGGCCGTCGGACTCGCGCTTCCCTTCGTCATCGGTGCGGTGACGAAGGAGGAACTGCGGATTGCGAAGGCGCTCGTGTGGCGCAAAAGGTGAAGCGTGAAGGATGCGGGGTGAGGGCTGGGTCACATGATCCTTGACGGATTCCCATGGCGTACGCCCCTGCCTCATCGTCCCCTTTTCCCTGAATGAGTTCCCCCATGTTTCCTCCCGCCATTTCCTCCCTGCTCCGGGAACTCGCGCGCCTTCCCTACGAGAACCTGAGCAAGATCGTGGCCCGGCACGAAGGCGTGGCATCGGGAAAAAATCCGGAGAGCATGCTGTCGTTCTCGTCCACCTGGCTGGAGGATCACGTGCGCACCGGGCTGGGGGGAACCTGTTTCGCCCTGACGCACTGGCTCAAGCTGCGTCTTGATGCGCGGGGATACTCGTCCGCCTATCTGATGGCGGACAAACGCATTGAAGCGAATGTTCACTGCGGTCTGGTTGTGTGGCATGACGCGCGGGAATGGCTGCTGGATCCCGGCTATCTCATCTTCGAGCCGATCCCGCTTCCGCGCAGCGGCCTTTCGGTGGATTTGTTCGTGCCGCCGCATGCCGTGAGGATTGATGACGTTCCGGGGGGAGGCCGCGCGGGAGAAGACGTGTGGCGGTTGTGGACCGGTCCGCGCGATGGTCTCAAGCACCGCTTCGATTTTCGGCGCGAGCCCGTGGACGCCACGGAGTTCCAGCGGCATTGGGAGGCCTCCTACGCGTGGCCCATGATGACCTATCCCGTCCTCAACCGCGTGGAGGACGGCACGCAATACTATTTGCAGAAGAACAACCTGATGGTGCGGACCAGTGAGGGCAGCACCATGCGGAAACTTTCGCCCGCGGAAGTCCGCGTGACGGCCACCGGCCTGTTCGGTCTTCCGCGCGGAGTCGTGGAGGAGGCGCTGGGAATCCTGGAGCGTGCCGGGCGTCGCGCGGGATCATGAAAAACCCGACGTGTGCGGGCCGCCACGCCGTGTGAACCCACCCTCCCCGCACGCAGCGCGTGCGATCCCCCCCCAAAAAAATCCGCCGTTCCAGAAGATCAGGGAAGGCATCAGGGAAACGTCAACCTCCGGATCATACCGTCTTTCAACCCGAGAGCGTAAAGAGCACCCTGACTGTCGCGCGCAAAGGCGCTCACAGAGGGCGCGGAGCCGATCTCCACCCGTTTCCAGGCCCTGCTCTCCCGGCGCAGCGCCCAGACGGTGCCTGTTTCGTAGTCGCCGAAGATGTAAGCCTCGTGGAACGGCGACTTGCGATCGCCGGTGTGGAACTCCCCGCCGGTGATGCTGCGCGCTTCCGCGCGCGGCAGGGACAGCAGGGGCATGACCATTCCCTTGCGGCTGCAGTCCGAATCCTTGAAACACTCGTCCCCCTCGAAAACGTTCCATCCCAGGTTCCCGCCGCGCGGCACGAGGGAGATTTCCTCCCGTCGGCCCTGGCCGACGTCCGCCACCCACAACGCCCCTGTGCGCGGGTGAAAGGTCCACTTCCAGGGGTTGCGCAATCCCAGCGCCCAGATTTCCGGGCGATATCGTTCGTCGCGCACGAACGGGTTGTCCTGGGGAATCGCATAGTTTTTATCGTCTTTGGTGCGGTCCACGTCGAGGCGCAACATCTTCCCGAGCAGGCTGGCGGGGTTCTGGGCATGGCCCTGCGGATCGCCGCCGCTGCCGCCATCCCCCATGCCGACATACAGGTAACCATCGGGCCCGAACCCGATCGTGCCGCCATTGTGATTGGAGTAGGGTTGCTCGATCTCAAGAATCACGCGTGAGTGGGAATCGGAATCCCGCGTGAGATCGGGGGTGGCGCGGCGCTCCATCACCACCGTATTTTCGCGGGGGCTGACGAAGTTCACGTAGTACAGGCGGTTTTCGGTGAACCGTGGGTGAAAGGCAAGACCCAGGAGACCGCGCTCGTCATTCCAGCGCTTGCCTCCCAGCACCTTGAAGCTGGCGAACTCGGACTTCCGCCAGCGCTCTCCGTTTTTGTGTACCCGCTGGATGCGTCCTGACTGTTCGACGACCAGGAACTGACGATCCGGTGTGCCCGGAACCTCGGCGAGGACGACGGGGCGGTCGAACTTGAGGCCGAACGCATCGGTGAAGGTTACCGACGGGGCCGCGTCCTTCGTGTCGGCCGCGACGGGGCGCGCGTCCACAGTGATCAGGGCGGCCAGCGCGAGGCCGAACGTCAGCGCGGCATGGCCGCGTGAGGCGCGCGAGGTGTGTGAAGTGTCCATGAGAACAAGCTACACGACTCCGTCAGGGGGGAAACCGGGTACGCAAATTCCGGGTACCGAATGCTAACGGCGTGTCTTGCTTCGAGACGGCGCACGCATCGCGTGCGGCCGTTTCGCAGGGAAGAAGCCTGCTTACCGGACGATTGTCACCAGCTGCGCGGGTTGCGTGCCGCCCTTGGCCCGGACCCACGCCGTGCCCCGGAACGCATGCGGCGCCGCGAGCAGGCTGCCGTCGAGCCCGCGCCATTCGTAGGCCGCCGGGTCGCGGCGTAGATCGGAAACGCGCAAGGGCTTGAAGCCCGCGGCCCGGCGGTCCGGGCGCAACGCTGTCGTCGAAGGCCGCATGTCGGGGGACTCGAGGATGAACACCACGCCGTTGTTCGCGCCCACGTTGGACGCGTTGCTCAGGCTCGTCGCGAATACCCGTCCGCGGGCGTCGCGGTCGAAGGAGGACACGTTGAACACCCGGCCGATGACCACCGAATCCGTGAGCACCGCCCCCTCCGGACGCATGGCCCACACGTGGTTGGTGACGTAGTCGCCGAAGATGTACACGCCGTGATAGGCGGCCTCCGGATCGCCGGTGAACACCGTGCCGCCGGTGATGGACTGGCCATGCGCCCGCTGGATCGTGCGCGCGGGAGGGGTCAGCCCTTCGCTGGTACAGCCGTTGGAAGGGTTGAAGCAGAAGGCGGCCTCACGGATGCGCCATCCGAGGTTAAGGCCTCCCGTATGCACGCGCGAGATTTCCTCCCAGCGCTCTTGTCCCACGTCGCCGATCCACATGTGACCGGTGAGCGGGTGAAAGCTCCACCGGTAGGGATTGCGCAAACCGTAGGCCCAGATCTCGCCGCGACGGTTCGCCTGTCCGACGAAGGGATTGTCGGCGGGAATGGCGTAGTTGCGCGTGGTGTCGCCGGGGTAGGCGTCGGGGCCGTCGACGTCGAGACGCAGGATCTTGCCGAACAGGGTGTCGAGGTTCTGCGCGAGGTTCCCCACGTCATTGCCGTTACCGCCGTCCCCGAAGGAGACGAAGAGTTTTCCGTCCGGGCCGAAGCCGATGGAGCCTCCGTTGTGGTTGCCGGCGAAGTCCGTCATGCGCAGGATCGTGCGTTGTGCGTCACCCGTGCGGGGGCGCAACGTCTCGTCCGCGATCCGCTCGGCCACCAGATGGGCGCCATTTCCGGAACCGGTCATGTAATGGACGTAATACTTCCGGGTCTCGCGGAAGGAGGGATGAAAGGCGAAGCCGAGCAATCCCTGTTCATTGCCGCCGCTCGTGCCCCCGAGGACGGTGAGGCTGGCGGAATCGGTTTTCGTCCACGCGCCACCCTGATGCCGTACGGTCACGAGGCGCCCGCTTTGCTGCACCACCACATACACGCTGTCTTCGCCCGGGTATTCGGCCAGCTGCAGGGGACGGTTGAACTGCATGCTTCCGAAGTGGTTGCGGAAGCTCACGTTGTCCGGAATGGTCTGTGCGTTCGCTGTGGCCATCAGGCCGCACAGCAGCGCCAGTGCGGAGGCCGTGGCGACTCCACCAGCACGCGGGGTTGCGCGGTGTTGGCGGAGGGAAGAAACGAAGTGCATGAGGCGTCTTTCGGAAGGGTGGTTGCGGCGCGGCAAAGCCGCGCGGTTGTCGGTGGAATCCCGAGGGTTCCGTATACCCGCAATCTACTCGCCGAATCCGGCGCGCACCTCCGTGGGACGTATCAAAATGTCTCAGGGGCGCGCGGAGAACGCGCGCCTGCGTGCCCGGTGGCCCGCCCGCGGCGCGCTAAGGCCGGACCACGGTCATCACGCGCGCCGACCCGGCGGCGTTCTTGTCCCGCACCAGGAAGACGCCGCCGTTAACCCCCCGCACGTCCCCGACCTTGCTGCCGTCAAGATTCATGACGTCGTAGCGCGACGGGTTCGCAAGCACGGTGCGGAGGGCGATGGGCGTGGCGGCAACGCGCGGCGGAGCCTTCAGGGACACGACGTTTCGGGTGGGGCCGGTGGAATTCATGTCGGGAGACTCGAGGATGAAGACGCTGCCTTCGCTCGACGAGATGTTCTGGCGGCTCGTGCTGGAGCTGATGGACGTGGCCAGGATGTTGCCCTGATGATCCCGGTCGAAGGAAACGACCTTGTTGACGGAGCCGATTTCCGTCAGGTCCACGAGCGAGTCGCCTTGCACGCGCGCGGCCCACACGTGGAAGGATCCGTAATCGCCGAAGATATAGGTCCCGTTGAACGGGGAGGAGGCGACGCTGGTGAAAAACACGCCGCCGGTGATGGAACTGGGATTCAGGTGCGGTAGTGACAGGGCCGGGGGAACCAGGCCTTCGCTGGGGCAGTTGGTCGCGGGGTTGAAGCACACGGGGCCTTCGCGCAACCGCCAGCCCAGATTCCCGCCTTTGGGGACGCGTGAAATTTTCTCCCAGTCCCATTGTCCCACTTCGCCCATCCAGATTTCACCCGTCACCGGATGGAACGACCACTTCCACGGATTGCGCGCGCCCAATGCCCAGATTTCGGGACGGTAACCGGTGCTGTCCTTGAACGGGTTGTCGGCGGGGATGGCGTAGTTGCGCGTGGTGTCCGCGGGGTAGGCGTCGGGGCTGTCGACGTCGAAGCGGAGGAACTTGCCGTGCAGGCTGTCGGGGCTCTGGGCGCGATTCTGGGGGTCGCCCTGAGTCGTACCGCCATCGCCGATGCCCAGCACCAGCGCGCCGGTCGTGTCGAAGGCGATGGTGCCGCCGTTGTGGTTGTCGTACGGATCGGGGATACGGATGATGGTGCGGTGCGCGTCCGCGGTGGCGGGACGCCCCGAAGAGCCGGCGGTGCGTTCGGCGATCACGTTGAAGCGCTGGGAGGTGCCACCGCCGCCAGGAAACCCACCGCCTCCGAAGCCGCCGCCCGTGCCGTCCACGAAGTACACGTAGTACTTGCGGTTCTGGGCGAACTCGGGATGGAAGGCGAAGCCGAGCAATCCCTGTTCGTCGATGCCGTTCGTTCCGCCCATGACCGTGACCGACGCGCTGTCGGTCTTGCGCCAGCCCGTTCCGTTCCAGTCCACGGTCACGATACGACCGCGCTGCTCGAGCACGATGAACGTACTGTCCGCGCCGGGGTACGGCGCGACGAGCACGGGACGGTAGAAGATCAGGGAATCATTCCCGACCTTGAAAAAATTGCGGATGGACACCGTCTTGGGAAGAGGCTGCGCCGCGGCCGGCATCGCGGTGAAGGCAAGTGCTGCGAGTACGGTGAATGCGGCGAAACCGGCGCCGTGGCGGGTGAAAAAACCTGGAGTCATGAACGGCCCTTGCGGCGGACGAAGAGGCGGGAGATGCGACAGGCGCATCGTAACCGGCGACGTCTAGGAGTAATGGATGAATGCTGATTTCATGCCGGCACGACGCACGCAGTCCGCGTCCTGACATTACCATTAATCTACGGCCAAACAACTTTTAAATCTTGTAGAATCCCGTCATACACTGGCTTGTGGGGGTGGGGATTTTTCGCTGTCCCCACGGTATTCCCACGGTATCCCGGCGTTGACCTCCAAGGGAGGTCGCAATTTTGTCCTCAAAGGGACTTGGCGATCCCTTCATTCCAGCACGGTGATCGCACGGAACGGGCCCCGCGCCGCCTTGTCCCGCACCAGCAGAACTCCGGCGCGCATCCGTCCTTCGGTTCCCGAAACCACCTGTCCGGCTGTATTGGTGATCACGTAGCGATGCGGGGCGCGGCGGATCATGGCGAGGGAGAGGGCGGGATCTTTGCGTTGATCACGCGTACGCGCCCGTGCGAGCTTCACAGGTGCAGGCGCGGGGCGCATGTCGGGAGACTCCAGGATGTAAACCGCGCCCGTGTTGTCGGTAATGCCGGAGGTCGACGCCATGCTCACCGCCAGGATGTTGCCGCGCCGGTCCTTGTCGAGCGACACCAGGTTCATCACGGGGTCGACGAGGGTGGCCGTGTCGGTCCACCCGGTTTCATCGGCGGTGGGGCGCAGGGCGTACAGGCGGTTGTGGTGGAAGTCTCCGTAGACGTAGACGCCGTGGAAGGCCGCCGTGGTGTCGCCGGTGAAGAACGTCCCCCCGGTCACGGACTGACCGAAGCCACGGGAGGGGAACGTGAATACCGGCGGGGTGAGGCCGGCGTCCGGACACCCGGTGGCGGGGGTGAAACAGAAGGCGCCTTCGCGGATTTTCCAGCCGAGGTTCCCACCGCGCGGGACCGTCGTGATCTCCTCGTACCGCGACTGCCCCACATCGCCCAGCCAGATGGTGCCGGTCAGCGGGTTCCAGTCCCACTTCCAGGGGCTCCGCAACCCGTAGGCCCAGATCTCGGGGAGATAACCCGCGCTGTCGACGAACGGGTTGCCGCCCGGTACGCCGTAGTTGCGCGTGGGGTCGTCGGGATACGCGTCGGGTCCGTCCACGTCGATGCGGAGGAACTTCCCCCACAGGACGTCTTTGGTTTGAGCCCGGTTCTGCGGATCATTGCCGCTGCCGCCGTCCCCGATGGCCGTGTAAAGAAGGCCGCCGGGTCCGAACTTGAGCGTCCCGCCATTGTGGTAGATATACGGCTTGTCGAGGCTCAGCACGAGACGGGGTGGCTCAAGGGTATCGCGCGTGGACAAGGTGGAATCGGCGCGGCGTTCTTCGAGCAGGATGCGTCCCGGATGCGGCCTCACGGCGTGCGCGGCCACGTAGTAGAGGAAATACCTGCGGTTCCGTTCGTAGTCGGGATGAAACGCCAAGCCGAGGAGGCCGCCATCCTCCCCCGCCGCGCCGCTGTTGACGCTGCTCACGCCCACGCTGTCGAACCTGCGCTTGACCCACGTGCCGGCCTCACGATGCACCAGCATCACCGCGCCCGACTGCTGCGTCACCGCGAACACGCTGTCGCGGCCGGGCATCTCCGTGATGGCCACCGGACGCTCCAGCGTGAAGCCTTCGCCGAAGAAGTTCCGCAGCGTCACCGTGCGCGGGATTTCCCGGGCACACACTGCGGTGAACATGGTGGCGGACAAGAGGACGGAACGCATCAAAACGGACATACCTTCAATATACCGCCCCGCGCGCGGGATTTCCCGGCCGGCCCGGGTCAACAGGGCGTCAAACCCGCCATCGGTCTGCCAGCGGTCTCCCATAGGCCCGCCCGCGCGGACGTTGCCCGCGCCTCAAACCCGACGCCGCGGCGGCTTCAGACGAGATCCTTCAGGCGAGATCCGCGGGAATGCTTTCGAATTGCAGGATGTGGTCGATCGTCTGCCGCGCGCGGATCACCGTGTCGGCGCCTTCGTGGACCAGCAGCTCCGTCGCCAGGCGACGCGTGTTGTAGTTGCTCGACATCGCGGCGCCGTACGCGCCCGCATCATGCAGCACGAGGTAGTCCCCCACGCGCGCTTCGGGCAGGCGCCGCGTCACCACCACGCCGCCCTCCTCCTGCGTGAACACATCGCCCGACTCGCACAGCGGACCGGCCACAACCACGTCGCGGTCCGGACCGAGGGCCCGGCCGTCCGTGGCGACAACGGAGATTTCATGGTATGAACCGTACATGGCCGGACGCACCAAGGTGTCGAAACCCGCGTCCACGAGGTAGAACAGATTCTCGTCCACCTTCTTGATGGAACGGATCTGCGTGATGAGCGTCCCCGACTCGGCCACCAGATAACGGCCGGGCTCGACTTCGAGGCGCACGGGATGGCCCACGGCCGCCTCGATCTCCTTGCGCGCCTTGTCCCACAACGAGAAGTACGCGGCCGTGTCGATGCGCGCCTGATCCTTGCGGTACGGGATCGGCAGTCCGCCGCCCGCGCTGATCACTTCGAGCTGCGGCCCCACCACCTTGGCGGCGCGCACCATCGCCCCGCACACCTGCGCGAGATGTTCGAAGTCCGTGCCCGAGCCGATGTGCATGTGCAAGCCGTGGATGTTCACGCCCGCCTCGCGGCCCAGACGCAGGCACTCTTCCAGCTGCGTGTGCCAGATGCCGTGCTTCGACCACTCGCCGCCGGTGTTGGTCTTGCGTGAATGCCCGTGACCGAAACCCGGGTTGAGGCGCAACGTCACCGGCGCGCCCGGAAAGAACGTGCCCAGCTGCGTGATCATGTCGGGCGAGCCCACGTTCACGGGAATCTTGTGTTTGGCGATGATCGCGACCGCGTCCGCGTCGAACAGGTCCGCCGTGAACACGATTCCCGGCGTGCCCGGAATCCCGGATCCGTCCGGCCGGAACCCCGCGCGCAGCGCGCGTTCCACCTCACCCGCCGACACGGCGTCCACCACCACACCTTGCGTGCGCATCAGGGCCAGCAGCGCCAGGTTGGACGATGCCTTCTGTGCGTAGCGGATCACGTCGAAGTGTTTCAGTTCCGCGATGCGCTGTTCGATCACCGCGCGGTCGTACACGAAAAGCGGCGTGCCGTGGCGCTGTGCGAGAGTGGAAACGTCGATGCCTGCGATGCGAAGGGATGTGGTCATAAGTCTTTCCGTTGGAGGAACGGAAAATTACTTCCCGAGGGCAAGGGGGCGGGGATTCGGGGGGTGAACGGAGGGGCCTCTCCCTGCGGTTTTTCCCGGGGTACGGGGTGGCACCCGGGTGTGCGCGACGGCGCCCGGTTGCAGGCCATTCGACCATTCGGCCATCCAGCCTTTCAACCGGCCAGCCATCCGCCCCTCGGCCGTCGCGCCTTCGGGGCGACCGCGGAGTGCGGCGGCCGGCCGGCCTTCCCGCCGGGGGCCTACCCCTGCCCGGCCAGCCGCCGCAGTTGCCGCAGGTCCCGCACCAGCAGGTCGCCGTGAGCCGCGTCCACCCACCCCCGGCGTTCCCACTCGCTGAGCAGGCGCGACGCGGTCTCGCGGGCCATGCCCGCGATTTCCGCGAGCCGCGTCCGCGAAGGCGCCCGCGGCAGCAGCAGACCGCATCGCCCCGCATCGTCGCGATGCGGAACCCCGCGCTCCTCCAGGAGCGCGGTCAACGCGCACGCCAGCCGACGCGGCGCCTTTTGTCCGCACAGGCCGGCCACGCGCCGCTGCATGTCGCGCTGGCGTCGCGCCATCCCCCCCAACAAACCCAAGGCCACATCGGGCCAACGCCGCAACGCTTCGCGCATGGCATCGTGATCCCATTCGATCAGGCGCACGACCGTCGACGTCCGCGCCGTCGCTTCGCCGAAACGTTCCCCGGGTGCTTCCGGCGACGTGTTCCCGGCCGCTTCGTACGTCACGGCACGCTCGCTGACCAGCATTCCGCTCCGGGCGGAAGCATACGGTCCCGGAAGCGTGGTGAACACATCGACCTCTCCCACCAGGTCACCCGGCTCCAGGGCGTGCAGGAAAAGTGTTTCCGTTCCCTGGCCGCAGGCCAGCACGGCTTCCCCTTCCAGGATCAGCGCCAGCGGGGGCTGGATGCGTCCGGCGGCGGGAATCAACGGGCGATGACGCTCCACGCGGCGTTCCTGTCCCAAGGCCGTGAACTTGATCAGCTCGCCGTCCGATACGCCCGCGAACAAAGGTTGCAGGCGCAGGATGTCGAACGCCGAACGGAAACGGAAGGACGGATGGCGACGGCGTGCGGATGTCGCGAGGGAGTGCCGCCAGGGCGGCCGGTTGGAAACATCCCTGTGCAGGAGGGACGGTACGGCGGCAAGCAATGAATGGTCGAGGGGAACAACGCTCATAACATCTCCTTGTCGTGTCCGGCGTGATGCCGGAGCGTGGGAGTGTTGGACGCGCGAACCCGGGTTTTGGGACGGGGGAATGGAGCAATGCAGCAATAGAACAATGCAGCAATGCAACAATGGAACAATGCTCTGCTGAAGGCATGAGGTTCGCCGCGGGCGGAACGGGTCATGCTGACAGCTGACAGCGGACAGCCGACAGCTCACAGCTCACTACCAAGAAGGGTGTCGTAGTGGTACAGCAGTACAGCAGTAAAACGAAAAAGGTGCGATGGGGGGGTGATGTGTACGCTGCGCTTTTTGTGACCGATGTGCGCTCTGAAGGGCCGGC
>CAZKRC010000005.1:0-36574 GCA_964555105.1 uncultured Bifidobacterium sp. | reverse complement strand
CGGCCCAATCCCGTAGCGGACGCGGCGAGCCGGCGGGCCCTTTCCCTCCCACCCTTGATCCCTGGTCCCGCCATTCACCGTAAACATCGTGGCCATCATGACATCCGTACATCTAGTCACACGCATAAAACCGTGGCAACGCCGTCTCGGCATCACCATGCGTGCCCTTGCCGCCGTCATCGGCGGATACGCCCTGGCCTCGCTCGTCTCTGCCACGGCGGCGCTGGCCCTTCCGTTGCCGCATGAGGAGGCTATCCTCGCAGGCAACCTGATCGCGCTCACGGTCTACCCCTTCGTTGCCGTCTGGTCGTTCGCCGCACCAGGTGCACTGCGTGCCTGGACCGGTTTGGCCGTACCGGGAGTCTTGCTGGCACTGGCCATCTGGATGCTGCGGGGAAATCTTTGATGCAGAAGACGTTCCGCGCCTCGATGACCTGGCTGCACACCTGGTGCGGCTTGTTGCTGGGATGGTTGCTGTACACCATTTTCGTGACCGGCACCGCAAGCTACTATCGTCCGGAAATCACGCAATGGATGCAGCCTGAGCTGCGTCCGTACGTGGCCGAACCCGCCGTGCTCCTGGAACGCGCACTCGGTGAGATCCACCGCAACGCCCCCGATGCGACCACCATTTACATCCGGTTTCCCGGCGAGCGCGACCCCGGGCTGCATCTCAACTGGCAGACGCCCGACGGGAAGCGTACCGCCAAGGTTGTGGACGCCGAAACGATGAGCGTGGAAGCCCGCGACAGCCGGGGCGGCGAGTTCTTCTACCGCTATCATTTTCAACTTCAGCTTCCCTATCCGTGGGGACGGTTCATCGCCTGCATCGCCGCCGCGTTCATGCTCGTCGCGCTTTTTACCGGCATCGTGGCACATCGCCAGTTCTTCAAGGATTTCTTCACCTTCAGACCCTCGAAGCCGGGCACCCGGTCATGGCTCGACTTCCACAATCTGTCCGGGGTGATCGCGTTGCCGTTCTACTTCATGATCGCCTATAGCGCCCAGGTCACACTGCTGGAGATGTTCATGCCCTGGAGCCGCATGGCGACGACCCCACCTGTCGCCGTAACCTTGTTGGAAGCGGATTCCGCATCCAGCGCAACAGCTGCCCCGGCAGCTGAACCTGAAATCCAGCAGGAAGCCGGACCGGAGGCAGCTGCAGGGACCGATACCACAGTGGCCCCGACGGCGACACCCACAACCATTCCCCTCAAGGCGATCACCGATACCTATGCGGAGAAACGCGGCGACACGCCGCTCGCGACCTTGTACGCCACGGGGCTCGGGACTCCCGGTGCGGTTTACAGCCTCGGGATGAGCGCAAGCCGCAGCATCCCCTATAATCATCGACGCACTTTGAACCTCGATGCGCACGGCCAGGCCTTTCCAGAAAACGGTTCGCCCGGCCCTTTCGCAAAAGTTCACGACATCTTCTACGGCTTGCACATCCTCAGGTTCGCCGCGCCTCCGCTCCGTGGCGTGTTCTTCTTCCTCGGATTGTTGGGAACCGCTCTGGTCGCCACGGGATTGCTCATGTGGACGATCAAGAGACGCAAACGCCAGGAGTCGTTGTACGGGCCGGGACGGGCCGGATTCGGGCACAGGCTGGTCGAAAGCCTCAACATTGCCACCATCGTCGGTTTCCCTCTCTCGCTCGCCACCATTTTTTGGGCCAACCGCCTGCTTCCCGTCGGCATGGAGGCCCGCGGTGACCGCGAGGTCATGGTCGTATTCGTCGCGTGGGGACTGGCGTTCCTTCATGCCCTCATTCGCCCGGCCCCGAAGGCCTGGAGGGAACAGCTGTGGGGGGCGGCGGCGTTGTTCGCCCTGCTGCCGTTTCTCGACGCGCTCACAACGCCGGGTGCGGAGGGCAGGCTCGTCTTCAACCTTTCGTTGTTGGGTATTGGAGGCCTCATGGCGTGGGCCGCGGTGCGGGTGACGCGCGCACAACAGCATGCCCGAGGTTCGAATACCAGCGTCCCACCCGCCCCAGAGACTAACCCATGACCACCGCTCTTGCCCACAACTTATTGCTTTACGGATCGACCGGCACGGCCATCAGTCTCTTGGCTCTCGCCATGCAGCGCCATCACGAGGTCGTCTTCGGGAGACCCATTACACATTTCCGCAAGGAACTCCTGCGCCTGTCGGGTTGGTTCGTGTTCGCCGCAGGCCTGTTGATCGCACTGTCAAGGTGGGACGGCGGCATCTCCCTCGTGGCGTGGTTCGCCTTCTTGAGTGCACAAGCGTTCGTCGTCGCCATACTCGTCGCCTATGCGCGCCGCATCACGCTCTGGTATGTGGTTGTTTCCATCACTACGATGATCGCGACCGCGGGCTTCAGTCTTTTGTTCCCTCAAGGCTTCACATAATCGTCCATCGCGCACGACGGATGTTTCATGTCCGGCCTGGCGTAAGCTTACTATGCAGGGTGTTTCTGCGCATTTCTAACTCAGAGAACTTCGCGGGTTACTCCACGATCAACCCGCAAAAACCACGAAACATTGTCGCCACCATCGGCTACCGTTTCTGACCCCCGCAGCCTTATAAACAAAAAGATCTCTTCCCCCGCGGACGAGATCTTTTTGTTTACAAGACCGAAAAAGCGATGCGACCCGCCGTCAGGGCGGCGGCTCGGACGTGTTCAGGAACGTCGAATCCGTGAGCGCTTCGAGGAAAGCGGCGAGATCTGCACGCTCGTCCAGCGTCAACTCCAGCGGCCGGATGCGCGGATCTTTCAGGGGATGTTCCTTACCACCTCCGTCATAATGCGCCAGGACCTCTTCGAGCGTCGCGAACCGTCCGTCGTGCATGTAGGGGCTCGTCACGGCAATGTTGCGCAGGGTGGGCGTCTTGAAACGTCCCACGTCCGTGTCCACGCCCGTGATCCGTCCGCGCCCCGAGTCGGTGATACCGGCGAGGTCGTCAAGTCCGATGTTGTGGAAATTGCCGTCGGTGAACAACGGCGGCGAATGGCAACGCGCGCACCCGAGACGGGATGACTGGAACAAGATCTCGCCGCGACGTGCAGACGGGGACATCGCGGACGAATCGCCAGCCGACCATCGATCGTACGCGGAGCGGTTGCTGATCAGGGTTCGTTGATACGTGGCGAGCGCCTTGGCCACCTTTTCCAGCGTGACCGGTCCCGGGCCGAAAGCCTGGCGGAATCGCCGGACATAGGCCGTGTCCGCTTGCAGCCGGTCCACAATCTCCGTTTCGGTCATGCCCATCTCTTCGTGATCGAAAAGGGGACCAAGCGCCTGGGTTTCAAGGGATTCGAAGCGCCCGTCAAACATGAAAACGCGCGCAAAAACCATATTGGCCAACGTGGGCGAATTTCGGATTGTGCGGCCGCCTTCAGTGCCCGAACTGAGCGGCTCACTCCGGACGTCGGCGAAGGCCATATAGGGGGCATGACACCACGCGCACGCACGATCGAATCCTCTACTCAACCCCGCATCGTAAAACAGGCGTCGCCCCAATACGTCTTTTTCCGGACTGTAGGGGTTGTCGGACGGCCAGGCGATCTCCGGCCAGCCGGCCGGAGCGACCGGGATGACCGGGACATAGTCCCCATCCGTGAACGGCGGCGGCTCGCTACTGCCGTCCCGATCCAGCACGCACGCGGAGAAGAAAACCATTGCCAGCCCCGCGCACAAACGCAGGATACCCGGCACGATGCGCTTCCTCACGTACACGTCGGCAAACAAGGCAACTACTTGCCGCCCGGCTGCCGCAGCATCTTCACGACCTCGCTCGTGTGCTGTTCTTCGGCCAGGACCATTTCACGGGCGTACTCCTCGAGCGCGACGCACTTGCCGTCGACCAGCGTGAGCAGGTCGCGATAGGCTTTCAGGCCTTCCTGCTCCGCCTCGAGCGACTCGCGCAGGATCGTCCCGATGTCGTGCTTGTGCGACTCCAGAAGCGGCCCGACCGCAAGGGAGGGATGTTCATCCAGCGTCGTGATCCACTCGCCCGCCGCCTGCGCGTGGGCCAGCGATTCAGTCGCCTGCTCGCGAAGCCAGCTCACGATGGGAATCCGGTTGTAGCCGTAGACCATCAGCGAATAGTGGGTGTAGCGGACCACCCCTGCGAGTTCCAGTTCCAGAATCTTGTTGAGCGCGCGTACGACCGCGTCCTTGTTGGCACCACCGAGATCCATGGTGACCCCCCTGAAAAGGTTATGCAAAAAAGATACTGGGTTACCCGGGAAAAAACAGGGCGGCATTCAAGAGACCATGTCTCAGCGACAGCGTCTCATGCTCAATGAGCAATGAACGATGAGCGATGAGCGATGAACAATGAGCACTGAGCATTGAGCATTGAGCATTGAGCATTTCACTTGTCCCCACAAAAAAAAGCGCCCCTTTGCAGGAGCGCCTTCTTGTTCGACACGAGCTACGCTTAGCCGCTGAACGCCTTGGAGTCCTCGAGGAAGCCCACCATGCCCGAATCGCTCAATGGATGATCGGCAACCGTGCTGAGCACGTTCGCCGGAACCGTGAGGATGTCCGCGCCCGCGAGCAGACACTCGGTGACCTGCACCGGGTTGCGAATGCTGGCCGCGAGGATTTCGGTGGTGATGCCATAGTTGGCGTACACGTGGGCGATCTCGAAAATCAGGCGGGCGCCCGCATCGCGACGCTCACCGCCGGACGCGACGTATTCCGAGTTGGACGTCTTCGCATCGCCTTCGCCCAGCCAGTACAGGCTGTTGCCCGAAGGACGCTTCGCGTCATCGTGCTTGCCGAGGTAGTCGGGAATGCGCCCCAGGAACGGCGAGATGTAGGTGGCGCCGGCATTGGCGGCCCAGACGGCCTGGGTCGTGTTGAAGATCAAAGTGACGTTGGTCTTGATGCCCTTTTCCCAGAGGCGACGGACGACCTTGAGTCCGGTGAACGGATCCCCGCCGTCGACGACGGCGGCGTAACCGCCCATCGGAACCTTGATCACGGCGTTCTTGCCCAGCGCACCGAGTTCGGACGCCTGCTCGACCATTTTCTCTTCCGTCAGTTCGGTCAGTTCAAGCGATACGGGAAACGGATCCAGCATGGCGCACAGATCCTTCATGATGTCCTTGGCTTCCTGCCACGACCTCGCGCCCGCCTTTTTCAGCAGCGTGGGATTCGTGGTGATGCCGTGGATCAGACCGGCCTTGAGCAGGGGCTCGATGTCCGCCTTGACGGCCGAGTCGCAGAAAATGCGCGGGCCTTTGGCGGCCGGATGTTCGATCGTGTTTTCTTTTTTGGTGACGTTGATGACCGGCATTTTTTCGCGACGGGCGAGCATGGCGGCACTATTGGGGATGGGCTGAAACATGGGGCTCTCCATAACCGAATGGGTGATACTTCTTTTTCTGTGTGTCCGAATCAATCTAGTATCTATTGGGTTTTTGACAAATTTCGTCGGGAGCGTGGACGGGACGCCGCGTCCCCACACCCAAACGCGACCGGGCCCGCCCGTTTCCGCCGGATGCGCCCCGGCTTTTCCCCTGCCCGGGAAGCTCAAAGGCAACGAGTTTCAAGGGTTATGCCGGTCCAGAAACTCCTGGTCCGTCAGGCTTTCCAGGAACGCCACCAGGTCGCCGACCTCATCGTACGTCAATCCCAACGGACGGATGCGCGCATCGCGCGCGGGGTGCGCATGGCCACCGGAGTTGTAATGATCCACCACCTCACGGAGCTCCAGGAATCGCCCATCGTGCATGTACGGTTGGGTGTAGCTTACGTTGCGCAAGGTGGGCGTCTTGAACTTTCCCATGTCCGCCGCCAGTCCCGTCACATGCATGCGCCCCGAGTCCACGCTGACACTTTCGAGGCCGGTATTGTAATACTTGCCATCGGTAAACAGGGGGGGGATATGGCAGGCGGCGCAGTTGCCCTTACCGACGAACAACGCGTGTCCCCGACGCTGCGGTTCGGTAAGGGCCGCGTCGTCACCCGCCTGCCAGGCGTCGAAGGGTGCGCTGGCGCTGATCAAAGTGCGTTGATACGTCGCCAGCGCCTTGGCGACGCGTTCCAGGGTGATTGGTCCCGGCCCGAAGGCCGCGTGGAAACGGGAGACGTAATCGTGGTCTTCCGCAAGCACCGCTTCGATCGCATCGGCGGTCATGTTCATCTCTTCGGATGACAGGAGCGGCATCACCGCCTGTTCCTCCAACGTCGCGACCTCGCCCGCCGACATGAACGACGAGCCGAAGGCGACGTTGACCAGCGTGGGCGTGTTGCGCCGCGTCGGGATCAGATTGAAACCGGTGCTGAACGGGGTATGGTGGTTGTCCGCGAAGGAGGCCCGCTCGGAATGGCACCAGGAGCAACTGATGACCTTGTCCCGGCTCAGGCGGGTGTCGAAGAACAGAAGCCGGCCCAGCTCGGCTTTTTCGGGGTGATACGGATTGTCCTCCGGCCACACGATGGCCGGCCACCCCGGCGGAGGAGCCGGTGTGACCCACGTGGGACCGCGCTCCTCCGGGCCCGACAGACACCCGGACAACCCCGTCAGCAACAGCGCCAGCGCTCCCCCCGCAAACGTCCGGAAGCGGGAGGCCCCCGCGCTTCCCCCCCGAATCCCCTTGTTGAAACCGTCCGGACCCGCGTTCATGGGCAGTAATCTACTTGGCCGGAAGGAGTGTAGCCACCACGCGTGCGGCTTCGGACGGCTTCCTACCTTTATCGTGCGATGAAGAGCTTCCGTGAACTGCTGTTCCGTGCGGCGGCCCTGCCCGACGGGAGCGAGGACCAGGCGCGCTGGGCCCTTTCGCTGATCGTGCGCCTGCGCTTCCTGCACATCCTGTTCGAACTGGCGCTGCTGTATCCCGCGCTGCGGTACGGCTGGATGTTCGCGTCGGACATCCCGTGGTATCTGGGTGCCTTGGCCGGCCTGTTGGCGTTCAACGTGATGACGGGGGCGTGGCGCAAGCGGGGATTACGCGTGGGCCCGGCGTTGCTGCTCCTGCAGATCGCCGTCGATCTCACAGCCATGACCATTCTCTTCAGCGTGTCGGGGGGATTGACCAATCCGGTTCATTCCCTGATTCATTTCCAGATCGGATTGGCGGGCATCGTGCTGTCGCCGCGCGGGGCATTGGCCGCGCTGGTGCTGGGCTTCGGGTCCCTGACGTTGTTGGCGGGAAGCACGCAAAGCCTGGGCAACGCCTACACCTGGATCGGGCCGTTGGGCCCCAACCTCGCCTACGAGTGGGCCCTCGCGGGCGCGGTATCAGGCCTTTCGATTTTCGCGGCGCGCCTCAACCGTCATTATCGCGATCGTTGGCGCGAGGCGCAGGAGCGCATCCGGCAGCAGGATCGCCTGCGCGCGGCCGGAGCGGTCGCGGCCGGTTTTTGCCACGAGTTGGCCAGCCCCTTGAACGCCGCGGGCCTGTTGGCCGACCGGTTGCGGCGAAAAGGCGCGCCGTACGCCTCTCCCGCCTTAAGTAAGGAGTGGGGTGATGAGTGGGGCGAGGAGTGGGACGAGTTGCGCGAAAGCCTGGCGCGTTGCGACCGCATCGTGCGTTCCATGGCCGGTACCCCCTGGGATCCCGAAGAACTCGGGCTGCAGACGGCAGACCCCGCGCTGTTGCTGCACAAGATCGCGCGCGAATGGGTCGGGCCGGCATCGATCCGGCCGGATGCGAGCGTCGTGCCGGGACACAACGTCACGGCACCCGCCGTGGGATTGGCGCAGATCCTGGTGACGTTGCTGCGCAATGCCGAGGAGGCGTCGCCCGCGCACGGAACCGTCGAAGTCGGGCTGTCCGCCGCCCGCGAAAAAGGGCGGGAGGCCCTGCGGATCATCGTCTCGGACCGTGGCTCGGGCGTGACGCCCGCGGTGCTGCAGGCCCTCGGATCACCCTTCAACAGCGACAAGGGTTCAGGCCGGGGCCTGGGGTTGTTCGCGGCGCTGCATCTCACCGAATCGCTGGGGGGCTCGCTCGCGCTCTCCGCCCGCGACGGCGGCGGCACGGACGCCGTACTGACCCTGCCGCGCGCGCCGCGGCACACGGAGGCATCATGAGGATTCTGATTCTGGAGGACGACGCGCCGCTGCGCCGTACGTTGACGCGCGAGCTTGCGGATCTCGGTCATCACGTTCACGCGGCCGCCTCGTGGTCCGAAGCCTCGACCACCGATCTGCGCGCGCTCGACGCCGCCGTACTCGACCTCCGGCTCGCGGGCGCGGGCGGAGAAACCGGACTCGACGCGCTCGCCGCGCTGCGCGCGGTCAATCCGATGTGCCGCGCCGTGCTGATGACCGGGTACGGCAGCCATTCCACCGCACTGGAAGCGGGACGACTCGGCGCGGCCCACTATCTCGCCAAGCCCGTGTCGCTGCCGTGGTTGCTGTGGGCCCTGGATCTGGGGCCGCGCCCCTCGGCCGAAGAGGATCGCGAAGCCGGCGCCGCCACCCTCGCGCGCAACGAACGCGAGTACATCGAATACGTCATGACGCAGTGTGGCGGCAACGTGAGCCAGGCGGCGCGCCTGCTGGGGCTTCGCCGCCAAAGCCTGCAACGCAAGCTGAAGAAGTACGCGAGCCCCTGAACGACGGTCGCGCGGTGCGACGGGGTGGCGGCGGCCCGACGTGTGGCCGGTCAGCCCGGTATCAGAATGACCGCGTCGTCGCCTTCGCGCTCGATATCGAAACGCGTGAGGGAAGCTCCCTCGCAGGGGCCATCGTCGCAATAACCCGTGTCCGGATCGTAGCTCGCGCCGTGGGTCTTGCAGACGATGCGATCGATGGCCCCGTACCAGAAGTCACCGTCCCCGTAATCAAGCGGGATGGGGAGGTGCTTGCACTTGTTCTCGTACGCGCGCAGGTTGTCGCCGTGCCGGATCACGAACCCTTCGAGCTCACCGTATTCCGAAGGCCAGCTGAACACGCGGGTTTCACCGTGTTTGAGGGAGGCGACGTCGGGGACGCGTACCAAGCGTGAAGACATGAATCAAAGATACATGAGGAGGGAACACCGGGGATGCGACGGGAGCGACGGGAGCGATGGAAGGCGACGACGCTTCCGGCCTTATTCCCGCGCTCCCTCCGCGCCGTACCACCGCAATGGCGGCGCCTCGTCGAGCAATCCCGACGCGGCGCACAGCGCGAAGAACGACGACAGCGCGCGCGCATGGGCTTCCGTCAGCGCGTAGTCGGCGGTAGAAAAGAAGTCCAGCGAGCCGGCGCGATCCAGGGGAAGACCGAAGGCGCGTTCCCACGCGTCCAGGGCGGCGTCGGGATCCGCGAAGAAAGCCCGCAGCGAGTCGTGCAGGTGACGTGCGTACGCCGCCACCAGTTCCGGCTTTTCACGCACCGCCTGCGCGCGCAGGATCCAGACTCCTAGCGGCAAGGGGACGCCCTGCCACTCCTGCCAGACCCGCGCCAGATCGTAACGGTAGGGCCACTCCCCCGCGGACGCCTCCCGCAGCGCGGCGTCGCCGATGGCAACCTTGCCCATCACCCGTTCCGGCGCACCGGGCGCCGCCGGCGGCAGGAAGAGCGGATCCACCGCGAAGCGGAAACGGCTGAGCACGCGCACCAGCGCATTGGAGGTGTCGGAGTCCGGAGACAGCGCGACGGGGGCACCGCCCAGTTCCTCCCACGGCACGCGCGAGAACAGCAGCACGGACTTGACCTCGCCGCGGCCCGAGGTGCACAAGCCCGGGATCAGAACGTATTCGGACGCATGGCGGGCGTATTCGAAACTTGACGACGGCGCACAATCGAGCGCACCGGAAGCCAGCAGCGGGTTGAGCGCGCGCGGCGGTCCTTCCGTGAAGGTGGTGGCGGGCAAGCCCTCCAACGAAGCGTGAAAGTAGGGCGCGCACACCAGGAAGGGAATGCGCCCGACACGCAAGACCTGTGCGTGCGGAGACCGGTCATCGTGCCGGTCATCATGCCGGTCGTCGCCGCCGGAAGGTATTGATCCGGACGGCGCGGAAACCGCGGCCACGGGGGAAGCCGGTTCCCGATTCACGGTATCGCCTCCGCAAGGCGATGCAGAAGCGTGGCGCGCGGGACGCCCTCGATGCGTACGGTTTTCTCGCGTCCCGTCGTTCCGCGCTCCACGCGGACCGAGGACTTGGCAACGCCACACGTTTTGGCCAGAAAGCCTTCCAGCGCCGCATTGGCGGCACCTTCCACGGGTGGGGCCTGCAAGCGGATGCGCAGCCGCCCGGAGGCGAGCCCGAGGATTCCGGTCGCGGAGGCGCGCGGCGTGACGCGCACCGTGAGGAGACAGGCGTCTTGTACCTCGCGCACCGTGGCCGCGAGCTCCGCGGGGATCGGAGCCGCGTTCACGTTTCCGGTACCCATGCCCGTTCTTCGGCCGCAAGCAGTTCCGCCCATTCCGGGGTCGGCAGCCCGCAAGTACCCGCTTCGCACCGGAAGCCGCGTGTTGCGTCGGTCGTGTATTTGTCTTGCAGCAGGGGGATGCCTGAATCACCGGACGCGCCGGCGATGCGTACGTGCGGCAGGAACCTTGAAGTGGTAGCGTTCAAAAAATCCGTCACCTGCGGACCGACCACGGCCAAGGTCACGGGCGCCTGCTCTTCGAGGAAGATCACCTGCGCCCAGTGCGCGTAGGCGGGCGCATACGTCGGTAAATCCGCCGCCACGGCGGCGCACATCGCCGAGGCTCGTGCGTGCAGGGCCGGATCGGTGAAGTAATCCGCCAGTTGAAACAGCACCTCCGCCATCAAGGCGTTGGACGAGGGTATCACGTTGTCCTGCAGTTCTTTTTTCCGGATCAGAACCTGGGGTGCATTGTCGGCCGTGAAATACAGAAGCGGTGCGACGCGCCCTTCCGCGTCGGGAGCGTCCGCGCAGTGAGCGAGCGCGTAAAGGGCCAACTCATGCGCGGCCGTGAGATAGCGCTCTTCGAAGGTCGCTTGGTACAGGGCGATCAATCCGCGCGCGAGACAGGCATAGTCCTCGAGGAAGGCGTCGATGCCGAAGGATCCCGCGCCGCCGTCCCCGTGGTCGACATGCCCTCGACGCCACAGGCCGCCGTCCGGGCGGCGGGCCTTCGCCAGCAGCACGTCGGCGGCGCGGCGCGCGCGCGCGACCAGCACGGGTTCGTCGAGCAGGCGCCCCGCGCGGGCAAGCGCCGAGATCATCAGCCCGTTCCAGCCCGTCAGCACCTTGTCGTCCCGCATCGGGCGCTCCCGCGCCTCCCGCGCCTGCAGAAGATCGCGACATCCTTCGTCGAGCAACCGGGCCGCGGCTTCGGGGGTCATCCCGTGGCGCGCGGCCCATTCCGCCACCGTAAACCGCCTGACCAACACGTGGCGTCCGTGTTCCCAATGCGCGGCCCCCCCGTCGGCGTCGACATGCACCCCGAACAGGTCCGCCAGCACCGGAAAGCGATCGCCGAGGACGCGGGACAATTCCGCGCGCGTCCAGACGTAGAAAACCCCTTCCTCCCCTTCGCTGTCGGCGTCGAGGGCGGAGCAGTAACTCCCCGCAAGCCCTTGGCCGGCCGCAAGCTCCCGTTCCACGAAGGCCGCGATGCCGAGTGCCACGTCGCGATACGAAGCGTCCAGCGCGACGGCGGCTTCGGCATACAATTCCAGGAGCTGTGCATTGTCGTACAGCATTTTCTCGAAGTGCGGAACATGCCACTCCGCATCCACGGAGTAGCGCGCGAAACCACCGCCGACCTGATCGTGAATGCCGCCGGCGGCCATGCGGTCGAGCGTGCGGCGCACCTGGGCGAGAACCGCGGTATCGCCTGCACGCGTTCCGTAACGGAGCAGGAAGGCCCATTCGCAGGGCATGGGGAATTTGGGGGCGTGGCCCGTGCCTCCGTTCTCCGTGTCGAAGCGGGAGGAAAAGGTCGACATCACCTGCGGCCAGTGAAGGGGAGCGGTCGGCGCGGCGGCTCCCCGCGCTTCGAGTTGCCGCAGGCGGGTCGTGATCTTGTCCGCCTGGTCGGTGATGGTTCCGGGTTCGCGTTTGTGCAAGTCGGCCAGGTTTTCCAGCAAGGCGCGCCACTGTTCACGCGGAAAGTACGTGCCCCCGTACACCGGACGTCCGTCGGGGAGCACGAAGCAGTTGAGCGGCCATCCGCCGCGTCCGGTCATGAGCTGGACCGCGTCCAGGTACACCTGATCGACGTCGGGGCGTTCCTCGCGATCCACCTTGATGCAAATGAACTCGCGGTTCATGATGGCGGCGATGCCCTCGTCCTCGAAGCATTCGTGCGCCATGACATGACACCAGTGGCAGGCGGCATACCCCGAACTGACCAGCACGAGTTTGTTCCCGGCGCGTGCACGCGCGAAGGCCTCTTCGCTCCATTCAACCCAATCCACGGGATTGTGTTGATGCTGACGAAGATAGGGGCTGGCGGCGCGCGCGAGTGAGTTGGTCATGGACATGAATTACGAATTAATCCCGGGAAACGGGACGGGAACGGGACGCACGGGGCGCGGGAACGGGAGAGGCGACATGGAACGGGAGAGGCGACATGGAACGGGAGGAGGCCTCCGCTCCATGCCGCGCCCGCGTCAAAAGCGCGACAGGTCGCGCCCCAGCACGTGCGACTTCATCCAGTCGAAGAACACGAGGATGCGGTTGCGCACGCTCACGAGCTTCGAGAGGTAGACGGAGCGCCAGAACAGGAAGGTGACGAAGCCGCTGCCCTTGATGCCGGGTAAATCGGCCACGGCGCGGTTGCCTCCCACATACGCCAGCATGCCCATTTTCTTGTACACGAAGGGTTCGACGCTTTTGCCCGCCGCGCGGCGACGGAACGCTTTTCCGAGATATCGTCCTTGTTGTTCGGCGACCTGTGCGGTCGCGGGCAACGGGCCTCCTTCGATGAAGCTGCAGTCGCCGAGCGCGTAGATCGACTCCTCGCCTTTCACCTTGAGATCGGGACCCACAAGCAGGCGCCCGGCGCCATCCCTGGGCAAATCGATCGTTTTCACGAAGTCGGTGGCGGCGTTGCCCGTGGCCCACACCAGCAGGCCGAAGGAGATTTCAGTGCCGTCGTGAAGGGCGAGGCGGTCGGACGCCACGTTGACCACGCGCCGTTCGGTGCGCACGTCGATGTTCACGCGGTGGAAGCGCTTGGCGGTATAGTCGGACAGCGACTGGTCGAAGGCGCCGAGCAACTTGGGCAAGGCCTCCAGCAGGATGATGTGCGAGTCGCGCACCTCGTCGGGATACACGTCCGCAAGGTCGGCGCGCATGAAATCGTGCAGTTCCGCGGCGAATTCCACGCCGGTGGGCCCGCCGCCGACGACCACGAACGTCAACAGGCGCTTCCGTTCCGCGGGATCGATGCCGGGCGATGAGGCCAGTTCGAGGCAATCCAGCACGCGACGACGGATCACGCGCGCATCGCGCACCTCCTTGAGGAAGGTCGCGTGGTCGGCCACGCCGGGAATACCGAAGGTACCGGGGACCGCACCCACGGCGATCACGAGATCATCGTAGGGCAGCTCCATGGGACGGCCGTCGAGCGGCGAGACCCCGGAAACGATGCGACGCTCCCGGTCAAGTCCCGTGGCGGCCATGAGCTGGAACCGGGCGTTATCCTGGTTGCGCAGGGGTTCCAGGATGCTGCGGAACTCGAGTGTGCCGACGGTGGTGCTCGGCAGCAAGGGCGTGAACAGGAAGTGGTTCCGGGGGGCGGCCAGCGTGGCCTGATACCCCTTCTTGCCCAGTTCCCGCACGAAGCGGTAGGCCGCAAAGCCCCCCCCCAGTACAAGAACCTTGCGATCGTTCGAGGATGTCAAACTGTTTCTCCTTTCAAAGCTTTCACCGCGGCCAGCACGTCGTCGACATGGCCTGCGACACGCACCTTCGGCCATACCTTCCGCACGACGCCCTTGGCGTCGACGAGAAAGGTCGAGCGAACGATGCCCATAAACTTGCGACCGTAAAGACTTTTCTCCTGCCACACCCCGTACGCTTCCAGCGCGGCGTGTTCCGGGTCGCTGAGAAGCGGGAAGGTCAAGGCGTGTTTGGCCTTGAATTTCCGGTGACTTTCCACGGTGTCCGCGTTCACGCCGACCACGGCGGCCCCGGCCTTCGTCAGGCGGTTCAGGTTATCGCGAAAATCGCAGCCCTGCTGCGTACAACCGGGAGTATTGTCCTTGGGATAAAAATAAATGATGAGGATTTTACCCGCGAAATCGCCCCGTGAGACGATTTCGCCCTCATCACTCTCCAAGCGGAAGTCCGGGGCCTTGTCGCCCACTCCGGGCATGCCGGCTCCCTTGAGGGGAGCCTTGTCAGGATGTTGAGCTCCGGATTTTTTCATCTCTTCCCCACTTCGCAGGTTGCGGGATGCCGTTCAATCCCATGTGCTGGGCAGTCGGGCCCAAAGTTAGCTTCGGACCACGCGGTTCTCCCCGGTAGTGTTTGATGAATCGTGTTGATTTTCTCTCACGGGCCGCGACAGGAACATTTTGTGGGATCTTTCTCCCGCATACGACTCTGGTCAGGGTGTTGGAGGGGCATTTTTCAATACGACTTTTGAGAATAGTATACCGTCGCGTTTTCAACGCCGACTTTTAAGCCCGAAAAAGAGCTTCGTTCTCCGTTCACCCCGTGAAACATCTTGTAACACGCGCCTGAAACGCATTTTATCGCCCGTTTTCCGGATGGCCCCGCAGAGGGAGAAGTGTATCTTTCAAGAAGACAATTTGACTTGATTTTACGGCGTTTGACGTACGATTCCGGATCGCCCCATGACGGGGTCCGACCTTTTATCCACTGACTCCGGATCTTCCCGTGTACCGGCACCGGTCGACGCATCGTCAAACGCTCCCCGGACCCAGGTTCCGGATCTCAGGAGGGGAATTCCTTTGGAAGCGAACCGGCAAGACAATAAAGGGATGGGCGGCGTCATCATGATGGTTTCCAGTGACACCGGACTTCTGGAAGCGGCACGGGAATGCCTGGAATCCGCGTCCATCCAGCTCAATGTCCCCGAATCCACGGCCGATGCTCCCACCAGGGCCAAGGTTCGCCAGCCGCTGTTCATCGTACTGGACGCCGACAAACAGAACGCCGTCGCCTCCGACGGTTCACTGCTGCTGGAAACACTGAAAAGCAGCCCTTACACGGCGGTCATTCCCGTCGTGGTGCTGGCGTCCGCCGGCACCACGGAAGAGGCGCAACTCGATCTGTTCAAGCGGGGCGCGGATGAAGTGATCGTCAAGCCGGAAAATCCCGAGCTGCTGAAAAAGCGGCTTTCCCTCCTCGGCATGCGGTACGGCACCACGGACGCCGCGCCCGAAGCCCTGCTGGCGGAAGGCCTGATGGTCGACCTGCGTTCACGCAAAGTGAACGTGAACGGCAATCCGGTGACCTTGACCCGCAAGGAATTCGACCTGTTGAACATGTTGCTCCGCAAGCGCGGCCTGGTGGCATACACCACCCATCTTTATCATACGGTGTGGGGATACGGGGATTCGTCGCCCGTCGATTCGCACACCGTCAAGGTTCACATCTCATCGCTGCGCAGCAAACTCGGCCCGGAACTCGGCCGCAAGATCGTGAACCTGCCCGGTCTGGGCTACCGGTTCGACGACTAGCCCATTGGTCCATTAGTCATTGGTCAACCAGCCGCGGCCCGCAAGCCGCCGCAACACATCACCGTCCGCGCCGCCCGGCCTTCCACGTGACGGACAGGGATTGAACCACTCCCAGTTCACGCCACCACTGGGCCGCATAATCCACCGCGACAGGACCCATCTCCACGGTTGTGCCCACCGCGAGCTTGACGGCTTCCCCCCCGCGCTCCTCGATGCCCGCGTTCGGATCGATCACGCCCATCAGGTTCCGGACATCCTCAACGCTCCAGCGCGTGCCGCCCCGAAGCATCCACTCCGGGAGCACCGCGTACTCCGCACCGAAAGCGGCGTAGGGCGAAGCGTGCCATGGGGCGACGGCATCGGCGACGAGGGTCAGCTTGCGGTTTCCGCGCGGCTGATACGCCGCGCCTGCACGCACAGCGGCCGGCAGCGAGGCACGCCGCCCGTCCCCTTCGAAGTAACCGGTGAACTGGCGTCCCACGTTGGTGAGCGCCGCGCCCAGAGCCAGGTTGCGGGCTGCCTGATAGTGCAAGCCCACATCAAAACCGGCACCAAACGCGGGGGTCGACCCCTCAAAGTCACCCAAGGTCTCATAGGCCAACTTGAAACTCGTCCCCACCGCCGTCCGTTCTCCCAGAACGCGTGCATACGACACCGCCGGATACAGGTTGAACGGCCGCAGCGTCCCCTGCACGTTCTGGTTTTCGTCTGTCGCGACCAACGCATCGTAGTCCACGTACGTCGCGCTCACCGCCCACTGCCCCCCGGTGGCGGGGAAACTTCCCGCCACCGCCCCGATGCGCGACAGCTGGGGCCGCACCGAACCCTGGTACACCCTGCCCGTGTCGCGGGCGAGGCCGGCCGGGTTTATGCCCAAAGCGGACGGCCCGGTACCCGATGCGGTGTAAGCGCCCGCAAGGCCTCCCGGCCGGGCGGCCGCCACTTCGGCCACGGAAGGCATCGCGGCCACTCCCGGCTCACCCGGAGCCGCCGCCTGCGCGGACCGTAAGGACACGGATGCCAGCAGGAGCGGGACAACCAGCGCTGTCACGATGTGTGAACCCGCGCGGTGCCGCGGGGGAAGGACGGAGGCGAAATGGCCCGCAGGCGGAAATTGCATCGGCATAAGTTACATGTCGTCAGGAAATCGCACCATAATCGGGTATCCTCCGGCGGGAGTCGCGGAATCACCAAACGGAGTTGCCGCATGAGGATCATCGTCTTATCTTTGCCTCCTCCTTTTTTCCCGGGAGCCAATAGCTCAGCTGGTAGAGCAGCGCCCTTTTAAGGCGTGGGTCGAAGGTTCAAATCCTTCTTGGCTCACCAGGGAACCCTTCCCTGGTCATTTCGGGACCTCCTCCCCGATCCTTCGCGTCCTCTTCCGCCACCCGCCGTCGAAATCCGTCGCCGCCGCCGTCTCCGCCGTCGCCTCGGCCGATACCGCCCGGAGCCGTCCGACCGCCTTTAGAGTCTCATGCTGTCGTCATGCGCCGCTGCGGCACCGCGTTTCCGAAGCGTACCGCACACCCGAGGTTCCCCAAGGTCTCTTGCGGTCGCAGCGCCCTGCGGACAAAACGTCCTCACCCCCCAAAAAAAAATCTCCCGTTTTTCCCGTTCTTTATGCGAGGAGGCCGATATATTGCCATAGTCTCTGCAAACCATCCCTCAGCCGGGCGGTCCCGTGACGACACCGTTTCGTCCTTTGTCTCGTCTTTTTCGTCCTGCCCAAGCCCCCTGCGTGCAGGCCTGCCTTCTCTCCCTCGGCCTCTGTGCATGCGCGGCGACGAGCCACGCCGCGACCGTACCGGCCACCGTGCATCCCGACTGGACGAAAATCGACCTGAGCCCTCCCGGTTATCAACCCCAGGTCTCCGGGATGGCCTTTCTTGCGGACGGGCGACTCGTCATCGCGCACTGGGACACGACGCGTGGGCGCGGCTCGAATGTCACAGAAACGGTACGCGCCTTCAGCGGCAAGGTCCACGTCCTCTCGGGCGTGCTCGGCGCCACGCCCACCGTCACCATCGACACGATCGCGCGCGGCCTCGAGGACATCATGGGACTCGCGGTGGTCAACGACACGCTGTATGTGTCGGGCGGCAACACCATCGTGCGCCTGAACCGAAACGGCAATTCAGGACCGGTGGTCCGCATCGACACGATCTTCATTCTGCCCGGAACGCCCGCGGAAGGCTCAGGCGACTCCCTCAAGCCGCGGCACGGAAGCCAGGAATACCTCAACGGCCTTTTGTACAAGGACGGCAAATTCTACGTGAGCCCCTCGTCGCTTGATCCGATCGGCAGCATCCAGGGCAGCCCGCAAGTCAATCCCTACCGCGGCACGTATCTCGAAGTCACGCCCGGCAACGGCGTCACCGACAAGCGGGGTGCGTTCCGCATCGTCGCCAACGGCATCCGCGCGGCCTCGGGCCTGGGTTTCGGCCCGGAAGGACGGCATTGCGTTCCCGACAACCAGGGTGACTGGCTGCCCGCCAACAAGTTGATCTGCATCCAGGAAGGAAAATTCTACGGAGCGAAAAAACCGGGAGGCCTGGCGGCGGCCTATTACGCGCCCTGGGACGTGCTGACGGAAACGCCCCCCACCGTGTGGGCGCTGCAAAACGAAATCGCCAACTCCCCCACTGCTCCCGTGCTCGTGCCCCACGGCCCGTACGAGGGACAAGTCCTGATGGGCGACGTACGCTGGGGAGGCATCCAGCGCTACTTCCTCGAGAAAAACGCAGCAGGTGATTGGCAGGGGGCGGCATTCGTGTTCACCGGGGGTTTGGAGGCCGGAGTGTTCCGCCTGGCCTTCGGGCCCGACAGCATGTTGTATGTCGGCATGCTCGGGGGCCGCAACGACAACGACGGTTATCCCAAAAGCCAGAACAACGCGACGCGCGTCGATTTCGGCCTGGCGAAGCTCCGCTGGAGCGGCACGACGACGGCCTTCGAAATGCGGGCCGTACGCGCACGGCCCTCCGGGTTTGAAATCGAATTCTCCAAACCCGTCGACACCGTCGTGGCGAAGGCCGCGACCAGCTACACCGTGCAAAGCTACCACATGACCCCCACCAGCGCGTACGGCGGAGGCAGCAAACTGGGCAACACGACGCTCGCGCCTTCGCAGATCCGGATCTCGTCCGATCGTCGCAAGGTCTACCTGGCCCTGCCCCCCATCGCGGTCTCCACACCCACGCAACAGCGCGTCGTGTACATCCGCCTGAACGACTACCAGTCGGAAACCGGGGATGTTCCGTGGTCGAACGAAACCTGGTACACGCTGAACGGAGCGGGAACGGGTGTGGTCTTCGCGGATCCCACGGCCCTCGCGACGCCCGGCATGCGCGATGCGCGTGCGGGCACCCTGCACGCCTCCGTCCGTGGCGGACGACTGGTCGTACACGGCGCACCGGGGCAAGCCTATACGGTCACGATCCGCGACCTGCGCGGGCGCGCAACGGCCATCTACCCCGGCCGGGGCCCCCAGACGTTTGCCCTTCCCCGGGCCACAGGCACGCTGGCCATCATCGAAGTGCGCGCGCCGGTACGCGCACGAAAGCCGGCGACGGAATCCTTCCGTACCCTCATCGCGCTTCCCTGACCCTGCGTACGGCGCGCACGGCTTTTCCCCGCCTCCAGGCCCTTTAACGGAGGCTCATTCCGCCCCGTCGGCACAATCGTGTAGATTGGTTTCATGACCTTCATGGGCCGGATTTCCGCCCCGTACGGCGCCCCCACGGCGCATCCGTTTTTTCCGACGGAACCTTCATCATGGCGGCATTGTTGGCCGCGCAGGCTTTCGCCGCGCCGGCCTTGGCCCCGCCCTTTCCCCCGCGCTTACCCCTTACGCTCAAAAAGAACACCAAGGAACCAGCCATGACAGAATCCTCAACCCCTTCGCCCCTTCCGACAGCGTCGGCATCTTCAACCACGGCCATCGCCACCTTCGCGGGGGGATGTTTCTGGTGCATTGAAGCCGCGTTTCTCGAAATCGAGGGCGTAAGCAGCGTGGTGTCCGGTTACGCGAACGGCCATGACCCTGCGCCGACCTACGAGAAAGTGGGCACCGGTGCGACCGGACATACCGAAGCCGTGCAGGTCACCTACGATCCTCACACGGTCTCCTATGCGACCCTGCTGGAGATTTTCTGGCGGCAAATCGACCCGACCGACGCGGACGGGCAATTCGCGGATCGTGGCAGCCAGTACCGTCCGGCCATCCTCCATCATGATGACGGTCAGAAACAAGAAGCGGAGGCATCGAAAGCCCGTCTGGCGGCTTCGGGCCGGTTCCGCGACGGGATCGTGGTGCCGGTGGAGCCGCTCACCAGCTTTTTCCCCGCCGAGGACTATCACCAGAAATACTGCCAGCTGAATCCGGGCCATTACCAGCGGTACAAAACCGGCTCGGGCCGCGCCGGCTTCATCGCCAGGGTGTGGGGCAAGGACGCGGCACCCCTCATGCCCCCCACTCCCGCGAACGACGGCCTGACGGAACCGGCGTCGAGCCCGAGCGCACGCGCGGGCAAAGACGAAGACCCGCGCGAGGCGTGCGACCTCACGAATCTTTCGGATGCCGCGCTGCGCGCGCGCCTCAGCCCCGAGCAATACGAGATCACGCGGCGCAACGGCACGGAGCGCCCCTTCGCCAACGCCTACTGGGACAACAAGCGCGAAGGCCTGTATGTCGACGTGATCTCCGGTGAGCCGTTGTTCAGCTCTCGCGACAAGTTCAACAGCGGCACGGGATGGCCGAGCTTCACGAAGCCCGTGGCGGGAGCCCGTGTCCTCGAGAAAACCGACACCTCGCATGGCATGACGCGCACCGAAGTGCGCAGCGGCAAGGCGGACTCGCACCTGGGTCACCTCTTCCCCGACGGTCCCGGCCCCACGGGCCTGCGCTACTGCATCAATTCCGCCTCGCTGCGCTTCATTCCCAAGGAGGATCTGGAGAAGGAAGGGTATGGGGACTACGCGGGGGTGTTCAATCAAGAATGAGGAATTAAGAGTTAAGAATTAAGAACTGAACACAAGGAACGCGGAAGAGGGAAGGTCTGTAAAACAAAGTGTGTAACTGCCTCCATAAGCCCTCATGGGCAGAGGAGAAGGGCAGCGCGCTTTCCCTTTACTCCCCAGGACTCGTTCGCCTATGGCGACCTCGTGCCCGTGCCTTCTGCTCCCCATTCTTAATTCTTAAATCCAAATTCTTAAATCTCTACCTTTCCCCCCCATGTCCTCTCCGTCCATCCCTGCCATCCCGCCGCTTTCGGAGCTTCTCGACCTCCGCGCCTTTCCCGACTTCATCGCCCTGAATCCCGCACCCGGGAAACCCGTGCATGTCGCCGGCCTCGCGGGGTCGGCCGCGTCGGCCCTGGTGGCCACGCAGTTCCGGAACGCCGCCGCACCCGTCCTGTACCTCGCGGCCGACGCGAAGGACGCCGAGGCCATGGCCGAGGACCTCGAATCGTGGCTCGGCGAAGAGTCCGTCCTCCGCTTCCCCGGGCTTGACCTCAAGCCCTACGAGTGGCGCGAGCCGTTCGGACAGGTACGCGAACTCCGCCTGGAAGCCTTCGAAGCGCTGTACAAGGGACGTCGCGCCGTGGTGGTCAGCACGGTGTCCGCCTTTCTCGAACGCTTTCAGAGCCCGCAAAGCCTTCATCGCGAAGTCGTCACCCTGCGGGCGGGCGATGACCTGAACCCGGCGGCGTTCCGCGAAGCCGTGGGTTCACTGGGCTTCCGCGAAGAGCCCGCCGTGCAGGACATCGGCGATTTCAGCGTGCGCGGCGAGATCCTCGACATCTACCCTTTCATGGCCGACAACCCGTACCGCATCGTGCTGGACGGCGACGTCATCGAAACCATCCGCGAGTTCGACATTTTCTCGCAGCGCTCGCTGCGCGCCGTGGAATCCGTCGCCCTGCTGCCGCAGGACGAATGCTGCTACACCCCGGATGAGATCGCGGCCGGCCTGCTCGAGCAGTTCGACGCGCTCGGAGGCGAGACCGGCTATGAGGCCGAGCTTCATCGCCTCACGGGCAAGCGCGATCTCGCGGGCATCCACTGGCAAAAGGCGTTCTTCAAGAAGCTCGACCACTCCCTGCTCGACTTTCTGGGCAACGAGGCCCGCGTCGTGGTGGGCGACACCGACGGTCTCGCGAAGGCCCTGGAGAAAAACCGCGTGGCCGCCCGGGCGGGATACGAAGAAGCGCGCGCCCAAGGCCGCGTGGTCAATGAACCGGAGCAGCTGTTCCTGGCGGCGACGGAGGTGCACGCGCTGCTGGAGGCCCGGCGCACCCTCCTCATCGGGCGCCTCGCGTTCGAGGGACCCGGCAGCGCGCTGTTCGACGTCGACGCACAAACGCGCGACGGCGTCGGCCTGGCCGACGCCGAGCCGCGCTTCAAGGAGCTGTCGGCGGCGGGCATCCGCACCTGGCTGTTGTGTCCGAACCCCGCACAGGCGGAGCGTTTGGGCAAACAGGCGGAGTCGTACCGCAAGTACGGCATCGAGGGCGTGCTGGTGGGCACCTTGGCCTCCGGGTTCATCGACCGTTCGCAAGGTCTCGCCCTGCTCACCGACCACCAGCTCTTCAACCGCGTCACGCGGCGCACCCGCAAGCGCAAGTTCCGGGGCGGCGGTGTTGCCATCCCCGACTTCGACGCGCTCCGGCGTGGCGACTTCGTCGTGCACGAAACGTACGGCATCGGCCGCTTCGCGGGCATCCGGCGCATGCCGGTGGGAGGACGTGCCGGTCACGAAGTGGACTGCATCCTGCTCGACTACCAAGGCAAGGACAAACTCACCTTGCCCGTCACCGACCTCGCCAAACTCGAGAAGTTCTCGAGCGAAGAGGGCAAGGTACCCGTCCTCTCCAAACTGGGCGGCAAGGCCTGGGAGAACGCCAAGGAGAAAACGCGCAAGGCCATCGTCATGCTCGTGCGCGAGCTCATCGAGCTCTACGCCCGCCGCTCGGTGGCGCAAGGCTTCGCCTTCTCCCCCGACACTCCCTTGCAGGCGGAGTTCGAGGAGGCCTTCGAATACGACCTCACTCCCGACCAAGCCAAGGCCATCGCGGAGACCAAGGGAGACATGGAGTCGCTGCGCCCCATGGACCGCCTCGTCTGCGGCGACGTCGGCTTCGGCAAAACCGAAGTGGCCCTGCGCGCCGCCTTCAAGGCGCTGATGGACAAAAAACAGGTGGCCCTGCTGGCGCCCACCACCATCCTGGCGGCGCAGCATTACGAGACCGTCAGCGAACGCTTCTCCGGCTGGCCCATCCGCGTCGAATCCCTGCACCGTTTCCGCACGCCCGCGGAGCAGAAGGAAACCCTCGCCGCGCTGGAACGCGGCGAGGTGGACATCCTCGTGGGCACGCACCGCCTGCTCTCCCGGGACGTGAAGTTCAAGGACCTCGGCCTGCTCATCGTGGACGAAGAGCAGAAGTTCGGCGTGAAGCAAAAGGAAAAGCTCAAGGACCTGCGCGCCGAAGTCGACGTGCTGGCGCTCAGCGCCACGCCCATCCCGCGCACCCTGCACTTCTCCCTGCTCGGCGCGCGCGACCTCTCCCTGATCGCGACGCCGCCGCGCAACCGCCTTCCCATCGAGACCCGCGTGGTGTTCTGGGACCCCGAGGTCATCCGCGGCGCCCTTGAGGCCGAACTGGAGCGCGGCGGCCAGATCTTCTTCGTCCACAACCGCGTGCAGGACATCCAGGAGATCGCCGAACGCGTACAGGGCCTCGTGCCCCAGGCCCGCATCGGCGTGGCCCACGGCCAGATGGAGGAGGGCGCGCTGGAGCGGGTCATGTCCGCCTTCGTACACCGCGAGTTCGACATCCTGGTCAGCACCTCCATCATCGAATCGGGCATCGACATCTCGAACGCGAACACGCTCATCGTGCACCGCGCCGAGCTGTTCGGCCTCAGCCAACTCTACCAGCTGCGCGGACGCGTCGGCCGTTCCGCCGCCCAGGCCTACTGCCTGCTGATCGCTCCCGACGCCAACAAGTTCTCCGATGACGCACGGCGCAAGCTGTACGCGCTGGAGAAGTTCACCGAGCTCGGCAGCGGCTTCCAGATCGCCATGCGCGACCTGGAGATCCGGGGCGCCGGCAACCTTCTCGGCCACGAGCAAAGCGGCCATATCGCCGCCGTGGGTTTCGAAACCTATTGCCGCATGGTGCGCGACGCCACGCTCGAGATGCAGGGCGCCACCGTCCGCCCGCCGCTCAATCCCGAGATCGAATTCCCCGCGGACGCCTTCCTTCCCGAGGAGTACGTCGAGGATCCGGCCCAGCGCACCATGCTGTACCAGAAAATCGCGCGCCTCACCGAACCCGCCCATGTCGCCGACATACGGGCCGAACTCGAGGACCGCTTCGGCGCGCTCCCCGAGGAGGCCGCCATGCTGTTGCAGACGGTCGAGGCCCGCATCGCCTCCCGCACGCTGGGCGTGCGGAAAACCGAAGTGCGCGAGAACCTCCTCGTCCTCACGTTCTCGGACGAGCACTTGCCCGCACGCGAGGACCTCACGCTCATGGCCTCCCGCGTCAAGCTCCCGTATCGTTTCCTCACGGCCTCCGGAGAACCCCTGCAGTTCAGCGTCACGCTGAACCCGCCGCGCCGGGGGGACCCGATCGCCTTGACCCGCATGGCCACGGAGGTCCTCACGGGAATGACCGGGGCCGGAGGCGCATCCGGCGGCGCGGCACCCTGAAACCGCCCGGGAACCACTCCCTGGAACCACCTTGGAACATAGGGCCCGCGATGGTGGCGACACCCCCAATTACGTATATTCCTGCGGTGAATCCCCCCAATTTTCCCCGTTTTCGGGTCTTCCCGCGCCTTGCCGCCGTCGGTGCCCTTGGTCTCGCGACCCTCGCCCTGACCGCGTGCCAGCAAAAGGACACCAACGCGGTCGTGCTCGCCGAAGTGAACGACGCATCCTTCACGCTGGACGAATTGCGCGAGAGCTATCCCGCCGAATACGAAAAAGTCCTGCCACGCGAACAATACCTGAACGTGATCCAGCGCTGGATCGACGATGAAGCGGTGTACCAGCAGGCGTTGAGTCGCAAGCTGGACCAGGAACCGCAGATGAAGCGCAAGCTGCAACGCCTGCAGCGCCGCATGATCATCGAGGAGTTCCTCGCGCGCGAGGTCGGCGTCGGCGGCGAGGTCGAACCCGACGAAGGCGCGTTGATGCGCTACTACGAAAACAACAAAAGCGACTTTCTCCGCAAGGCGCCCGAATACCGCTACATGCACATCCGCCTCGCGACGCTCAAGGACGCGCTCGCGGTGCGCAACAAGGTGCGCGGCAACAACTTCGCCGCGCTGGCGGAAAAAAACTCGCTGGACTCCGCACCGGAATTCCTCGACCCGCTGTTCCGCAAAACCTCCGAAGTGCCCACCTGCCTGCACGACGTGCTGGACGCACGCCCGGGATGGCTCTCGCATCCCGTGAGCTGCCCCGACGGCGTCTACCTCGTCCGCCTGCTCGAGCGCATCGAGGCCGGCACCCCCTTCCCCTTCCCCGAAGTCCGCGCCTCCATCTCCGCCCGCCTCTCCATGCAACACAAGGAGAAGATGCGGCAGTCGAAGATCCGCCAGTACAAGGAAGGCGTGACCATCAATCTCAACATCGACCAGATCCCCGGACAGGACGGTACCCTGCCGCCCCTGAGGGATGACGCCGGGAACGACACCGTTTCGGATGAGGAACGGCTGCCGCCGGGAGAGTAACCCATGCATCAGAACATTTCGTTGAAGTCCCCGTCTCCCACCGACATGAAGCGGGGGGGGATGGCGACGGCCTTCCCGTCGTTGACGGCGCGTCTTCTGGCCGTCGCGGCGGTGCTGGCGGTCTCCGGGTTGACGGCCACGGCCGCGCACGCGCGCACCCCTGTGGACGGCATCGCGGCCGTGGTCAACGGCAGCCCCATCCTGCTCTCGGAAATCGATGAGCTGCGCGTGGCCATGCAGCAGCAACGCCCCGGCTTCGCGTCCCTCAGCGTCGCCGCGCAGCGCGAGGAAGCGCTCGACCGCATCGTGGACGACAAGGTCCTGCTCGAGAAGGCGCGGCAGGACACGACCCTGAACGTTTCCGACCGCGAGGTGGAAGCGCGCGTGGCCGACATGTACGCCCGCGTGGCGCAACAGCAGGGCGGCGAGCGTCAGCTCGAAGCCGCGCTGCGCCAGGCCACCGGCATGTCGCTGGGACAGTTCAAGGCCCGCCTGGGCGAGCAGGTGCGCGAGAACGTCCTGCGTCAACGCATCCAGATGAAATACGTGGGCGACCCGCAGCCTTCGCAGTTGCAGGTGCGCCAGTTCTTCGACAAGTACCAGGACAGCCTGCCCGTGCAACGCGACGTGGCGCGCCTCTCGCACCTGCAATGGCGCGTCAAGGCGGACGCCGGCATCGAAACGGAAGCGCGTGAAAAGTCCCTCTCCCTCGTCCGCCGCCTCACCGAAGGCGAAGCCTTCGCCGAACTGGCGCGCCTGCACTCCGACGACTATTCCGGTCGCGAGGGCGGCGACCTCGGCTACACCAAGCGCGGCACGCTCGACGCCGACTACGAGCGCGCGGCCTTCGCCCTCGACATCGGCGACTACACGCGCCGCCCGGTGCGCACGCGTTTCGGCTACCACCTCATTCGCGTCACCGGCAAGCGCGACAACGAGATCCGCACCTCGCACATCCTCACCCGGGTGACCCCCGCCGCCGCCGACAGCGCGCGCGCGCGCACCTGGCTCGACTCCCTCGGCCGTACCCTCACGACGCAGGCGGCCTTCACCAACGCGGCGCGCACCCACTCCGACGACCGCAAGACGCGCGATCTCGGCGGCGACCTCGGCTGGTTCTCCCGCGACTCGCTCGCGGGCGTGTACAAATCCGTGGTCGACACGCTGCAGGAAGGCGCCGTGAGCGGCCCCATCCTGATCGGCGACAGCTGGCACATCTTCCGTCTCGACCACAAGGTCCGCGAACGACGCCTCACGCTGGAGGAGGACTACACCGTGATCAGCCAGTACACGCGCGAGTGGCTGATCGGAGAGCGCATCGCCGGCCTCATCAAGACCTGGCGCGAGCAGATGCATATCGGCAACCGCCTCGCGCTTTTTGCCGGTGGCTCCGGAAGCACCGGCATCGACCCCAACGAAGACGGCGAGGCTGTCGAACCACGCCCCGTCGACACACCGGACGCCTCCGACGGTGCCGACGACACCCCCGAGTCCGGCGGAGAGCCCGAATGAAGCGCGGGGGAAACGCGCCGCCCGACGCCTCTCCCCTGCTGTCCGCACCCTACGCGTCGCTTGCCGTGCATTACGATGCGGTGATGGCGCACGTGGATTACCCGGGCTGGTCCCAGCATTTGCGTCGTCTCTACACACTGGCGCACGCTCCCGGGGAAGGATTTCCCCAACGCAAGGGAACGCCGTCCGTGCGTGCGCCCCGCTCCACGCCCCCGGGGCCGACGCCCACCCGTATTCTCGAACTCGCCGCGGGCACCTGCCGTCTGGCGCGCCACCCCCTGTTCCCCGGCGTCTTCTCCGTCCACACCGACCTGAGCCCGGAGATGCTCGCCTGCGCCTCTCACGACCTCGTGGAGGACGCCGCCGCGCCGCATCGCGCCGCCTGCGATGCGCGCCGCCTCCCGTTCCGTGACGGCGAGGACGGTGACGGGAGCGACCACGGCCCGGGAACACGCGGCTTCGATCTGGTCCTGATGGTATACGACAGCCTGAACTATCTCACGCAACCCGAGGCCGTGCGGCGCGCCTTTGACGAAGCCCGGCGCGTCCTCACCCCCGGCGGCATCTTCCTGTTCGACGTCACCACCGAAACCTGTTCGCGCCGCTGGTTCGCCGACACGCTCGACTTCCAGGAAACCGGCGCCGGCTCCGTGGTGCGCACCAGCCGCTACGATGCGGCCTCCCGCACCCAACTGAACCTGTTCACGTTCTTCACGCTTGAGGATGACGGCCGCTACCTCCGCACCGAAGAAGTGCATCGCCAGCGCATCTGGCCCGCGTCCTTCCTCAAAAAAACCGCCCGCGAAGCCGGTTTTGACGTGCGCGCCTGCCTTGCTGATTTTACCTTGAGTCCCGGGACGAATCGCGACGAGCGTTTGCACTTCGTACTGCAGAAGCCCGCCGTGAAAGCCTCCGTTCCGCACCACACGAAAACGAAATTGCGCGCATGATCACGTTCGACCAGGTGACCAAGGTCTACAACGGCGGATGGCTCGCCCTCGACAAGGCGTCGTTCTCCATCGACCCCGGGGAGTTCGTCTTGCTCACCGGCCCGAGCGGCGCCGGCAAAAGCACCATCCTGCGGTTGATCTACATGGACGAGGCCCCCGATACCGGAGAGGTCGGCATCGCGTTCGGAGACGGCGAAGAGTACCGCTCCGGCAAGCGCCCTTCCCGCGGGCGCATCCAGAAACTGCGCCGCCGCCTGGGCATCGTGTTCCAGGACTTCAAGCTGCTGCCCGACCGCACCGTGTTCGAGAACGTCGCGCTGGCCCTGCGTGCCGCCAACGTCCCCGAAGCCCGCGTCAAGCACCGCGTGTACGAAGTGCTCACCATGGTACGGCTCTCGGCGAAGGCGCGCCGTTTCCCCCACGAACTCTCGGGGGGAGAACAGCAACGTGCCGCCATCGCCCGCGCCATGGCCAACGATCCCGAGATCGTGCTCGCCGACGAGCCCACCGGAAACCTCGACTCCGAGACCTCCGTCGAGATCCTGCGCATCTTCCACGACATCCACCTCGCGGGCGTGGCGGTCCTGATGGCCACGCACGACGAACTGCTTACCGGCAACCTGCCCGTGCGCCGCCTGTGCCTCGACCGCGGCGTCTTGACGGACATCCCGGGCACGTATACGGGGCCGGGAGAGCACGCGGAGACGTGAGACAAGACGTTACGGCGTCACAGCAGTAAAGCAGTGCAGCAGTGCAGCAGTGCAGCAGTACAGCAGTACAGCAGTAAAGCAGTAAAGCAGTAAAGACAGATACTGAATGCTGGCTTTATGGGATATTGAGGTGCCTTGCTTGTTCAAGTGCCTTGGACCTTACGACACAACGCACAGACAATTCACACCTCCCTGCGTTCTATTGCTGTGATGTTGTGATGCTGTGATGTTGTGATGCTGTGATGTTCCTTGCGATCCATTCCTAATGACGCGTTCGCCTTCTGCGACCTCGTGCCTTTCCGCTCCCCACTCCCACTCCCCACTCCCCATTCTTAATTCTTAACTCTTAATTGAGAGGCAAAGCTCCCCCAAGAGAACTTTGCCCTCCTCCCACTCCCCCACCCCGCTGGCGGCGTTGATGTGACCCGCCGCGCCGATGAACACCAGGCGCGAACCCCAGGCATGCGCGCACTGTTCGCTGAACGCCGTGGAGGCGTACGGGTCATCGGTGCTGGCCACCAGGATCGAGGGAAAAGGAAGGGGCGACAGAGGCAGGGGGGTGAAGCCCGCCGCGGCGGGCGGGAACGCGGGGCTCTCGGGGTCGGGTGGCGCCACGAGCAGCGCTCCCTTCACCGTCGTCACATGCGTCAAGGGCGTCACGGCCGCCCAATGCGCCACCTGCAGACACGCCAGACTATGCGCCACCAGAACCACGTCGGGCCCGTCACCCTGCGCGGCAGCCACGGCAGCCTCCAGGTTGCCCACCCACTCTCCCCTCACCGGGTGGTCCCAGTCGCGCGCCTCGACACGACGAAAGCGCTGATGCTCTTTCTCCCACAAGGTCTGCCAATGCTGCGGTCCCGAGCCTCCGTAACCCGGAAGCATCAGAACGGAAGATGACGGCGGAAGAGCGGACCGGAATGCGGACGAAGACACTGCGGAAGACATGGAGACTCCGGGGGAAAAGGATTACGGGGGCGCCGGAATCCGCGCGTGCGGTCTTCCCGCATGCATTCTAGCAAACACCCGTCGGACCGTGCCACCCCTTGCTCCGGGCGGAGCTCCGGCGTCGGCGTCATGGCTGCCCCCGACTTTCCGCCCGGGGCAAGCTCCCCCACCAGCTCCCCCGGTTCCGCCGGTTCCCCCGGCTCCGTGTTACCGTATGTAATCGAGCGTGACGATTGCGGCCCGGACACCATGATCCGTGTAGGTTGAAGACGGGACTTCCCGTCGCGCAACGCACGGCTGACATTTGCCCCCTTCATCCAGGAGACGAGCATGACCAGTACACACACGCATTCCCATACACACTCGCACACGCCCGAACGCCCGTTGTACGAGCGCGTGCTGAAGTTCCTCGTGGTGGGGGGATTCACTCTGCTCCTGCTGTACCTCAAGGCGCTTGCGGCCATCCTGAAGCTCGGCATCAAGGCCGTCAAGAACATGCCCGTGGGTAAGAAGACGGACACATGAAAAAAGCCGGGGCCCCGCGCGCGCGGAAGACCCCGGCAAACCAACAGCCAGCACGGCCCATGCGGCCGACACGGCCGCAACGCGGTCGCCGGAACGCTGTCCGCTCCGGCCGACGTCGTTGCGGCACCAGCCTACTTCACCGCGGCGATCGCCTTCGCGTAGTCGGGTTCGTTGGCGGTCTCGGCGACCTGCTCGGTGTGAACCACCTTGCCGTCCTCGTTGATCACCACGATCGCGCGCGAGAACACGCCCGCCAGCGGACCGTCCGTAAAGGTCACGCCGTAGCCGCGCGCGAAGGAATCATCGCGCAGGGCCGACGTGGTGACGACCTTGTCGATGCCTTCGGCGCCGCAGAAACGCCCCAGCGCGAACGGCAGGTCCTTGGAGACGCCGACCACGACCACGCCCGGAAGCTCGCTGGCCTCCTTGTTGAAGGCCCTTACCGAGGTGGCACAGGTTCCCGTGTCGATGCTGGGGAAAATATTGAGGATCACTTTCTTTCCCGCGAAATCCTTGAGCGAAACGTCGCTGAGATCGGACTTGGTCAGCTTGAAGTCGGGAGCGCTGGAGCCGACGGAGGGCAGTTCGCCCGCGGTTTGAAACGCGTTGCCTTTGAGGGTCACTGTTGCCATTTGTTGTCCTTTTCGTTGGGGTTGCGTGGTGCTTGACGTACAACAAGGAATATAGCCGGAGGAAGCCCCCCTTGACCAAACGGAATGTCCAAACGGAGCGTCCCAACGGAATTCGGGTGCCTGCGAAACTTTCGGACCCGGTGACCGCTTGTCCTCCGCCCGCAACCCTGTACATTGCTGTCAGGGGTCGTTCCCGAACGGGAGGAGACATGTTCAACCGGCATCATGCACGCACCGAAGGCTCTCTTACGCGGACATTGGCCTGGACGGTCGTGCTGCTCAGCCTCGCGGGGCTGACGGCGCTTTACGCCCGCACCGTGGCGGTGTTTCTACGCGTCTTCGTTCAGGTGTTCTTCGAGGAGTTGCGCGAGTCCAAGCCGCGGGTGGCGCGCGCGGACGAGGAACACGGCTAGGTGTAACCGGGCGTCTCCAGACGTCTCCAAGCGCTTCTAGGCCCTGCGACCGCTTTTCTTCGCGACTCTTTTCCGGGATGTCTTTCCGGCTTTAGCAGCTTTAGTGGCCTTAGCGGCCTTAGTGGCTTTCGTGGCTTTCGTGGCTTTCGCCGTTTTGGAAGCGGCCCGTTTTTTCGGGGGTGAAGCCGGGCCCTTGAGGGCGCCTTCGGAGGGCCTGAGCCGTCTTGGCGCTTTAGGGACCCGAGGGGCCCGGGGGGAGCGGGGTGACTTCTTCGCCCCCTCCGCTCCGGCGGGACCGCCCGACGGTCTTTCCCGATTCTGGAAATAATCGGGCGGGGTTTCACGCACCCACGTGTTGATGCGCTCATCCTCGAAGAAGGCGGCAAGGGGGATGCCCAGGGCATTGGCCCAGCGCGCCAGGGTGGTCACCGTCGGGCTCTTTTTGCCGGTGAGGATGTCGCTCAGGGTGGATTTTCCGATGCTGAAGGCAAAGGCGAACTCTTCGACGGTGCGGTAACCGTTTTTCTCGATGCAGATCCGGATCCGCGCGCCCAAAAGTTCCTGTAAAGTGATCATGTGCCCCTGTTAAGGGCAAGTTTAGGGGGTTTTGGGCGGATTGAAATTCGCTAAAGCGAACCTGAAGGGTTCCAGGGAGCGAAAACGGCGCCTTAAGTTCGCTATAGCGAGCCTTGAAGGTTCGGGAGGGGTTGGCTACATGGTTGGTTCGCTAAAGCGAACTTAATCCAGATGCTCAAACTTTTCCCCTCCCCCTCCGATGGCGGCGTGGCCGAAAGGCAGGCTACGAACGTTGCACGGCTGCAGGCCCAGTTTCCGGAGCTGGTGACAGAGGGTGAGCGGGGCGTTTCGGTGAATGTGGATGTCCTGAAACAGCTGGTGGGCGACCAGACTGTCACCGATGCTGATGAAAAGTTCGGGCTGAACTGGTTCGGAAAGCGCAAGGCTCGGCAGCTTGCGTTGACTCCCTCACGTGGGACGCTACGCCCGGCACCGGATGAAAGCGTGGACTGGGATACGACGAAGAACCTGATGATCGAGGGGGACAACCTTGAGGTTCTGAAGCTGCTGCAGAAGAGCTACGCAGGCAAGGTGAAACTCATCTACATCGATCCGCCGTACAACACGGGCAAGGATTTCGTGTATCCGGATGATTTCAGGGATGGGATCCGGAACTATAAGGAGTTGACCGGGCAGACTGAGGACGGGAAGGCTACTTCTTCGAATACGGAAACATCTGGTAGATACCACACGAATTGGTTGAGCATGATGTATCCACGCCTGAAAGCTGCACGTGATCTGCTACAAGAGGACGGGGCAATATTTATCAGTATTGACGACACGGAATACCCTAGACTTCGTCAGGTCTGCGACGAAGTATTCGGTGATGAAAATTTTGTGGCAACAATCATCTGGGAAAAAAAATTCGCTCCACAGAACGACGCCAAATGGTTCAGCGACAACCACGACTACATTGCCATCTACGCCAAGTCGAAGCAGGCATGGAACCCTCAGAAAATCCAACGAAGAGCCGGTGACGAGGGGCGATTTTCTAACCCTGATAACGACCCCAGGGGGCCGTGGGCGTCTTCGGATATGACTGTGCGCACATATAGCGCCACCTACGACTACCCGATAATCACTCCTTCCGGAAAAGAAATTTTCCCGACTAAGGGACGCTGCTGGTCAATGCCAAAGCATAAAGTTCAAGAGCTGTTAACCGACAATCGGATATGGTTTGGAAAGAGCGGAAATAACGTCCCCCGCATCAAGACTTTTTTGTCAGAACTTAAAAGCGGAATCGTACCGTTGACTATCTGGAAACATACCGATGTAGGGCACAACCAAGAGGCTAGGCAAGAAGTTAAAGCACTCGGTATTCACAGCTTCGACTCTCCGAAGCCTGTCCGTCTTTTGTCACAAATACTTTCGGTAGCGTCATCAAATAAGGATATCATTCTTGATTTCTTTGCGGGCTCAGGCTCCCTCGGCCACGCAGTTATCAGCAAAAACTTCAAAGATCAGGGAGCACGACGCTATATCGTCGTGCAGTTACCAGAGCCACTAGACATTGAAAGCAGCGACCAAAAAGCCGCCGCAGATTTCTGTGATTCAATAGGAAAACCGCACACTATCGCAGAACTGACGAAAGAGCGCCTCCGGCGCGCGGGTGCAAAGATCAAGGCGGAGAATCCCGACTGGAAGGGCGACACGGGCTTCCGCGTGTTCAAGCTCGACAGCAGCAATATCCGCACTTGGGATTCCAAACCTGAAAATCTGGAAAAATCCCTCCTTGATCATGTCACCCACATCAAGCCGGACCGGAGCGAAACGGACATTTTCTCTGAACTACTCCTGCGCCTCGGCATTGATCTGACGTCACCCATCGAAGAAAAAACCATCACCGGGAAAACCGTGCGCAACGCAGGCGAGGGAACGCTCTTCGCCTGCCTCGCCGCCTCAATCAGCCGCAAGGACGTTGAACCGCTCGCGCTCGGTATTGCCGAATGGCGGCAGCAAATCGCTCCGAAAAGTGAAAGTACCGTCGTTTTCCGCGACGACGCCTTTGCCGACGAGGCCTCCAAAGCCAATCTCACCGCTATTCTACGCCAGCACGGCTTCGACGAGCAGCGGATCCGCAGCCTGTAGTCGAACGGAACACAAGCCGTGAAGTTCCGCTTCGAGCCCGACCTCGATCACCAGCGCCCGGCAATCGAAGCCGTCTGCGACCTGTTCCGCGGCCAGGAAACCGAGCGAACGGAATTCACAGTTTCGAGCATCGAAAACCACGGCCAGATCGACGCGTTCGGTTCCGAACTTGGCGTGGGAAACCGGCTGGTCATCTCCGAAGCTCTCCTGTTCAAAAATCTGCGCGATATTCAGGTCCGGAACGGGCTTGAGACGTCAGCGTCTCTGGCTTCTCATGATTTCACCGTGGAAATGGAAACTGGAACAGGCAAGACCTATGTCTACCTGCGAACGATCTATGAACTGAACCGCCGGTACGGATTCACCAAGTTCGTTATCGTCGTGCCTTCCGTCGCCATCAAGGAGGGTGTTTTCAAGTCACTACAAATGACAAAGGAACACTTCCGAAGCCTTTATTCAGGCGTCCCCAGCGACTTCTTCCTCTACGACTCCTCTCGCCTCGGCCAGCTTCGCGACTTTGCTGCGAGCCCGCATATTCGCATCATGATCGTCACTGTTGGCGCCATCAACAAGAAGGACGTCAACAACCTTTACAAGAAAGACACTGAGAAAACGGGTGATGAGGCTCCCATCGACCTCATTCGGGCCACCCACCCCATCCTGATCGTGGACGAGCCTCAAAGCGTGGACGGAGGACTCAGCGGCGCCGGGAAATCCGCCCTTGAGGGTATGAGCCCACTCTGTGCCCTCCGCTATTCGGCCACCCATGTCGACAAGCACCATATGGTTTACCGGCTGAACGCCGTGGATGCCTACGAGCGCAAGCTCGTAAAGCAGATCGAGGTCGCCTCCGCATCACTTTCAGGAGACCACAACCGCCCTTACGTGCGACTGCTGTCAATCCAAAGCACGTCTCGTCTCGTCACCGCTCGCGTCGAGATCGATGTGGATACCGCTTCCGGCATTAAACGCCTGGAGATTCCAGTTCAGTCTGGAGAAAAACTCGAGCAAATCACGGGTCGCCCCGTATACAGTGGAATCAGCATTGGTGAGATCAGCAAAAAGCGTGGCCAGGAGTTCATCGAACTGAATCTTCCGGGTGACAGCAAATTCTTAGGGCTTGGAGAGTCTCACGGCAGCGTGGATCCACTTGCTATTCAGCGTGAAATGATCCGACGCACCATCAAGGAGCATCTGGATAAGGAAAAACGGCTGCAGGGTCGAGGAATCAAGGTGTTGAGCCTGTTCTTCATCGACACTGTTGACCGCTACCGCAGCTTCGATGAAGACGGAACCCCCCAGCCGGGGCAGTACGCCATGATTTTCGAGGAAGAGTACGAGCGTCTGAGAAAACACCCCGACTACCGCGAGCTCCTTCAGGATGCCCCTCATACGATCTCGGACTTGCACAAGGGATACTTCTCGGTCGACCGGAAAAAAGCTGCGGGACGCACCGTCGAAGTTTTCAAGGATACACGCGGAAACACGCAGGCGGACGACGACACCTACGCCTTGATCATGCGCGACAAGGAACGCCTTCTTGACCCGGCCACTCCGCTGCGCTTCATCTTCTCCCACTCAGCCCTGAAAGAAGGCTGGGACAACCCCAACGTGTTCCAGGTGTGCGTGCTCCGCGACATGGGATCCGATCGGGAGCGCCGCCAGACCATCGGGCGCGGTCTTCGGCTGTGCGTGGGGGCTGACGGAGAACGTATTCGAGAACCCGAGGTGAACGTCCTCACAGTAATCGCATCGGAAAGCTATGAGCAGTTCGCCGAGAATCTGCAACGCGAGATCGAGCAGGAAACGGGAGTACGATTCGAAGGCCGCCTGAAGATTCGAGATGCCGATGAGCGACGCGTCGTGAAAACCCGACGCGCGATCCTGCACGGGGAAGAGTTCAAGGCGCTTTGGGATCGCATCAAACCTCGAACCACCTACCGCGTCGAGTTCGACGACGAAACGCTCCTTCGAAGCTGCATTGGCGCAGTCCGCGAGATGCCACCGATAGGCAGAATACGCCTTCAATGGCGGAAAGCCGACATCCTGATCGACAATACCGGCATCTCCTCCCGGGAAACCGGGACATCGACCCCTGTCGCTCTTGATGAACCCGTAGTCGATGTCCCGGACGTACTGACTGAGCTCGCAGACAGGACGGGATTGACCCGACGCGGACTGGCGCGCATCCTCGCTGAAAGCGGTCGCCTGCATGACCTGCAGAGGAACCCCCAGGAATTCATCCAGAGCGCTGCGGACCATATTCTCCGCCGCAAGCGCCTCACACTTGTAGATGGCATCAAGTACCAGCGAATCGGAGACGAGTACTACTACGCACAGGAATTGTTCGAAGAAAAAGAACTGGTCGGATACCTGCGGAACATGATACCCACAGAACGCTCGGTGTATGACCATGTGATTTACGATTCAGAAACCGAACGGGCCTTTGCCGAATCACTTGAACGAAATGAAGCCGTCAAGGTGTTCGCCAAGCTGCCCCGCTGGTTCGAAGTTCCCACCCCGCTTGGCCCATACCTCCCGGACTGGGCCGTCCTCATCAGCAAGGATGGTTCTGAACGCTTGTTTTTCGTAGTCGAAACCAAAGGAAGCTTGCACGAGGAAGAACGACGTGGCGAGGAGAATGCGAAACTCAAATGCGGAGAAGCCCACTTCGAGGCGCTGGCCGAAGGTGACAATCCGGCCCGGTACTTGGTCGAAACCAACGCCGAGGATTTCCTCACGAGGGTTTGAACCTACTCAAACAAATCCGCGTGCGTCCCCGTTCGTTCCATTGCCCTGCTCCCCTTATCGGGAACCGTACTTGACATCTAGTCTGACTATTTGTGCAATACGAAATCGCGGTCCGATCAGCCGCGGAGTCCCCTACAAAAACCTGCGGTAGTCCATCTTGAACGCCTTGCCCAGACG
>CAZKRC010000004.1:20140-38305 GCA_964555105.1 uncultured Bifidobacterium sp. | reverse complement strand
TGGTCATTCCCTACCCCCTTTAGCGGCCTTGTCCGCATTCATCCTCATGATGAACACGATGACAATGCCGATGGGGCCGAGAATAAAACCAACACCCGCGCCTTCCCACTTGCGCCCATACGGGTCCATCAACATATAGCCGGCAACGCCGCAGATAATCCAGAGAACGAGAAAGAGCATTTGAGACCTCCATGAACGCACACGATGTCAACAATTAATTAATTCGTCACGCGAAAGACGGTTGATAGAAGAATTTATCGCCGTGCCTCTTGTCTTTTGACTCTTTCGGCGATATACTGAACGGGTGAGCAGTAACGGGTGAAGCCTTGCGGATTCTGGAGAATCCGCAACCCTTGATGTTTCGCGTGTCCTGTCAGGTGCATCATGAGAAATCCGGAAGAAGACGAAAAGAAGGCGGCTCAATTGATCAGGGCTTCACGGTTCACCCCCGCGTGCGCGGGGAACACGTGATGTTTAACATTGAGAATGGCATACAGCGCCTGATCCACCGTGCCCACGGCGACAATAGCGGCCTGCGGCGCTGGGCGAACCAGCTTGAGGCAGACAGATTTTCCGCATACGAATCATTGACGCCACGCAGAGCTATTTCCCGCAATTGTTGTGCGTATTCATTCATTACTGCGCCACCGTGCACGAGCTGAACATCAAGCGCCCTTCACGGAAATTATCGAGAAAGATCGAAGCCCGTTTGAACATGGCATTACCCGTGGCCTGTGTCGGCAACGCCACGTAAAACCCACGATATCTGTTGACTACCTGTAGGCGTAGGTGCGCCATGAATGCCAACTCAGTCTTACCCTCGCCCATTGGGGCTTCCCACCCGCAAGGTTCCAAGCTTGGCGCCATCGGCATTTTCGCCACACACCAATCGGGCCTACCGGTCCACCGATGTAACCCCCGTTGTCTGCTTGAATAATGTTTCAAAATCCATCACGGCTTCCCCTGCCCGATCCACTTCACCCGCTCCGCCTCGGCCAGCAATTTCATTTGATGGATGGCGATCCGGTTCAGCTTAAGAAGACGCTCACTTTGAGGGACATCTTCTTGAATGAAATGAGCATTCAGGTTCTCGAGGTTCGAAAGACAAACCAACTGGGAGACATCCGCCATGTCCCGGATATTCCCCTTGACGCCCGGGTTCGCATCGCGCCACTCCCTGGCCGTCATTCCGAACAACGCCATGTTGAGAACGTCCGCCTCGGACGCGTAGACCAGATTGGCCCGCACCTTGGAAAGCTCCGGCGGAATCAACTTCGCCTGAACGGCATCCGTATGCACCCGATAATTGATCTTGGCGAGATTCCTCCGAATGTCCCAACCCAGCTGCTTCCGTTCGCCCTCTTTGAGTCTCTGAAACTCCTTGATCAGATAGAGCTTGAATTCAACCGAAATCCAGGACGCGAACTCGAAGGCAATGTCCTTGTGGGCGTAGGTTCCGCCGTAGCGACCGGGCTTGGAAACAATCCCCACCGCTCCCGTGGCATCAATCCACTGCTTCGGCGTCAGGGCAAAACTGTTAAGACCCGCCTGTCTTCTAAACCCGTCGAATTCCACGGGATTAAAGCCTGGATTGTTTAACTGCTCCCAAATACCCAGAAACTCCACGGTATTCCGATTCCGAATCCAGTTACGGATGAGATCGTCCGTATGCTCATGATTCTTGTGGCGCGCGATGTCCGTCAGGCAAATGAAGTCCTCCTCATTCCGGGAAAACACTGCGACTTCCGTTCCCTTGACCCGCATCTTGGTTTTCACGAAAGCTCCTTCAACACATAATCACGGAAACCACACAGCGAACAAAACCCCAATCTACTGCGCCCGCCCATTTCTCACCCATGATTTCGTAACAATCACAACATCCTCACGACTGTGGTGCCCCGCCCTTCAGGGCGGAGGCACCTGCGCCGCGCGCCGCCCGACGCCCCCGCGTCGGAACGCCGCGGCGGACGCATCGTCACGGCAATCAAGCAGGTGAGGTAAACCCCACCCACCCGGAGGTTTGCAGTTGCACCCGTCGCCGACGCGACGAAGAACACACCTCCGCAAGAACGGCGGCGACCTCAACCACCAGCATCACCTATACGTCCCGGCACGCCCGCAATTCGTAGACAAGGCCAGACAGAGCTGGCCGCCCCTAGATAGCCCCTGTGAAATCTTGTCACAAACCGTTCAACGTGACATCATTAATCTTAATGCCGAGGCATCATCAAAATGTGACCATGGTATCGGTGCATTCGCGTTAAAATCGGGAGGAGAGCCGTTCCCCCGCCCGTCGCACCATCGCGGCCACTGCTTCTTGAAGCACCGGAGGCCCCTCCACCCGCACTTCATCCGCAAAGCGCATCACGTCGCGTGCCAACTCCCGTACATCGGCGCAGGGAAATTCCAGACGAACCCGGCCATCCTTGAGATGCGACAGCCGCTGCCGCGGATGCCAACGTTCCTCGCTCACGATCCGCGCCGCTGCACCCTCGAACACCAGGCGCGCGCGCAGCCGCGCCGGACCGGCAAAAATCCCATAGGCATCCGCGAAGTGGGCATCGAGCACGGCGTCGGAGAACACCTTCGCCTCCCGATCCGACACGACAAGATCCTTCAGGCGACTCAGCACGAACTGGCGGAAGGCGCACCGCTGGTGACACCAAGCGTCCAGCGACCAATTGTCGCGATAACGAACCAACCGCTGGGGAGACACGGTGCGTAATCGAAACGTCGTTTCCCCCGCCCCCTTGTAGTGGAAGGAGACACGCTTGCGCGACAGCACCGCGCGCGCCGCGTCGATCAGAACCTCCGGATCGAGATGTCGGCTTTGCATCGGCAAAAGTTTCACGCGCCCTTCCCACAGGGCCGGATCGATGTCATGCGCCTGCAATCTCTCGTGCAGGGCCGCCTTCACCGGTGCAAGATGCGGCGTCAACACCCCGCTCCCCAGCGACTCCAGCCAATGCGCCAACCCCAGCAACGCCGCCATTTGATCGGCGCGAAAGAACATGCCCGGCGCCTCGATGTTCGCAGCCGGATCCAGACGGTAGACACCGCGCCGCACATCCTCGGGCGCATACTCGACACCACGTTCCGCGCGGGCGCGCGCCAACATGCGACGCACCGTTTCCGGTGAGCACCTCCAGCGCGTTTCCAGATCGCGTCGCGTCACGCCGCGCGCACGTTTCTTCAGCAAAGCGACCAGGTCATCAAGTTTTACCGTTACAGACATAACGAAAAGTATAGAACCGTAACGGGAAGATCGGCCATCCGGTCGATCCGCAACACGAAGGGGCTCCGTGCGCGCCTCCTCCCCCACGCTTTTCGGGTGCGGTGAACCTTCGCCATTCCGTGAAACCGTTCCGTTTTCGTACGCCTTTCGACTATTATTCCCGGAAATCACGGAGGTTCCGATGAGAATCATGTCCACACGCCGTACCGGTCTGTCCGCATGCCTGGCGGCCTGCGCCGCTCTCACCCTCGCGCTCGCCGCCTGCGGTAAAAAACCCGACTCCAACGAAATCGTCATCGGCGAATACGGCGCGCTCACCGGCCCCATCGCCAGCTTCGGACAAAGCACCCACAAGGGTGTCACGTTCGCCGTCGACGAAATCAATGAGGCCGGCGGCGTGCTCGGCAAACGGATCCGGCTCGTGGTGGAAGACGACCAGGGCAAGCCCGAGGAAGCGTTGACCGCCGTGACCAAGCTCATCAGCAAGGACCGCGTGGTCGCCCTGATCGGCGAGTTCGCGTCCTCGAACAGCCTCGCGGGCGCACCCTTCGCGCAGCAAAGCCGCATCCCCATGCTCTCGCACGGCTCCACCAATCCCAAGGTGACCCAGGTCGGCGACTACATCTTCCGCGCCTGCTTCATCGACCCGTTCCAGGGCGAGGTGATGGCGAAGTTCGCCAGCGCATCACTCGGCCTGAAGCGCGTGGCCATCCTGCGCGACATCAAGAGCGACTACTCGGTGGGACTCGCCGACTATTTCACGCGTAGCTTCACGGCGGCGGGCGGCGAGATCGTGGCGGACGAAAGCTACAGCGCGGGCGACAAGGATTTCAATGCCCAGCTCACCTCGCTGCGTCAAAAAAATCCGGATGCGATCTTCATCCCCGGCTACTACACCGAGATCGGCCTGATCGCGCGGCAGACGCGCCGCTTGGGCATTCAGGCCGTGCTGCTGGGCGGCGACGGCTGGGATAGCGAGAAGCTGTGGGAGATCGGAGGCGAGGCCCTGAACGGCAGCTTCTTCTCCAACCATTATTCCGTCGACAACCCCGCGCCCGAAATCCAGGCCTTCGTGGAAAGGTTCCGGACACGCCACGGACACGCCCCCGACGCCCTGGCGGCATTGGGCTACGACGCCACGCACATGCTGGTGCAGGCCATCGCCCGCGCCGGGAGCGACGACCCCAAGGCCATCCGCGACGCGCTCGCGGCGACGAAGGACTTCGCGGGCATCACCGGAACCATCACGCTCAACGAAAACCGCGACGCCGTCAAATCCGCCGTGGTCCTCGAAGTGCGGAACGGAAAATTCGTGTACAAGGAAACGGTCGATCCGTAAAAAGTCGGGGAACACCGTAGCCCTTCAAGGCTCCACGGGATCCACGGTGTTCCCTTTCGGATTTCATATTTCAGATTCCAGATTTCCCGCATGACCGTTTTCCTCCAGCAAGTTCTCAACGGCCTCTCGCTCGGCAGCATTTACGCCCTCGTGGCCTTGGGCTATACCATGGTCTACGGCGTGCTGCGCCTGATCAATTTCGCTCACGGCGACATCTACATGCTCGGCGCGTTCGTGGGCTATTACGCCAGCCGCTTCCTCCACGGCCGCTGGACTCCCGAGGGCGGCGCGGCCTTCGGCGGCATCCTCGAAGCGGGCGCGATCCTGATCGTCTCCATGTTGGTGTGCGCCCTCGCCGGCATCCTGATCGAACGCTTCGCCTACCGGCCCGTGCGCCGTGCCTCGCGCCTGACGGTGCTGATCGTCGCCATCGGCGTATCGTTGCTGCTCGAAAACCTCGCACAACTTTTCTTCGGCGCCGACCCCAAGTTCTTCCCGCAAATCGTGCCCGAACGCATGTTTGCATGGGGCGGCGTGCTGATCAGCAACCAGCAAATCCTCGTCTTCGTGACGGCCCTCCTGCTGATGATCGCCCTGCGGTGGTTCATCCTCGGCACACGCACCGGCAAGGCCATGCGCGCGGTTTCGTGCAATGCCGACGCCGCCCGCCTGATGGGCATCAACATCAACTCCATCATCGCGCTGACCTTCGCCATCGGTTCCGCGCTCGCCGCCGCCGGAGGCATCCTCGTCTCGCTCAACCAGCCCAGCATCGACCCCATCATGGGCCTCATGACCGGCGTCAAGGCCTTCGTGGCGGCGGTGCTCGGCGGCATCGGCAACATCCCCGGCGCCGTGCTGGGAGGCCTGATCATCGGCCTCGCCGAAACCATGCTGGCGGGCTACGGCTCCTCGACCTATCGCGACGCCATCGCCTTCCTCATCCTCATTTTCATCCTGCTCTGCAAGCCTGAAGGCATCCTCGGCAAGGGCCAGGTGGAGAAGGTATGAAACGCCTGCTCGTCCTCCTCGCCTGGATCGGCGGCGCCGCCCTGTTGCAATGGGGACTCACGGCGCTGCTGCTGGACGGCCCGATCCGTCAGGGGCCCTATTATTATCAGATCCTGATTTTGGTGGGGGTGAACGTGATGCTGGCGGTCTCCCTCAATTTGACCAACGGCATCACGGGTCAGTTCTCCATCGGTCACGCCGGGTTTTTCGCCGTGGGGGCCTATGCCGCCGCCGCGGTTTCGGTGTATGCCGGTCCGGCGCTGAATGCCGCGACGGAGCCGCTGCCGTCGGTGGTCGCCGAGGGCGTCCTGCTGTTGACGGCATCGGCGACCGGCATGCTGGCCGCGGCGGCGGCGGGGTGGTTGGTGGGCATGCCCTCGCTGCGCCTGCGCGGCGACTATCTCGCCATCATGACGCTGGGTTTCGGGGAAATCATCCGCGTGCTGATCCTCAACATCGACGCCGTGGGCGGTGCCCGCGGCTTCACCGGCATCCCGCGTCTCAGCAACGTCTTCTGGGTGTTTCTCGGCGTGACGGCCTGCATCGCCACGGTCCGGAACCTTCTGCACTCCAGTCACGGCCGCGCCCTGCTGGCCATCCGCGAGGACGAGATCGCCGCCCAGGCCATGGGCATCGCGGTGACGCGCCACAAGGTGACCGCCTTCGTGATCGGCGCGGCCTTCGCCGGCCTGGCGGGTTCGCTGTTCGGACACTTCACGATGTACTTGCACACCAACACGTTCACCTTCGTGAAAAGCTTCGAGATCGTGATCATGGTCTCGCTCGGCGGTCTCGGCAGCATCGCCGGCGCCGTGCTGGGTGCGGTGGTGCTCACCGTATTGCCCGAACTCTTCCGCGGATTCGCGGAATACCGCATGATCATCTATGCGCTCGCCCTCATCCTGATCATGATCTACAGGCCGCAGGGCCTGCTGGGCACCGGCCGCTTCCTCGGCGCAGGGCGCGGCCTCCTGAAACGCAAGGCGCCGACCGCACCGGACACCGCGGCGGGCACAGACACTGCGGCGGACAAACCCGGAGACAACGCCCCATGACGCCGCACGCCGCCTCTCCCCTGCTGCACGTCGAAGGCGTCACCCGCCGCTTCGGCGGCCTCGCGGCCGCGACCAACGTGTCGTTCACGGTGGAACGCGGCCGGCTGTTCGGCCTGATCGGGCCCAACGGCGCCGGCAAGACCACCATGTTCAACCTCATCACGGGGCTTTACGTTCCCAACGAGGGCCGCATCACCCTGAACGGATCCCGCGTCTCCGGGCTTGCGCCCCACCGCATCACGGCCCGCGGCATCGCCCGCACCTTTCAGAACATCCGTCTGTTCGCGGGCCTGAGTGTGCTCGACAACGTGAAGGTCGCCTGCCACATGCGGCGCGCCGCATCTTTGACCGCGAGCCTTGTCCGCGCGCCCCGGCTTCACCAATCCGAGACCTTCATCGAAGAAAGCGCGCGCCGCCTGCTGGCGGTGATGAACCTCGCGGACCTCGCCGATGAAACCGCCGCCAACCTCCCCTACGGTCACCAGCGCCGCCTCGAGATCGCCCGCGCGCTGGCGACGGAACCCCAACTGCTGCTGCTGGACGAACCCGCCGCCGGCATGAACCCGCAGGAGTCCGTGGAACTGATGCACCTGATCCGTCGCCTGCGCGACGAATTCCACCTCACCATCCTGCTGGTGGAGCACAACATGAAGGTCGTCATGGGCGTGTGCGAACGGATTCACGTGATGGATCACGGCGTCAGCATCGCCGAGGGCACGCCCGATGAAGTCCGCCGCGATCCCAAGGTGATCGAAGCGTATCTGGGAGGGGAGTAAAATGCGGAATGGGGAATGGGAACCGTACGCTGCGCGGCATTCCTGTTCGTCCACACGTTCAAGCATCACCCTGCGGATCCGACTCCCCATTCTTAATTCTTCATTCTTGATTCTTCATTCCCCATTCCTCCCATGCTGACTCTCAAGACCCTTTCCGCCCGCTATGGCGCCGTGAAGGCGCTGACCGAGGTCGACCTGCACGTCCAGGCCGGCGAGGTGGTGACCTTGATCGGCGCCAACGGCGCGGGTAAAAGCACCACGTTGAAATCCATCGCCGGGCTGGTGCAACCGGTTTCCGGCGACATCCTCTTCGAGGGTCGCTCCCTCGCCCGCATGCCGGCCCACAAAATCGCCGCACTGGGACTTGCGCTCGTCCCCGAAGGCCGCGCCATCTTCGCCACGCTCTCCGTACTCGAGAATCTCGAGATGGGCGCGTACCTGCGCCCGGCGCGGGAAATCCCCGATACGCTGGAAGAGGTCTTCGCCTTGTTCCCCCGCCTCAAGGAACGGTTGAAGCAGAACGCGGGCACGCTCAGCGGCGGCGAGCAGCAGATGCTGGCCATCGGCCGCGCACTCATGGCGAAGCCGCGCCTTTTGCTCCTCGACGAGCCGTCACTCGGCATCGCACCCCTGCTCGTCAAGGCGATCTACCAAGGCATCGACGCCATCAACCGCGCGGGCGTCACCGTCCTCGTGGTCGAACAGAACGCCCACCTCGCGCTGCGACACAGCCACCGCGCCTACGTGCTGGAAACCGGCCGCATCGTCATGGAAGGCAGGTCTGCGGACTTCGTCGACGACCCGCGCGTGAAGGAAGCGTATTTGGGGGAGTGAAGTTTTCCCCGGTTTTTCGGGCCTGCTTCAAGCTTTAAAGCCCTCTTTCTGACCAAATTTCAGAAATCTTTTGGTTTACCATACCTTTATGTTTCATAATTTTTATATGAAATAATAAAGTAATCCAAACCAATAGTTTTCCTATGCCCATAATTTCATATATATGCTATGTAAAATGGCCACTCCTTAAACCATGAAGACTTCAGGCACCCTTTCTCTCGAAACCGTCCTGCCCGAGGGGCAACTGGCCGGCCGTGCCTGGCTGGAAAAGCAAGGTTACGCCGCCCCCCGGATAGATGCCGCCCTCCGATCCCGAAAACTCGAGGCGGTGGCACATGGCGTGTATCGTCGCCCCGGCCCCCCCCTCAAATGGCAAAACGTCGTTTACTCCCTCAACCAAATGGGAATCACGGTTCATGTGGGAGGATATAGCGCGCTGGGAGCCGCAGGCATGGCGCATTACCTGGAACTGTCCGGAAACTCCAGGATCGACTTGTACGGGCTCACCAAGGTTCCCGCTTGGCTGAAAACATTTTCCAGCAGCACTTGGCAAAAGCCGTACCTCGACAGCCCGCCACAAACTTTTACGCTCGCCTTTTACACCCGTCCCCGGTTTCATCAACTCCCGAACGCCGCCGTCACGACCCGGCCGTTTGGGATGTGGGACTGGCCCATACCCACCGCAACCCCCGAGCTCGCGTATCTGGAACTGCTCGAATCGGTTCGCGAAGCGGGCGATTTCGATTTTGTCGACAAGCACTTCGAATTCGCCGGACGGTTGCGTCCGGACTTGCTCAACGGCATCCTCGCCGCATGTAAAAGCGTCAAGACGAAGCGGCTGCTGTTCTGGTTCGGCAAACGGCATGCGCACCCCTGGTATAGCCAGCTCGACCGGAACCGGGCCGACCTCGGCAGCGGCAAGCGTCTGCTCGTCAAAGGCGGCGCGCTCGACAAGGACTACGGCATCACCGTCCCAAGGGAAATGGCACATGGAGCGCAAGAATCCGTATTCTGAACAGGTCGCACTTCTGGTCGCCGCCTTACCCCCAGTCGCGACGCGGCCTGAGTTCGGCCTCAAGGGCGGAACAGCCATCAACCTGTTCTTCCGCAACATGCCCCGCCTCTCGGTCGATATCGACCTCGTGTATCTGCCGCTTCAGGAGCGGGCCTCCAGTCTGGCCGGCATTCAACAAGGTTTGCGAGCGATCGCGCTGGAGATCAGGCGCACCGTCCCCGGCGCCGAGATAGAAGCCAACGCCCAACGCGACACCGGGACGGAGACCCGGTTAACCGTCCGGCGTGGAAGCACAGCGATCAAGATCGAGGTATCCACCGTCTCACGCGGCCATGTTTTGCCCATCGTATCGGGAGACCTTTGCGCGTCCGCGGAAGCCCTTTACGGAAAGTCCCGGGTTCCGCTCCTCGCCTTCGAGGAAGTGTACGCCGGAAAGCTCTGTGCCGCCTTGAACCGTCAGCATCCCCGGGACTTGTACGATGTCCGGCTCCTCCTGCGCAACGAAGGCATCAGCGAGAGGCTTAAGGACGTTTTCCTCGCATATCTGATGGGAAGCGATCGTCCGCTGGTGGAGCTGCTCGATCCAAATTCCAAGGACATCCGTAGTACCTATGAAGATGAATTCAGGGGGATGACCCTTGAGCCGGTTTCCGTCGAAGAATTGCTGGAGGCGCGGCGCGATCTGGTCGCGAAACTCCACCAAACCCTTACGAATGAAGATCGGAACTTTCTGCTGTCGTTCAAGAGCGGGGATCCCGAGTGGTCGCGCTTTGCGCATCCCCAGGTGGCGACTTTCCCCGCCATCCGCTGGAAGCTCCAGAATCTTGCCAGGGTGAATGCGGCCAAACGCCGAGAGGCTCTCAATAAACTTGAACGCGTACTGAAAGATGGTCCCAGAGGGACAAACCGCTAAGCGGCTCGGAAACCCCATGGCCCAGGCTCAGCTCATCGCGAACCTTGAAACGCCCCTACCCGACCCGGCGCTGCCATGAGACCACGAGTAGCACCCCGCCTCCCTCATCCCCCCAACGCCGTCGCCTTCAGCTCCTTGTACCGCTCCGTATACACCGGCGGCCCCAGCGACTCCCGGTGGTCGAACCCGAACGCGCGTGAACTGACCGCGAGCACCGGAGGCGCCTGCACGCGCTTGACCACCCCGATGCCGTTGTAAAGATTCCACCAGCGTTCCAGATCCGCAATGAACGCCGCAGGCGTGGGGAACAAAGCGTTGACATCGACATCGCCGGGCAGGTCGAGTTCGCGCGCGAGTGTTCCCGCGAGATACCACTCCAGAACCTCCTCGGGAGTCGCGCGTTGCCAGCGCTGCACGAACGCGAAGAACAGGCGATCGTGGTAGGGATATACCAGCGGGTCGCCCTTGCCTTCATCCACGGCCTGATGCGCTGAAAGTTCGGCGGACGGCACGATGGTGAAGACGCCTTCGGGAATTACGGCGCCGTACGTGTCATTGAGATGACGCCCCAGCGCGTACACATCGTGCTTCCACAAGTCGCCGAGCGGCGCGAGAAAACCCGCGATGTCGCCGTACAGCGTGCCGTAGCCCACCGTCAGTTCGGCCTTGTTGGAGTTGCACACGAACACGCCGCCGAAGGCCTGCGCCACAGCCGCCAGCACCCGCGCACCGCGATCGCGCGCCTGTGCGTTTTCGTCCGCGACCCCTTCCAGCACCAGGCTGACGCGCCTTGTCCCGTCCACCGACGACACGTCAAGGTGCCCCAGTTGCGCACGCGTCACCGCCAGGCTGTCCTCGATGGGGATTTCCGCGTACAGGCACCCGATGTTTTCCGCCAACTGCTTCGCCAACGAGCGCGTGGTGTCGCTGTTGAAGCGGCTCGGCATGTTGACCAGTAAAAGATTTTCCGGAGGCAGGAACGAGGCGAACAACGCCGCCGACACCGCGCTGTCGACTCCGCCCGATACGCCGATCACCACCTTGCGGCGGCCGGTGGATGCGAGGAACCGGTCGGCGCCATACCGTACGGCCGCACACACCTCGGCGATGGCGAAGGACTCAGCGTTACGTGGGGAACGCGCATTGGTGTCGGGGGGGGAAGGGGCCGCAGCCGCGGCCCCGGTTCGCGGGCCGGGGGTTTCGGCAACCGCGGCGCGCGCGATCGTCCAGCGTGGCGCACCCTCCGCGCGCGCCGCCTCAACCACCAACACCTCCTCCTCATATGGAGGAACTTCTCGCGACACCGTGCCGTCGGCTGCGTAGACGCAGCTGCGCCCGTCCAGCGTGTACAGCGTCTTGCCGTTGTTCTGGATGCCGGTGGCGTTCACGTAGATCAAGGGGCAGCCGAGGTCGCGTGCCTTGGCGGCGAACACGCGGTTGCGTTTGTCGTTCTTGCCGCGCGTGAACGGCGAGGCGCTGAGGTTCACCACCACGTCGGGCCGCTTCGCCGCAAGCACGGCCACGGGTTTCTGGAGGTAGTCGTCCTCCCACGCGTCCTCGCACAGCAGCACGCCGAGGCGCACGGTCTCACCGGACAGCGTGAGCGTGACGGGTTCGATGAAGTCCTGCCAGGCACGGTCTTCGTCGCGCGCCAACGCCCGTGCGTCGTGGAAGTGCCGACCGTCCTCGAACTCGCGGTAGTGGGGCAACAACGTCTTGATGCCGTAAGGACGCTTCAGGCCCGGATGCTCAAGGGCGCGACCGTGTTGCGCGACGATCCAGGCGTTGTACTTGCGCGGACGACCGTCCTCGCCTTTCGCGTCGCGGTCGACCACCACCGTGCCGAACACGATGGCGGGACTGTCGGCATGAGCTCCGGTGGCCGCAATGAGACGCTCGTTCCACAGTTCGCAGTCGCGCAGAAACGCCGGACGTTCCCAGGCGTCCCCGAGAAAGTATCCGGGCACGCACAGTTCGGGAAACACCAGCAGGTCGGCACGGCCGCGTTGCGCCTCGATATGGCGCAGCATCTCCTCCGCGTTGCGGGCCGGTTCGCCCGGATGAACACGAAGCTGGCAAAGTGCGATGCGGAGAGAGGTCATGGGGGGGAGGGGTGAGTTGGTAGTTGGTAGTTGGTAGTTGGTGGTTGGTAGTTGGTGGTCGGGAGTCGGGAGTCGGGAGTTAATGGCTGGTGGATGGTGGTTGGTGGCGGGTGTCCGATGGTCAGTGATTGGTGATCGGTAGTTGGTGGACGTGGCAATCCGGTAAAGGGTCTATCCGGAAGGGTCTGTCGGGTCTGTCCGGAAAAGTGTGCAACTAATCTCGTGTGTTACAGGTTCTCGACTCTGCCCCCGCACTTTACGAGGAAGAAGGGACTGGACTCCTGGTTTTGTTCCACTACCAACTACCAACCACAGGAAGAGGCTCCGAAGCAGCATACCAACCAGCAACCACAGGGAGTGGTTTCCGTAGCAGAATACCAACTCCCTATTTTTTCCCCAACTGCGTCTGCAGGGCGAGGCGCGCTTCACGCCGGATGCCGGCGTCGCTGTAACGCCGCTTCTCTTCCTCGGTGTCGGGTGTGACCGGGGGCAGTTCACGGCTTTTCCCGTCTTCGTCGAGAGCCACGAAGGTGAGGTACGCATTGCAGACATACTCCGCATCCGGGCTGTCGGGCGGAAGGGACCACACCGACACCCCGACCTCCATCGACTTGTTGAACACGCGGTTGACGCACGCCTTCACCGTCAGGATGGAGCCGATCCGCACAGGACGACGGAAGATGAGATTGTCGATGGAGACGGTGACCACCGCGCTGCGCGCATGCTTGATGGCGCTGATGGCGGCGGTCTTATCGATGATGCTGGCGAGCCGCCCGCCGAACAAATGCCCGAGATAGTTCAGGTCGGACTGAAGGATGATTTCCGTCGACTCGGTCTTCGAGAGAAAGACGGGACGCGGGCTGAGATCCAGTTCCATGATGATGTCCTGCCGAATGAAATGTTGAACGAAAACGATTGTGCGGTCCGCCTTGCCTGCCAGGCCCTGGCCGGGGTCGACAGGTTCCGGGTCGGGACCTTCCCTTACACCGCCGGGGCCTTTCCGAACACCGTCCTCAGCGTGAAGGCCAGCACCAGCGCCGTCCCGATCAGGCAGGCACCCGCCGTGGGCATGGCGAACCATTCCAGGGAGTCCTTCGCGAGGTCGACGCCGCCCAGCGCGGGGGCACGCATGCCCACCAACCACCACGACACGCCATACCCCAGTGCGCCGAAGCCGAGCAGAAAAGCGGTCAGCGCTTTCAGGCGCGGCCCCACGGCCAGCAGCGACAGCAGCAGGATCTGGGCAACGGCGGAGGCACCCAGGGCGCCGGCGTGCAAGTGCGAGCGCTTGTATTCACCCCACGCCTGACCGAACACGGAACGCAGGGCCGCTTCGTCTCCTTCGTACACCGTGGCCAGCACCGCCTGGCCCGAGGCCATGAGGTCGGCCTTCATGCCGTCCTCCCAGGCGCCGAAGGCGATGCCGAAGAGATAGCCGTAGAGGATGGCCAGCAAGGCGAGGAGCAGGCCGATGCGAACGGGCTTCAAAGCGATCATGGGGGCTCCCTGGAGTCTCGGGGTTCTGGGAGTGAAGATAAGCAAAAGCCGCTGCAAATCGCCGGAAATCCCGGTGGAAACCACTTGGGGAATCGCTTCGGAAAGCACTTGGGAAAGCATCCCCCGGTGTCACGAATGCACCCCAACCCGGACATCGATATCCATTGACGAACCGGCGTAGAATCTCTAAGATATAGACTTAGTCTCAATATTTTGGTTTTGTCCCTCTCACCCTCCCAGGAGTGCCCCATGCACCCACGTAAGTATCCGTTTCTCTCAATTGTGCTCCCCGCCTTGCTGGCCGTTCCCGCCCTCGCGCAGGAAGACGGCGACCGCAAGGCGAACGCCGGAGACACCCTCACCATCCACGCCGTCAGCGTGCTCGGAAAGAACGGAAACACCCTGCCCGGCAGCGCCCAGGCGCTTGACCGTGCCGCCATCGAGCGCCAGGACTACTCGGACATCCACCGCGCGCTGCGCGAAATCCCCGGTGTGCAGGTGATGGAAGAGGAAGGTTACGGCCTTCGTCCCAACATCAGCATCCGCGGTACGGCCATGTCGCGCGCGGGTAAAATCGCCATCATGGAAGATGGCCTGCTGACCTCCCCCGCGCCGTACTCCGACCCGGCTGCCTATTACTTTCCCACCATGGGCCGCATGTCGGCGGTCGAAGTGCGCAAGGGCTCCAGCCAGGTGCCCTACGGCCCCGCCACCACCGGCGGGGTGCTGAACCTCGTCTCCACCCCCATCCCGGCGGACAAGGGCGGCAAGCTGCAGCTGATGATCGGCCAGGACGCCGAGGCCAAGGTGCACAGCTACTACGGCGGCACCACCTCCTTCGGCTGGCTGAACGTGGGCGTGCTGGCCGAGACCTACCAGCACCGCACCGACGGCTTCAAGGGTCTTCCCGGCAACGCCGCCAATTATCCCGACCACTTCCAGAAGCAGGGCACAGGCTTCAGCAACGCGGACTACGTGGGCAAACTGCGCCTGAGCACCGGCCCTGCGGTTTCCGTGTACCAGGAACTGGAATTCAAGGCCGGCAAGGTTCAAAACTATTCCGACGAGACCTACCTCGGCCTCTCCGAGGCCGACTTCAACGCCAATCCCACCCGCCGCTACGCCGCGTCCGCGGTGGACAACATGAACGTGGACCAGAACCACCTCTCGGCACGCTACTTCATCCGCCCGCTGGAGAACCTGGATGTGACCGCGCGCGTGTACCGCAACGAGGTCCACCGCGACTGGTACAAGCTCAACGACGTGCGCAACGCCGCCAATGACGGCTGGGTGTCGATGGCCGACATCCTGAAGGATCCGGTCGCCCATGCCGACCTGTACGACATCCTCACCGGCGACGCCAACAGCACCAACGCCCTGCGCGTGCGCGAAAACAACCGGAAGTACGAAGCCTACGGCGTTTCGCTGGGCACCGAATACCGCGTCAGCACCGGCGACATCGGCCACGCGGTGAACGTGGGACTGCGCTACCACTACGATGAATCCGACCGCTTCCAGCACGACGACCGCTACGGCATGCTGAACGGCCGCATGACGCTGGCCGCTCCCGGCACGCCCGGAAGCCAGGACAACCGCATGCAGTCCACCAAGGCCTACTCCGCCTTCGTGGAGGACGCAATCTCCTGGAACAAACTCACCGTGACTCCCGGCCTGCGCTACGAGTACCTCGATTACGCGCAGAAGAACTGGGGCACGGCCGATACGGACCGCAACGGGACGTCCCTGACCGAGACCTCCTCCGACGTCAGCGTGCTGGTGTGGGGCGTCGGCCTCAACTACGCCCTGCTGTCCGACCTCGACCTGTTCACCGGCCTCCACAAGGGTTTCCAGGCCCCCGGACCGGGCGCGAACGATTCCGCCGAAGCCGAGCAAAGCATCAACGTGGAACTGGGTGTGCGCTACGCGGCCGGCCCGGCCTACGCGCAGGCTACCGGTTTCGCGCACTTCTACTCGAACCTGCTCGGACGGGAAAGCGCCGCGGTCGGCGGTTCCAGCACCGCGCAGGAGCTGCACAACGGCGGCAAGGCCCTCATTTACGGCGCGGAGCTGGCGGGCGGTTACGACCTCGGAAGCCTGCTGGGCGACCTCGCGTTCCGGATTCCCGTGCGGGCGGCCTATACGTTCCTGCACGGTGAGTTCCAGTCCGCCTTCAACAGCTCCTACTGGGGCGGCAACGTGACCAAGGGCGACAACATCCCGTACATCGCCGCCCACACTGCCTTGGTGGCCCTCGGCGCGGAATACGGTCCCGTCTCCCTGGACGCGGCCCTGGCCTACACGGGCGAAACGCGTACCACCGCCGGCACCGGTTCCCCGGCCGCAGGCACCGCCATCGGCGACTACGCCACGGTGGACGTGACCGCGAACTACCGCCTCAACGAGAACCTGCGCCTGGTCGGTGCCGTGAAGAACCTGCTGGACGAAACGGGTGTCGCCGCCCGCACGCCGGCGGGTCTGCGTCCCAACCTGCCGCGTCACTTCTCCGCGGGTATCGTGGCCGACTTCTGATCGCAGCCGACACTCGTCCTTCATGGCGGCCTCCCTCCCGCCATGAAGGTCTCTTCCGTCATGGCGGTCTCTCGAAAGGGGGGCCGCTTTTCGTTTGCCCGGGACGAATCCGGTCGCCCGGGTTTTATCGCCGAATGGACTGCCAGCCAAGGCCGAGACGTGTACCTTCCTGACATGCCGTTCGCACCCTTCCGCCCGCTCCGTCGCTCAATGTTTCTCTCACCGCTCCCGCGCGCCGTTTCGTTGGCCGCCGCCCTGTTCCTCGCCACCGCCCCCGCCGCCGTCGCGGCAACCACGACGACTCCCGCCACCACGGCCATGCGTACGGGCCACGCCTGGGCGGAGATCGTTTCCGGGGTGAGCTCCATCGCCCCGCGCGACAGCTTCACCATCGCACTCCGCCTCCGCCCCGACCCGGGATGGCACGTTTACTGGTCGAACCCCGGCGACGCCGGCATGCCCCCCTCCCTCACCTGGAAGCTTCCCAACGAGTGGAGCGTCACCCCCCTGCGCTTTCCGGTTCCCACACGCCAGGACATTCCGCCGCTGGCGAGTTTCGGATATGAGGATGAGGTGTGGTATCCGGCGACCGTGGTCGCCGGGGCGGGAGATGCGGGCTCCCGGGTGTCGCTGCGCGTCCGGGCGGAGTGGTTGATCTGCCGCGAAGAATGCCTGCCCGAGGCGGCCGACTTCGCGCTGACACTGGACGTGGGGCGCACCGTCCCGCATCCGCAGGACGCGGGACGGCTGCAGACGCACGCGCTCGCGCGCCTGCCGCAGCCGCAGCCCGACTGGGACTGGACCATGGCGTACGACGACACGTCCGTAACCATCGCGTGGGATTCCGAAAAATCCGGCGGCACGTCCGGTCCGGACGATGGGGTTTTCTTTTTCCCTGCGGAGATCGGCATGCTGGTGCATGCCGCGCCGCAGACGTTCGCCGTCCGCGACGGACGCGCGACGTTGACGATGAAGCGCGACGACGTGCTGCACGTGACGCCCGACACCATGCGCGGCGTGATGGCGTTCGGCAAAAGCGGCACCGCACGTCCCGGTTTCGAACTCGTCCTTGCGGCCTCCCCCGGCGACGACGCGCGTCCCGGAATCATCCCCGCCGTGCTCATCGGCCTGCTGGTCCTCGCAGGCCTGGTTCTGCTCATCGCCGTGAAACGTCCGCATGTCGACAGCGCACGGTGAAACGTCTCTTCCCCACCCCGGAGGTTTTCATGACAATCCCCCAAAAATCCTGCGTGTCCGGTTTTAAAAGCCTGCTCTTCCTCATCGTGGGGTGCACGCTCACGATGCCCGCGGTCGCCGCCGTCAAGCCGGGCGACACCGCTCCGGCGTTCTCCCTCGTGGATGCCACGGGCGAGCGCCACACCCTCAAGGATCATGCGGGTCACTGGGTCGTGCTGGAGTGGGTGAACTTCGACTGCCCCTTCGTGCGCAAGCAATACCGTTCCGGCAACATGCCCGCGCTGCAGAAGAAATGGCGCGACCACGGCGTGGCGTGGTACGCGATCAACAGCTCGGTAAAAGGAAAGCAGGGATACTTCGAAGGCGACGAACTCACCGCCCGCATCGCGGAGGAAAAGTCGGCCGCCACGGCCTACCTGCTTGATACCAACGGCAAGGTCGGCCGCGCCTACGGCGCGAAAACCACGCCGCACATGTTCATCATCAACCCCAAAGGCAAGCTCGTCTACGGGGGTGCCATCGACGACAAGCCCACCACGCGGCTCGCGGACGTGGAGGGCGCACGCAACTACGTGGACGAAGCGCTGATGCTGGCGATGGCGGGCAAGGCCGTGAAAACGCCTGCCACCGGCGCGTACGGATGCGCGGTGAAGTACTAGGGG
>CAZKRC010000004.1:0-20040 GCA_964555105.1 uncultured Bifidobacterium sp. | reverse complement strand
CCTCCGGTTTTTTTCAAGCCCGGCATGGTGATCCGGAAGCGGCCGACTTCCTACTATTCCTCTCATGCGCTTTCCCGTTTTAAGACACCAGGGGCACTTTCACGACCATGGCGGCCATGGCGGACACGGCGCCGGCCACGTTCATGGAGCCGGACACGGAGCCGGCGGACGGCTCTCCGTCGCCTTTTTCGTCACGGGCGCGTTCCTGCTCGTCGAACTGGTGACGGGCCTGTGGACCAATTCGCTCGCGCTGATTTCCGATGCGTTCCACATGCTGTCCGACACGTTGGCGCTGGGCCTCGGAGCCTTGGCGGCGCGCGTCGCCCTGCGTCCTCCCACTCCCGGGAAAACCTACGGGTACAAGCGTTTCGAAGTGTTGGCGGCCTTCACCAACGCCCTGCTGCTGGGCGTCTTCGGCGTGATCATCGCCTTCAAGGCGATCATGCGGTTGTGGCATCCGCAGGACGTGCACGCCGCGCCCATGCTGACGGTGGCGACGCTGGGGCTGCTGTTGAACATCAGCGTGTTCGTCTGGATCCATCACGCCGGCAAGGCCGAAGGCGGACACGGCCTGAACGAGGAAGGCGTGCTCTGGCATGTGGCGGGAGACGTGTTGGGGTCACTCGCCGCGATGGCGGCGGGCTTGGTGATGATCTACACGGGATGGATGCGCGCGGATGCGGTCGCGGGCATCCTGACCGCTTCGGTGTTGCTGTTCGGCTCCCAACGCGTCCTGCGCCGGAGCGCGCATGTTCTGGTGGAGGGCGCACCGGCGGGCGTGGATGTCGGTGCCGTGCGCGCGGTGCTGGAAGCCCACCCGGGCGTGCGCGCGATCCACGATTTCCATCTGTGGACCCTGTCGGGGAACGACCTGTACCTGAGCGCGCACATCGAAGTGGATGCCTCCCCGGAAGGTCCGCTCTCCGAACACACCGTGACGACCGCCTTGCGTCGCGAGCTGGAGACACGGTTCGGGCCCGTGCACATCACGCTGCAGACCGGGCCGTGCGGCCCCCACGACTGCGGCAACGCCTGCAAGTGATCCGCGTGCGCGGCGGGTGATCCGGCCCGCCATCCGTTTGCTATTCTCTTGATCCCGCCCCCGACGCTTCCGTCAGGGGCGCGTACCCTGTTTCCCGCTGCCACCGTCCTCATCTCCCCGGAGAATCCCATGGCCTTGTTCGATCTTTTTCGCCCTCAATGGAAACACAGTGATCCCGCGCGCCGCGCCGAGGCCATGCGCCTGCTGGAGGACAACCGCCAGGACGTGTTCCTCGCCGCGCTGGCCGATGCGGACGCCTCCGTGCGACTCGCGGCGGCGCGGCGCGTGAAGGGTGAAGAGAACGCGCGCAAGGCGCTGGCGAAAATCGCGGAGCGGCCGGATGCGGAACGGCCGGATGACAAGGCCGTGCGCGAAGTCCTGCACAAGACGCTGCTGCCGCTGGTCTCCGCCCGCATCCAGGCGGCGCGGGGCGTTTCCGCCGCCGAGGCCCACGCCTGGGTGGCCGAAGTTTCCGCATGGTCGGCGGGCAACGAGAAACCCCTGGAAGCCATCGCCCTGGAGGCGGCGGACCCTGTCGTTCGACGCACGGCGTTGGCCGGCCTGACGCATGCCGGCGGCCTCCTTGCGGTGGCGCTCCGGGATGAGGACGGGGAGATCGCGCAGGAGGCCTTGGGCCGGCTGTCGCGCGACATGCACTACGAAGCCGTCGCCAAGAGCGCGAAAAACCGCGCGGCGCGGGAGGCCGCACGCGCCAGGCTGCGCGCGCGCGAAGACGCGAAAAAACCCGACGCCGCGGCCATCGCGCGCGCGAAGGCGGCCATTTTGATGTCCACCGTAGCCAAGGCCGCCACGGAGTCGGCCACCCCGGAACCGGGCTTTGACTGGGCCGGCACCCATGAGCATGTCGAAGAGGCGGCCCGCACGTTCGGAAGCCTGGCGGCCGAAGGCTTTCAGGCTCCCGACGCCGAGCGCGCGCATTTTGAGGCCCGGGTCGCGGAGTTCCGGGAGCGGCATGCAGCGCACGTCGCTGCGGAGGTGGCCCGTCGTGAACGCGACGAGGCCGAAGCCCGCGTGCGCGCCGCGCGCGAAAGCATCTGCGAGCGCCTGGAGACCTGGTATGCCGAATCCCGCGTCGTATCCGACGAAGAGATGGCCGACGCGGCGCGCGCTTTTCGCGAGGCCGGCGGAGCCGACGCGCGCGGCGGGAAGGATGAGAGCGACGAACTTCACCAGCGCTTCCTCATCGCGCGCGAGCGGCTGAAGGACCGGATGCGTCGTCAACACGCTTCGGAGCAAGCGGCACGGAGCGCCCGCGACGCGGAACAGGACGCGGGCAAGGCGGCCCAACGCGCCGCGACGAATGCGGCGATGCAAGCCGAAAAGGCCGCGCGCCGGGAAGCGGCCCGCGCGGAAGCCGCGCCCGCCCTGGAAGCGGTGATCACGGAACTGGAAAAGCTCGCGGGCGCGGCGGATCCGAAGACCGGCGACAAGCGCCTGCGCGACCTGCAGTCCCGCGGCAAGGAACTCCTGGCCTTGCTCGGCACCGAGGGCCAGGGTATCGCGCTGCGCTACCATGCCGCGGCGGACCAACTGCGTGAAACGTTGGAGTGGAGCCGCTGGTCGAACCTGCAGCGCAAGCAGGCGTTGCTCGAAGAGTTGGAGACCTTGGCGCAAACGGTTGCGGAGTTGCTTCCCGATGCGCCTGCCGCGCCCGCCACCGCCCCTGCGGCGGAAGAAGGGTCCGAATCCCCGGAAGCCCCCGCCGCCGCGCCCGTCGCCGTATCCGTCGACGCATCCGGCACGGAGGCGACGCTTACCCCCCCCGCCAAGCGTTCCGGAAATCTTGAGGCCACCCGTCCGTTGTTCGTGCGTTTCAAAGAACTTCTGGGAGAGTGGAAGACCATCGGGCCGGTGACGTGGGACGCGACCGAGACGGTGTGGGACCGGTATCATGCGCTCGCCGACGGTTTGTATGAAAAGTTCCGCGACTTCTTCGCCGAACTTGACGAGGAACGTGAGGCCAACTTCAAGGCCAAGGAGGAACTGTGCGCGAAGCTGGAGGAGCTCATGGCATCTCCGGAGGCGGACAGCCGCGAGACGAACGAGGCGTTCCGCGAAGCCCACTCCGCCTGGAAGGCGATCGGGGCCGTGCCACGCGACAAGGCGGATGCCCTGTGGGAGCGGTTCCGCGCCGTGAACAAGGCGTACCAGGACAAGCGTGAAGGTTCCCTCAAGGAAAACCTGGCGGCCAAGCGCGCGCTCATCACCCAAGCGGAGGAGTTGAAGGATTCGACCGCATGGAAAAAGACGGCGGACCGGATCAAGGAGCTTCAGGAGCAATGGAAGGCCATCGGCCCCGTGCCGCGCGACAAGGCCGACACGGTGTGGAACCGTTTCCACGCGGCCTGCGAGACGTTCTTCACCGCGCGCCGCGCGTTCTACGAACAACTCGATGCCGAACGGCCGGTGAATCTCGCCCGGAAAACCGCGCTGTGCGAACGCGTGGAAAAACTGGACGAGCTTCCCGATGACCGCGCGCGCTACGAGGCCATTCTCGACGCGCAGGCGCAGTGGAAGGAGATCGGCCCGGTGCCGCGCGAACAGGAGGATGCGCTGTGGGAGCGCTTCCGCCAGCCGATCGATGCGTACTTCGAGGCGCATCGCGAGCGAACGGCGGAGGAACGCGCGTTGCGCGAGGCGGGGGCGAAGGCGAAGGAAGCCTTGTGCGTCGAAGCCGAAGCCCTCAAGGACTCCACCGACCGCCGCACCGCGGCCGCCTTCAAGGATCTGCAGGCGCGCTGGAAGGATTCTCCGCCCGCGCCGCGTCATCTCGACCGTGCGTTGTGGACGCGTTTCCGCGCCGCCTGCGACGCGTACTTCGAGCGGCTCAAGGCCGAGACGGCCGTACGCGACGGCGACCCGGAAGCCAACCTCCACCGCAAGGAGGACCTGTGCTTCGCGGTGGAGATCATGGCCGGGATTCCCCCGGTCGACGAAGATGCGCGCCTCGCGCGCGAAGCCTGGGTCGAGACGCAGTTGTCCTCCGGGCGCGGTGCCCCCACGGAGCCCCAAAGCGCGGCGGAGTGGCAGCACGCCACCGGGAAGGTGAAGGCCCTGCAGCAGGAGTGGCGCACGATCGGCCACGTGCCGCGCGCGGAGAGCGACGCGATCTGGGCGCGCTTCCGCACGGCCTGCGACGCCTTCTTCGAAGCGCAACGGCAGGCCTTCGCGCCCGCCGAAGAGGATCCGCAGCGCCACCTCGAGGAAAAACTGGCCCTCATCGCCGAGGCGGAGGAACTGGCGGAGGACGCCGGGCTTGCGAACCTGCCGGTGGTGCAGGATCTGCAGCGCCGCTGGAAACGTGCCGGTGCCGTGCCGCGCGCACAGGTCGACTCCGTGGAGGAACGCTTCCAGAAGGCCTGTGACGCCGCCCTGGCGGGGTGAGAGGAGGCGTAGGTAGTTGGTGGTTGGTGGTTGGTTGGGAATTGGGAATTGGGAGTTGGTGGTTGGTCGCAAACTCGTGCCCTGTACTCGGAACGATGATTGAACACATCGAACAAGAGGACGCGCACGAGGCTTTTCGGCCTCTACCCGCTCCGGTGGGGGGACAATGCCGCCGACCACAGGTCAAGACGGCCTTTACCCGCTCCCCCTGCCCCTGCGGCCCGGAAAACGTCCACAGGAGCGATCCAACCACCAACGGCGCAGAAAAGTCAAACAGAGAGGGTGTCAACGCCGTATCAAATTGGTAGGGTACCAATAACGAAGAATCGTCCCCAGACGCCACCAACTACCAACCACCAACGACGAAGAAAAGTCCTCGAAGAGGTAGTTTTCCCCCCATGCCTTCCCTGTATCTCATCGACGTGTCCGCGGTCGCCTACCGCTCCTTTTTCGCCTTCATCAAAACCCCTCTCCGGGTCAAGACCGGTCCCCACGCGGGGCAGGAAACCTCCGCGCTGTTCGGGTTCGCGCAGCACACCCTCCGCCTGCTGGCGGAACGCAAGCCCGACTACATCGCCTTCGTGAAGGACCTCAAAGGTCCGACCATCCGCCACGAACTGGACGCCAACTACAAGGCGCACCGCGCACCCATGCCCGACGGCCTGCAATCGCAGTTGCCGATGATCGACGCCTTCGTGGAGAAATCGGGCCTGCGCACGGTCTCCCTGCCCGGCTACGAGGCGGACGACGTGATGGCGACCCTCGCCACGCAGGCCTGCGCGCGCGGCTGGGACACCTACATCGTCACGCGCGACAAGGACATGATGCAGCTGGTGAACGACTGCATCTACCTGTTCGAACTGGGTAAGCAGAATGAACCGTCGCAAGTGGTGGACGCCGTGCGCGTCAAGGAAAAATGGGGCGTGGCGCCCGACCGCATCCGCGACCTGCTCTCCATCATGGGCGACAGCTCCGACAACGTGCCCGGCGTGGCCGGCATCGGCCCCAAGGGCGCGATCGAACTGCTGGAAACCTACGGCGACCTCGAAGGCATCCTCCGCAACAAGGGAAGCATCGCCAAGAAGGGATTGCGCGAGAAGATCACCGCGCACGAGGCCGACGCACGCCTCTCGATGGAACTGGTCACGCTGCATTGCGATCTCACGCTTCCGGTTTCGCTCGACGACCTGGCGTGTCCCGGGGTCAACGAGGACGCGCTCAAGGAAATCCTCCTCGAGTACGAACTGAAAAGCCTGATCAAGCTGATTCCCGCCGCGAACGGATGCGGGCCCGGGACACCGGGAGTCGAAGACGCGGATGCGCGACGCGAGGGAGCTCCCGAATACGACACGGAACCGGGTGCGCCGACCGGGTCGTCGGGACAGGCGACACGAGGGACCTACACGCTTGTGAACACCGTGGAAGGTTTGAAGGAGATGGTGGCGAAGCTCTCCGCGTTCACGACCTGGGGGGTGGATACGGAAACCACCGGGCTCGACAACCGGACCGCCGGGCTCGTGGGCCTTTGTTTGTCGGGCGAGGAAGGGACGGGCCATTACGTGGCCATCGGCCATACCGAAGGTCCCAACATGGCCCTGGAGGCGGTGCAACATGCGTTGCTTCCGCTTTTCCAGGACCCCACCCGTGTGCTGGTGTTCCACAACGCGCGCTACGACCTCACCATCCTGAGACGCCACGGCCTGTTGCCTGCGAACTGGGAGGCACCAGGCAAGATCGTCGATACCATGATCGCGGCGTTCTTGTGCAATGCGGGAAGCCGCGAGATCTCGCTCGACAGTCTGGCGCTGAAGCATTTCGGCCACGCGATGATCCCCATCGAGACCTTGATCGGCAAGGGCCGCAACCAGAAAAGCTTCGCGGACGCGGCGCAGGACGAAGCCTGCGTGTATGGCGCGGAGGATGCGGACTTCACCTTGCGGTTGTGGCGGTCCCTTGAAAAGGAGCTTGAAGAAAAAGGACAGGGTGGGATTTTCAGCACGATGGAAATGCCCTTGCTCCCCGTGCTGATCGGCATGGAGGACAGGGGCATCCTCGTCGACAAGGAGCGCCTGCACGATCTCTCCGGAGCCATGAAGCACGAAGTCGACAGGCTCGAAGGAGAGATCCACACCCACGCCGGGCGTGTGTTCAACGTCGCGTCTCCGGTGCAACTGCAACAGGTCCTCTTCGTGGACCTGGGGTTGCAGACGGGAAAAAAAACCAAAACCGGATTTTCGACGGATGCGGCCGTGCTGGAAAGGCTGGAAGGCGATCACCCCATCGTCGGATCGGTTCTCGAGTATCGCGAGGTCTCGAAGCTGCGCAGCACCTACGCGGAAACCCTGCCCGGGTTGATCCGCCCCGATACCGGCCGCGTGCACACCACCTACTCGCAGGTGATCGCCGCCACGGGCCGCCTGTCCAGCGTGAATCCCAACCTGCAGAACATCCCCATCCGCACCGAACTGGGTCGCACGATCCGCGGCTGCTTCGTGGCGGCGCCAGGCAAGGTGTTCCTCTGCGCCGACTACTCCCAGATCGAACTCCGCATGCTGGCCCACCTCAGCGGCGACCCGGCCCTCCGTGAGGCCTACCGGCAGAACCTCGACATTCACGCGCGCACGGCGGCCGCGCTGTACGGCGTCCCCGAAGACGCGGTCACCCCCGACATGCGCCGCGCGGCCAAGGTGGTCAACTTCGGCGTGCTGTACGGCATGGGAGCCCATCGCCTCGCGGGCCAACTCAAGATCCCCTATGCCGAAGCGAAGCGCTTCATCGACAACTATTTCGCGACCTACGAGCGCGTGGGCGCCTACATCACGGAAACGGTCACCGAAGGGCGCGCGCGCGGCTATGTCGAAACCATCTCGGGCCGGCGCCGGTACATTCCGGAGCTGATGTCCGACAACCGCGTGCTGCGCGAGAACGGTGAGCGCATCGCCGCCAATACGCCCATCCAGGGTAGTGCGGCGGATCTCATCAAGATCGCCATGATCCGGCTGCATGAAAAGCTGAGGGACGGCAGCCTCCCCTGCGCCATGCTGTTGCAGGTCCACGACGAACTCGTGTTCGAGGTGGACGAAGGCGCGGTGGCGGAGGCCTCGGCCCTCGTGAAACAGGAGATGGAGCACGCCATGGAACTGTCCGTCCCCCTGATCGCCGAAGTGGGCGTGGGCAAAACGTGGGTGGAGGCGAAGTGAAAATCGGAAATCAGAAGTCAGAAATCAGAAAGAACGCAAATGTCGCAGGGGCATGTGTTTCCATTTCTGTTTTCAGATCGATTCGTCCGCATGGCGGCCTCATGCCTGCGGCAGGTGGTTGGTGGCCGGACGCCAGCCATTCCTGCCGGGATGTCCCCGTGGGGGGTCCTTTGTGTTCGAACAACTACCAACTACCAACCACCAACCACCACCGTAATGTCAGCAATGGGTATCATCCATGACCCTCCTCGCCGTTACGGGAAACATTGCCTCGGGTAAAACCTTTGTTGCCGAACTGCTGCGCGACAAGGGTTGCGCGTTGGTCAATGCCGACAAGGTCGCGCACGCCCTGTACGACGCCAACCCGGGCCTGGTGCGCGAAGTGGCGCGCGCCTTCGGCGACGACATCCTCCGGCACGACGGGACGCTCGATCGCGCGCGCCTGGGGGCCGTCGTGTTCGGCAGTGCGAACGCATTGCAGACGTTGAACAGGTTGGTTCATCCGCACCTGTTGACCGCCGTCCGCGAGGAGATCATCACGGCGCGCCGCGTCATGAACCGCGCGATCGTGGACGCGGCGCTGATCTACGAGTGGGGCATCCAGGATGAGTTCGACCATGTGATCCTCGTCGCCGCGCCCGAAGAACTGCGTGTCGAACGCCTGATGGCGCGGTCTGGCGTGAGCCGGGAGGACGCGATCGCGCGCATCCGCAGCCAGATGCCGGAGGAGGAGAAACGTCGTCTCGCGGAGATCGTCATTGAGAACGACGGAGACGAGGAGGAACTGCAGGCGAAGGTCGACCAAGTGTGGGAGAAAGTGGGGAAGTCATGAACCCCTGCGTGCGCTTCATCCCGGTCCCGCGTGCGGGGGACACGCTTCGTCCAGATTCCAGGGAAGCGCGCTTCAACAACGGATTCCTCCGCAGACCCGCTGCGGGAGCCGGGACGTCAGCCTGCGCATGACGGATCCCGGGCCTGAAACCTAAAGTCTGGTTAGTGACGATGCGCGGGGACGGGATCCCGGCCTGCGCCCGGGTGACGAATCCGTTCGGCGGAGGCAGCCGCAAGGCTATCCACCAAAAACCAAACGCCGTGCCATGTTCAAGCCAGATTCTTCGGCGCCCCCGGCGCCGCAATAACCGTCTCCGGCAACACATCCGGATACTTCCCGAACTCGTAGTTCATCGTCCGCCGCTTCGGCTCGAACCCCGCCTCGCGGATGAACCTCTCCGCTGCGCGCAGCGTCTTCAAACCCGAGGACTTCAACACGTTCTCCTCGATCACGATCGAATTGATGTCATTCGCGCCCGCGCTGAGCCCGAGCTCCGCGAGCTCGCGCCCCATCACCATGATGGACACCTCGATGTTGGGAATGTTGTCGAAGAACAGACGCGACACCGCAAGCAGCTTCAGGTATTCGCGGCCGGTCACATGGCGGATGGGGAACCGCTTGGTCTGTGCCTGGAACACCCACGGGATGAACGACAGGAACCCGCCGGTCTTGTCCTGCTGGTCGCGCAGCAAGGTCATGTGCTCGATGATGTCTTCTGGCGTTTCCACCGAGCCGAATACGATGTTGCACGAACCCGGAAGCCCCATTTGATGACACTCCCCCATCACCGAACACCAGTCGGCCCCCGACAGTTTTTTGGGCGACAGCACGTCGCGCATGCGCTCCGTGAGGATCTCCGCGCCCGCGCCCGGCACGGACGACAACCCGGAGGCCTTCAACACCGCCAACAAATCCGGGACCGACATTCCCTCGTTCTCCGCCAGGCGCTTCACCTCGATGGGTGACAGCGCGCGCAGCGCCACGCGATACCGGTTGCGCAGCATGGAGAACGCGTCGATGTAATACGACAGAGGCAGTTTCGGGTTCACGCCGCCCTGGAAGAAGATCTGGTCGACGCCGAGCGCACGGGCCTCTTCGGTTTTGGCCGCGATCTGCTCCAGCGACAAGGTGTAGCCGCGGTCGCTCTCGATCTCGTCCTTGAAGCTGCAGAACGTGCAGTCCACATCGCAGAAGTTCGTATAGTTGATGACGCGGTACGCCGTGTAGCTGACGGTGCGTGGATCATGCAGCGCATTGCGGCGGGCGTGCCCCGCGGCCACGATGGAGGTCCAGTCGTCGCTGGTCAGGAGCGCCAGGGCATCGGCCGGCGAGAGCCGGCTTCCGGTCAGCGCATGGTCAAGAATCGGTCGGATTTTGGAAGAGTTCGTCACAGGTCGAAAGGTAGATTCCAGAACGATGACTTTCTCCGCACAGACCTCCGGACAAGGGCGGCACGTTCCGCCCGCAACGCTGGCAACCCAACTTTCAGGCCCCCTGGGCACATTCGTCGCGCACCGCATGCTGCCCGGCTGGATCCGTGAGCGCCGCTGGTTCCGCTCGAAATCCCGAACCCTGCGCGCGGTTGCGCTCGAAGCCCTCTTCCCGTGCGATGCTTCCGGCGCGGGCGACGCCGTGCTCGCAATCGTCCACATCGCTTTCAACCCGGAGGGGTCCGATGATTCCGACTCATCCGCCCACGCCGAGCGTTATCTTCTGCCTCTCGCAGTGGTCGACGACGAACAGGCCGATGCGCTTCCGGACGCCCTGGTTCTCGGCCCCGTGATGACACCCGCCGGCCTGCGCACGTTGATCGACGGATGCGGCCACGAAGGATTTCGCGACGCACTGTTCGCGCTTCTCGCACACGACGAAACGCTTGCAGGATTCGGGGGTGAATTGCGGGGGCGTCCGATTTCCCGCGAAGCCTTGGCACGGTCCGCCCCCGCGGCGCCGGAGGGGACCTCCGGGGATCCGAAGGGGAGTGCTGCGGAGCCGCAGGCGGGTTCCTTAAAAAATGCGGCGCGAGCCGGGATGATGACCTCACGCATTCTCGCCGCGGAGCAAAGCAACACCTCGCTGGTATACGGCAAGGATGCGGATGCGGTGTTCGTCAAATTGTACCGCCGTATCGAGGAAGGCGTTCATCCCGAACCCGAAATGCTCCGCTTTCTGAGCGGCCGCACCACGTTCCGGAACGCGCCGGCATTTTTGTCCTCCTTGCGGTGGACGAACGGAAACGGCCGTGAAGGCACCGTTGCGCTCGCACAGGAGTTTTGGGAGAGCGCCACCGATGCCTGGAAGGACATGCTGGAAGGCCTGCGGGCCGACGCGGCGGCTGCTGCCGGGGATGCCAAGGCGGAATCCCGACGGCGGCTGCTCGACACCGCGACGCTGTTGGGCATGCGTGTCGGCGCGTTCCACCGCGCCGCGGCTTCCCGCACCGACGACCCCGACTTTGCGCCCGAAGTGTTCACCATCCGCGACGCACGGTACGCGCGGGACCGCGCCCGCGCGTCCCTGGCGGCGGGGCTCCGCGAAGTGGAGCGTCGCGTGCGCGCACAAGGCACGGAGCCCCACGCCGAGGGGCGCATGGCCGCCACGGCCTTTCCCGTCGCGGAGGCGCGCGCGCTGCTCGCGGATCGTGACCGGATCGAAGCACGGCTTGAGGCAGCCATTCAAACGTTTGAATCAGCGGGAGCGCGCGCACGCGGCGCCGACGGCGCCGGGACCCGCGCGATGGGCCTCAAGATCCGCACGCATGGGGATCTTCATCTCGGGCAAATCCTGATGATCCGGGACGCGCACGGACGACGCGATGCGGGCCTTCTTGATTTCGAAGGCGAACCCGGACGACCATTGGCCGCGGCACGCGCCAAGCAGTCTCCGTTACGGGATGTGGCGGGCATGCTCCGCTCCTTTCATTACGCCGCGCATGCGGCGGCACGGGCCGAAGGCGCGATGCCCTTTGACGCTGCCATCGACCCCGAAAAAATCGCGGCGGAACTGGGGGCCGCTTTCCTTGACGCATATTTCGCCGCCCTCGCCGCCAGCGATGGACTGAAGACCTCCACGGAACCACTGCCGGATTTGTTGCCCATCGCGGAAAATTCACGAAGGGCGTTGCTCGATGTCTTCGTGCTCGAAAAAGCCGCCTATGAACTGGCGTACGAATGCGACAACCGTCCCGACTGGGCGGCAATCCCGGTGCGGGGCCTGCTCGCGTTGCGTTCGGACAACCCGGAACCTCCGTAGCCCCCGGACTCCGGCCGCCCGGACCGTGATACGATTTGAAACGTAAGGGCTTTCCGCCACCCCCGAGCGTGCGAGGGTTTCCCCTACATCCCGTTTTCCGGAATTTGTGGAACGGAAGAGCTTTCAAAATACCGGGGGCATTAATTAGCTTCCCGTAAGGCCTTTCGGGTTCGCCCGCAATGTCCGCTTGAAATCGTCGTAGAACCGATCACAAAAAACGGAACTCATCATGATGACAGGCATTCAGCAAGATGTGACGATGGCAACTCCCTCCCAAACCGCCACCGGTGTCGGGGGCGCCGAACGTTCGGTCCGCGAACTGCTCGCGCTCGCGGACATCCAGGTGGGTGGCAATCGGCCTTGGGACATCCAGGTCCACAACACCGATTTCTACGCGCGCTTTCTCAGCCAGGGAAGCCTGGGGTTGGGCGAAGCCTATATGGACGGCTGGTGGGACAGTCCCCAACTCGACGAGACGTTCAACAAGGCGTTGAGCGTGCGGCTCGAGCACAAGCTGCGCATGAACTGGCCGCTGGCACTTGACCTGCTGAAGGCCCGGCTTTTCAACCGCCAGAGCAAGGCATTGTCGAAAACCGTCGCGGAAATCCACTACAACCTCGGCAACGATTTCTACGCGGACATGCTGGATCCGTACATGCAGTACACATGCGCCTACTGGAAAGGGGCCCGATCCCTGGAAGAGGCGCAGACGGGAAAGCTGGATCTCGTCTGCCGCAAGCTGGGGTTGAAGCCCGGAATGACCGTGCTGGAACTGGGGTGCGGTTGGGGCGGATTCGCACGATTCGCCGCGGAACATTACGGTTGCCACGTGACCGCGTACAACATTTCCACCGAGCAGGTGGCCTACGCGCGCGAACGCACGCAGGAGCTTCCCGTCGACATCCGCCTGCAGGATTATCGCGAGGCCGATGGCGCCTATGATCGCGTCGTGTCGATCGGCATGTGCGAACACGTGGGGTCGCGCAACTACCGCGAGCTTTTCTCGGTGATCCACCGTTGCCTGAAGGACGGGGGACTCGCCCTCGTGCACACGATCGGCGGCATCAAGTCGGTGACCAGCATCGAACCCTGGCTGGGCAAGTACATCTTCCCGCACGCGCAGCTGCCGTCCATCACCCAGTTGGGACAGGCCATGGAGAACCTGCTGGTCGTGGAGGACTGGCACAATTTCGGCGCGGACTACGACCGTACCCTGATGGCGTGGTGGGAGAACTTCGAGCGGAACTGGGGCAAACACCGCGCGCGTTACGGGGAACGTTTTCACCGCATGTGGGTGTATTACCTCGCCTGCTGCGCCGGCTCGTTCCGCGCCCGCAAGAACCAGTTGTGGCAGATCGTGGCGTCCAAGGGCGCGATTCCCGGCGTTTACCAGGCTGTGCGGTAACCCGTGACCATGTCCCTTTCACCACAGCAAAAGCGCCACGCCGAAAAACTTGCGACCGTTCGCGACGCCATCGCCGCTGCGGGCGGCCGCTTCTCCCTGCGCAAACGCACGGCTTCGAACCTGTTCCGGTATGCGCCGCGCAAGCGCGACACACAGGCGGCGCGTGTCGACCTCGGCGTCTTCAATGAGGTGATCGGCCTGGATGCCGCCGCGCGCCTGCTCGACGTGGAAGGACTCGCGACGTTCGAATCCATCGTCGACCATACCCTGCCGCGGGGGTTCGTGCCTCTGGTGACTCCCGAGCTGAAGCACATCACCCTCGGCGGCGCGAGCGTGGGCATCGGCATCGAGTCCACCTGCCACCGCTTCGGGTTCGTGCACGACATGTTGGTGGAAGCGGAGATCCTGCTACCCGACGGCCGCATCGTGGTGGCGACGGCGGACAACGAACACGCCGATCTTTTCGCGGCGCTGGGAAACTCGTACGGCACGTTGGGATACATCCTGCGGGCGAAGATCCGCCTCATGCCGGCCAAGCCTTATGTGCGCCTCGCTGTCACGGAGCACACGGACGCGCGTGCCTTTCTCGACCAGATGCGCAGCGCGGCCGAGGACCCTGCGGGTGAATTCGTGGAGTCGTTGATGTATGCCGGTGACCCGGCGCAGGGCGTGCCCGACCGTTTTCTGGCCATCGTGTCCCGCTTCGAGGAGGCGCCCGCACCGGGCCGCGCCGCGGAGGACATCCTGCGCAAGCATGTGTTCTACAAGCTCGTCTCCGTACCGGGAACGCTGTGGTTGAACACCAAGGATTACCTGTTCCGCTACGATCCCGAATGGTTCTGGAACATCCCCGAATCCTGGCCGTACCGGCTGCTGCGTCGTTGGGGTCCCCGATCGATGCGGCACTCGGGCTTCTACAAGCGCTGGCTGCATCTGCAGGAAAAGCTGGGGATGAAGATGAACGACGGCAAGGAACTTCTGATCCAGGATTGGGAAGTGCCGTGGGACCAGGCGGAAGACCTGCTGATGCATGCGATGCGCGAGGTCGACCTGGACGGCAAGCCGTGGCTGTCGGTCGTGATCCGCACGCCGAAGACGCCGACGTTGTATCCGCTCCGCAAGGACACCTTGTACTTCAATCTGGGATGCTACTGCCGGGTGCGCAAGGCGGATCCGAAAACGGGGAAGGGCGATTTTTGGGCCACGCGCCTGCTCGACGCAAAGTGCTTCGAACTGGACGGCCTCAAGATGCTGTACTCCACGAGTTTCATGGACGAAGCGGATTTCGACGCCCGTTATAACGGAGCGGCGCAGCGTGCGCTCAAGGCGAAGTACGACCCGCAGGGGCGCTTCCCCACGCTGTACGAAAAGTGCGTGGGCGGGCGGTAGGCTCCGCCCTGCCCTGCACTCCCCGGCAGCGTAATCCGATCACCGCGCGTCTTCCCGATTCCGGAGGATAAATCCCGGGCATATTACGCGTCTTTTGCGCGCGGTGCGGATTCGTGCGTGTTCCCGTGTGCCCATCTCCCTCCGCCCGCGAAGCCGGACCCTTTCGTCTTGTAGGTTGCTGGTGCGGGTCGCCCGCAGGCACCCGCACTCACACCGAAAGGAGGATGCCCATGGCACAGGATCCCACAAGCCCCCACGCGCACGACGATACCGCCGGTGCCCGCGAGATGCTCCCGGAAGATTCCGAAACCGGGACGCCCGACAGCACCTATGCGCTGATCAGTACCGCTTATCATCTCCTGCAAGGCGCCGAAACGCTGGAGATGTTCATCGATGATGCCGGAGAGGACGGAAAGGAAAACGTCGCCGAGTTTCTGGAGGAAACCCGCATGATGTTCATCGAACGCGCAGAGGAGGCGAAGCGCCTGCTGGTGACCTGCCTCACGGAGGAGGAGAATGGGGACGAGGACGAGGAGGATGAGGATGACGAGGATGAATAAAAGTCCCTGACTCCCGCCCCCTCCCGCCACGGAGGCCCTTGACCCGCCACCCGACGCGGCGGTGGTCACAACCACCGCCGCGTCGTTCCCCCCCACATTCTGCAGCTCCATTCCCGGGATCGGAGGGCAATGGTCCCTGTAACGGTTCCGGCATCAAGTCCGGGCGATTGTTGCAGCGCGCACGGAACGCACGGTGGCCACGGCTTCCGCGGCGAGACGGGTGATTTCCCGCCAATTCCCGGCCGCGAGCAACGAAGGAGCCACCATCCAGTTGCCGCCGACGGCAAGAACCGAAGGCAGCTGCAGATAGGCCGGCAGCTTCGATGGATCGATCGACCCGGTGGGCAGAAACCGAATGCCCCTCAGGGGCGCGGAGACCGCTTTCAGAAACGCGGCGCCGCCTGCGGTTTCAGCGAGGACCATTACATCCTTTTTCCCTTGTGCAGATGGATCATGAGGATTTTGCAATCCTCCAGGGCCCGATACTCATGCTCGAGCACGGCATCGAACTGGATCGCTTCGCCTTCCTTGAGCGTGTATTTGTCGGCGCCGACCATGAGCTCGATGCTACCGTTCAGAACCCAGCACGTCTCCGTGTCGTTGTGGTGCACCTCGGGGCGGTTCACCTTGGAGCCCGCGAGCGCCGTGCCGAGAAAGACCTGGAGATCCATGAAGGAAATGTTCTGGAACTGAAAGCCTCCCGAATTGTAATGCTGGGCGTTCACCACCCGTGCCGTGCGGTTTTCCGCCAGGCCCAGCAGGTCGGTCGCCGAGATGCTGAAGACCTTGGAAAGGCGCGCCAGCGTTTCCAGTTCGGGCATGGCCTGGTTGCGTTCGATGCGTGAAATCACCGCGGTGGAGATGCCCGAGCTTTGGGCCACGTCCGCGATGGTATAGCCCTGCGTTTTGCGCAAGCTTCTCAGGATCGTGAAATCGTAATGTCCGGATGCCATGATGCTTCCTCCTTTTTCAGTTCGTTTCTTTCGTCACTCCGGCAACGGTTTACCCTTGGTTTCGGGGCCGAACCAGATCACCACCATGCCGACCACATAGATCAGACTGATCACGGCGCACATGCGCGCATAGTCCTCATTGAACGCGTTCAGGAGCGCGCCGGCCGCCAGCGTGCCTCCCGCGGCGATGACACGTCCCGCGTTGAACGCGAAACCCGCACCGGTGGCCCGCATGCGGGTCGGGAACAACTCGGGGAGGTACAACGGCAGCCATCCATAAAAGCTGGCCGTCAGGCCGCCCACGAGGAACGTCCACAAGAACAACTCCGTGCCGTACGTCATCGGCATGCGGAACAGGATGGCGCACGCCACCAGGCATGCGAGGGAAAGCAGGAAATAAGTGGTCCGCCGGTTGAGCTTGTCGGCCAGCACGCCGGCGAGCAACGAAAACAGGATCGCACCGATTGCGGAGTACATCTGGAGCGTTCCCCTCGCCCCGGGCATCCCGCCCGCGAGCTTGTCTCCCCAGGAGGGGATCCATTGCACCGATCCCCACGTGCCGAGCAGCGCGACCGCACCCAGGGCCGAACCCACGAGCGTCCTGCGGATCTGGGACCGGACGAACAGGTCCCCCAGGCGCGGTCCTTCCTTGCGCTCTTTCACCGCTTCATGCCAACGCTCGGATTCAGGCACGAAGATGCGGATGAACACTGTCAGGAAGGCCGGAAGGGCTCCCAGCAGAAAGAGCATGCGCCAACTCCCGTTCGCCAACAGCGCGTTCGCCGCCGACGCCGGCAACACCATGTGCAGAATGGCCCCCACATGCGTGATCACGCTGGCCAGTCCGAGGGAAATCAACGCCACCAGCAGAAAGCCGACATTGGCGGCGGCTCCGATCAATCCCGCCATGAACGGGCGCGATTTCGACGGCCAGATTTCCATCACCAACGCCACCCCGAGCGCCCACTCCCCCCCCATGCCCAAAGCCGCCAGGAAACGCAGGGCGGCGATCTGCCATGGATCCGTGGCGAAAGCACACAAGCCCGAAAGCAGCGAATAACTCAGCACGCTCCACACCATCGCGCGGGTGCGGCCGATCTTGTCGCCGAGCCAACCGAACAGGACGCCTCCCAGCGCCGCACCCACCAGGAACATGGCGATGATGATCGACATCCACGTGCCGAAGCTGTCCATGTTTTCCGGGCCCATCAGTTCCATCATGGCGGGACGGGCCACCAGAGGAAACAGGCCCATTTCCAGCCCGTCGAACATCCAGCCCAAAAACGCCGCCGTCAACGCCAGCCATTTTCCTTTTTCGGAAAAGCGTTTCGGTTCCGTCGGTACGTTCATGTCACCTTTCGCAGAAGAACGAGCGGAACGGCAGACCGGGCTCGCGGCGTACGGGGCATCATGCGGGCTGCGTCCAGGAGGATTGGACGGACCAGTCCGGCGTGGTTGCGGAGCCGAAACCCTTCGCCGCGTTCACGTCGCGAAGATCGAACCCGCCATCTGTAATGCGGACGCGCAACGTACCGGCAGGGCCGCTCACCGCATACAACGACGGTGCCTCATCCAGCGCGTCACGGCATTCCGTCGCCGAGAGAAACCCGGAGGGGAGAATGTAATGATGACCGTTCCGTTCCGCATGGGTCAACCCCAAGGCGGCCGCAAGACACAAATCCTGCTGCAACGGAAGAAGCGGCACCGTCGTCAGGTCCTCGCCGGACAGAATCAAGGGCGCGAGCCCCGCGCGACCCGGTGCCTCCCCCTCGCGCCGCAAGCGTGCAGCGTGCGAGAGCGAGCGGAACAGACCCTTGCAGGTTTTGGACGACACCCCGCCGTAGCCGAGCGCGAGGCCCCGCTCCAGCGCGTCGGCCTCGCCATCGCTTTCGTCGAGGATCACCGGACGCCAGCGGGTCACGCGTGCCAGCGCCGGGGCCACCGCGGCGTCGAGCGACGCCTCGCGCCGGACCGGCTGCTCCACCCACAACACCTTGTCGAGGAACGCGGCCAGGCCGGGTTCGGCGTGGGCACGGTCCACAAAATCCGCAAAGGCCTCCATGTCGGCAAATTGTTCGTTGCCGTCCAGCGTGATCGCGTATCCCGCCTTCCGCAGAATCGGCGCCCCCTCCAGCAAGGCGGCGATCCGCAGAAGACGGGGCAAGGTCTCGGCGGCGTCGCCGTTTACCTTGACCTTGAAATACCGCGGCGCGTACGTCGCGATCACCTGCTCCAGCGTTTCGGGAAGCCCGTCGTCGCGGGTCCCGGACGCATTCTCCGCAACCTCCTCCGCCGTCAGCGCGTCGGCGAGGCCGACCGTGTGGCGCAGCGCGACAAAGTCGCGCGGAGCGGATGGAAGGGCCGCCACGATCTCTTGCGGCACACCGAGCACACCACCGTGCAGCGCCGCACTGAAGGAAACCCCTTTCGCGCGGCACAGGCCGTCCACCAGGGCGGCCTCCAGCAGGGCCGGGCCGAAGCCTGCGGCCAACGGAGTCTGCCCCGCCGCCACCAAGGCGGTCTTGACCGGCTCCGTCATGGCCGCGTGCAAGGCCCACGCCGTCCCGCGACCGGCCGCCAGACAGGCATCGGCAGCGGTGACCACCGAACGGTATGCATCGCGTTCGTTGTCCACAGGCGTCTTTCCCGCACGTTTGTCGAACCACAAAGGAGGGATCCCGCACGCTGAAACCCCTTCAAACAGCCTCCCGTCCCCCTTCCATGTGGCCTGTACCGACACCACCGGCATTTCCGTCATGGTGGAACCGCCGAACCGAAAAGGAAACCGGGTTTGCACCACGCGCCGATAAAGCTTGACCGCGTCAAGAGCGACCGCAACCCCGGAAGTCATCAGAAATCCTCCCCGATTTCATAAAGCCGCACATTTGGCCGCAAAAAAGGGCGTTGCAAGCAAAATATCGCGGCCAAATATTTCTTGTGCGCTATAATATATGCCGCAATCACGCTCATGCAATGGAAATTTACGGAAACGACATGAAGGTTCCGAAAATCCCGTCCCGTGAACCATGAAGGCATTCCGGGGAGGTGCTTGTGGTCGGGGGACCACGTCGTCGGTTGCTTCCGGCAACCGGGGTAACCGGGGCCACCGGGTGTTTCGCCGCATCAGGGCAAAACGAGAGGCTTGCGCAATACGAGACCGTCGCCGCGCGCTTCCAGCACGGTCAGGCCACCCCGCGCCGACGGGGCCATGAGCGGGACGGGCCCGGCGCCATGCCCTGAGGCCGAGGCCAGTACGCCGCCACGCACGTCGAGAAGACGCAACGTGTACGCGCCTCGGAACGACGTCGTGACCAGCAGGCGGTCGCCGGCCATCGTCCATGCCAGCGTGCCGGCCTGGTGCGATACGCCTCCGGGATGAACGGACACCGCGCTGGAGTCCGAGAACGGCGCACTCGGGGAAATGGCGTTCAACGTATAGAACGCGACCGTGTCGCGCGGTGCCTCGCCCGAGGCCGACCGGTAGGCCTTGGAGATGTTGAGTTCGACGATGCGATGCGTGCCGAACCCTGCGGTCGCGCCGGCAGTGGTGCGCGGCACCAGCCCCGACAGCTCGAGATACACGCTCCGGCGGTTGGGGGAAATGCGTATCGACGACGGCGTGAGCGTCGCCAGCGTTCCCGACATCATTCTTCCGCCATAGGCGCTCGTCGGATTATACGCGTACGTGCGGATGTTGTAACGGGAGGCCTGCCGGGCCAGCGTCGTATCGACCGGCTTGGTGAATTCGATTTCCATACCCTGGGCGCGCGAGCGCACGGCCAGCATTTCAAAGGCGATCGTCCCGTTCGGCGTGAGCTTCTGCAAACCGTGGAACTGCCCGTTCCAGCTCCAGTCCCCCGTCGTGCCGATCATGCCGGCGTAAATACTCCCGGAGGCATCCTCCAGCAACCGGTAAGGCCCGCCTTCAAGGCCCCCCATCCAGGCGTTGCCCGCGCCCGGGTGGTCTCCCGCCTGCGGCGCGGCGGTGTTGCGGGGGTGGCC
>CAZKRC010000003.1:0-44552 GCA_964555105.1 uncultured Bifidobacterium sp. | reverse complement strand
GCAGGTTGTTGCCGGTGTTCTTTTCCTCGAACATGGCGAGCGGCGCCATCTGCGAGTAACGCAGGTTCTCTTCCCGATAGGCGCGGGAGATGCCTTCAGCGATGGCGGCTTCATCGTCGAAGCCGGTCCACACCGACTGCCCTTTCTTCGCGACTACGGTGGCGGTGCCGGTGTCCTGACACGAAGGGAGTTGTCCCTGTGCGGCCACCACCGCGTTGCGGAGCTCGGTCATGGCCACGAAGCGGTCGTTGTCCGAGGCTTCGGGATCTTCGAGGATGGCGCGGAGTTGGCCCAGATGCCCGGGACGGAAGTAAAAGTTGACGTCGCGCAAGGCTTCCCGCGCCAAGCCCGCGAGTCCCTCGCGCTCCACCACCAGCAACTCACGTCCTCCCACCTTTTCAATCCGGACGAAATCCTTCGTCAGCAGGCGGTAGGGGGTGGCGTCGGGGGCGGTTTCAAACAGGGGTTGATGGGGCGACATGCCTGAAAAAGTAGGAATCGGGCAGGGGAACGCCCGCGTTTCACGGGGTGGTTTCCGATTGTGTACGTTTTGGTGATGTTCGAAATTGTTTTCGAACCCCCTTTCTTCGCAGGAACATATGTCCTTACGCTTATTGCGCGCCGCTGTCCCGCTCTTGTTGTTGGCTCTTCCGTCCGTGGGCCGGACGCTGCTGGTTCTTCCCGTGTCCGCCACGGAGCTTTCGGCCGCGGATCACTCCGCGGTCAACCTTCTGTTCGTGCACGCCTTTGAGGACCGCTCTCCCGACCAGGTGACCGCCGGCACGGCGGCCTGCGAGGACCGCGCGTGCGCGCTGGCGGCCGCCCAGGCCGCAGGTGCCGATGCCGTCGTCCAGGCGACCCTCCACAGGTTGGGGGCGCGCTGGATTTTCGTCGCGACCATTCTGGAGACCGAGGGCGGCGTCCCGTTCAGCCAGCGGCTGACGGCGACGTCGGTGGAGGATCTGGAGGCGCTTTCCGTACGCATGGCGGACGCCCTGGTGACGCGCCGCAACACAGAACAGGTGGCCTCGCTCGACAACATCACGGCGAGGGAGGCGGAAGAGGATCCGTCGCGTCGCCGCAGCTTGTACCAAGCGGGCGTGGCGCTCGGTTACCTGTTCCCGGTGGGCCACAGCTTCACCTATCTCTCTGAAAGCCCCTATGTGTATCCGCCCGACAGGAAGCGCCATGGTTACGACCAGATGGTGCGCCTGACGTGGTTGAACAGCTGGGAGTTCCGCAACGACTTCGTCCTGGGAGCGGACCTGGTGTGGTCCACGCCGTACGCCATCGGCGCGGATATCAGCCTGCGTTACATGCTGAACCGGAGCGATTTCACGCCTTTCGTCGGCGGTGGCCTGGGGTTGCACTACGTCCGGGGCGATGAAGGCATCGACGGCGACGACAACAAGCGCAATTCGGGCCCGGCCGTGAACGTGCAGGGCGGCATGATGTTGTTCCGCACCTACGACGTCAACGTCATGCTGCGCGGCCAGTACCAGGTGATCTTCAACTCGGACATCGATCACGGTCCCGCCATCGACGTGGGCGTGAGCTTCCGCGACCGCGACAAGGGCAACAAGGGAGCCCGGAACAACGACGGGCTCGGCTTCTGGGGCTACACCGGCATCACGCTGGCCACCCTGATGGTGATCGGGTTGCTCGCGGACTGAGAAGACGGCAAGGGAACAGCACGGCAGCACAACGGTATAGGAGTAAAGACAAAAACGAGAGCGTTGGATCAACGGCTGTGCGAAATCATGCGGCTGGTGCGGGTCGGACTGACTGCACGCCCCCCCTAGCCTCACGCTCCAGGCTTAAAGCGCGCGCAGCCCTGTGTTCTACTGTTGTGCTGCTGTGATGCTGTGCTGTCGTGATGCCCTCCTACTCCAGATACGTGTAACCGTACAGCCCCGAGCGGTAGTTCGCCAAAAACTCCTTGCCTTCCTGCAAGGTGATCTTGCCTTCCTTGACGGAGGCGGAGACCCAGGTTTCCATGTCGCGGACGAGCTTCTTCGCCGAGTACTGCACGTAGTCGAGCACGTCGGCGACCGACTCGCCGTCGAGTACCTGTTCGATGCGGTATCCGTCCTTGTCGACCACCACGTGCACGGCGTTGGTGTCGCCGAACAGGTTGTGCAAGTCGCCCAGGATTTCCTGGTAGGCCCCCACGAGATACGCGCCGAGGTAGTACGATTCCCCGTCCTTGAGCGGGTGCAGCGGCAAGCTGCGCGACAGTTCGCCCGAATGGATGAAGTGGTCGATCTGGCCGTCGGAGTCGCAGGTGATGTCCTGCAGGGTGGCCAGGGTCGTGGGCTCTTCGTTCAGGCGCTGGATCGGCATGATCGGGAAGATCTGGTCGATGGCCCAGGCGTCGGGGAGGGACTGGAACAGCGAGAAGTTGCAGAAATACTTCTCCGCCAGCAGCTTCGAGAGGTTCTGCAACTCGAAGGGCGGGTTCTTCATGCTGCCCGCGAGGCGGTGCAGTTTGTGCGCGATGCTCCAGAACAGGCGTTCGGCGACGGCGCGCGTTTTCAGGTCGAACAGTCCGAGGTTGAAACCGTCGAGCACGTCCTCGCGGATCTGCAACGCGTCATGCCAGGCTTCGAGAAGCCCGTTGTTGGACAGGTTGCGGAAAATGGCGTGCAGTTCGCGCAGGGCCTCGGGGTCGTTCTCGCTCACCGGGTAGTCCTGCTCGTTCCACAGCGGCAGCGCGGTGGTTTCCAGCACGTTGAACACCAGCACCGAGTGGTGTGCGGTGAGCGCGCGGCCCGATTCGGCCACCACGTTGGGGTGGGGGAGGTCAGCCTTGTCGGCCGCGCTCACCATGGAATACACCACGTCGTTGGCGTATTCCTGGATGCTGTAGTTCACACTGTTGGCGTTCGCGCTGCGCGTGCCGTCGTAGTCCACGCCGAGGCCGCCGCCCACGTCCACGAAGTCCACCGGCACGCCCATGCGGCGCAGCTGCACGTAGAACTGCGCGGCCTCGCGCAGGCCCGACTTGATCTTGCGGATGTTGGTGATCTGACTGCCCAGGTGGAAGTGGATCAGGCGCAGGCAGTCGCCCAAACCTTCGGACTGCGCGAACTCCACGGCCTCCAGAAGCTCGGACGAATTGAGGCCGAACTTGCTCTGGTCGCCACCGCTCTCTTCCCACTTGCCGCTCCCCGAGCTCGCCAGCTTGACGCGCATCCCGATGTTGGGGCGCACGTTCAGCGCCCGCGACACGTCGCGGATCAGCTTCAGTTCGTTGAGTTTTTCCACCACGATGAAGATGCGCTTGCCCATCTTCTGGGCCAGCAGGGCGAGCTCGATGAACTCGGCGTCCTTGTAGCCGTTGCAGATGATCAGCGACTCGGGGTTGTCCATGATGGACAGCACCGCATGCAGCTCGGGCTTGGAGCCCGCCTCAAGGCCGATGTTGAACTTCTTGCCGTGCCGCACCATCTCTTCGAGGACGGGACGCTGCTGGTTCACCTTGATGGGATAAACGTTGAACGCCTTGGCCTTGAAGCCGAACTCGCGTCCGGCCTTGTCGAAGCACTGGGAGATTTTCTCGATGCGGTTGTCGAGGATGTCGGGAAAGCGCAGCAGCACCGGCGCGTTGGTGTCGCGCAGCGCCAGCTCATCCATGATGTCCTTGAGGTCGATGGCCGGCCCCCGTTCACGCAAGGGCGCCACCGTCGCGTTGCCCTTTTCGTTGATGCCGAAGTAACCGATCCCCCAGCCGCGCGTGTTGTACAGCTCGGCCGAATCCTCAATACGCCATTTTCTCATTGCACGTGTCCCGAAAAAGAAGGAAGAGAAGAAATTTAGGAACTATTGAGGTGGGGGGGTATGGGCCCCTTCGCCGGATGACTTCCCGGGACGTCCTGTGCTCAGGGGCCCGGTTCGGTGGGCCTCCGGGTTGTCAGGGCACGGGGTGGGGGCCTTGTCCTTCCCGCATCAGGCGCCTGTTTTCAAGGCTGAAAGCCGCAAAAACAACAGGATTACGCATTCCGGGAACCCACGAAATAATCCGGGTACCGCTCCCGTAGCGAGGTGTATCCTTCCGTCGTCACGATCAGGTGGTCGAGCAGGGGAATGCCCAGCATGCGCCCGGCTTCGGCCAGGCGACGCGTGACGGCCAGGTCGTCCGTCGAAGGGTCCAGGGAACCGCTGGGGTGGTTGTGCGCGATCATGATGCCCACGGCGCGGTCCTCCAGCGCACAGGCGAAGGTTTCGCGCGGGTGGACCTGGCTTTGGTTGGCGAGGCCGACGGTGACTTCATGCGCCTGGATGACCTGATGGCTGCCGTCGAGGGTCAGCACCATGAAGCACTCCTGGCGCCGCCCGCGCAACGACGCGAGGTGGGGCAGGGCGTCGGACGCTTTGCGGATGCGCGCGCGGTGGCTGCGCGTGAGGAAGCGGCGCGAGAGTTCGAGCGCGGCGAGCACCTGGCACGCCTTGACGTGGCCGATGCCGTGAATGTGCGTCAGTTCGGGAAGCGTCGGCATTTCCGTGACGCGCTCGAGATACAAGGTGACTTCGGCCGCAAGCGTGAGCACGTCCTTGCCCTTCTGGCCGCGCCCGAACAGCACCGCGAGCAACTCCTGGTTGCTCAAGGCGCCTGCGCCCTCGTGTCCCATTTTCTCGCGCGGCCACGACTCGGGATCGATCGACCTGAGCAAGGAGGGCGTGTGGGGCGCTGGGGGTGCAATGGGCGCGGGCGGGCCTTCGGTCGAGCCCGTCGAGGTTGCGGGTTCCGTGAAGTTCGTCAACACGTAGGGGATGGGACGTGAAGTGTTCATGACCCACAGTGTAATCGGCCCCGGCCCTCTTTTACGGGCAACGCGTGACGGTCGTCACGCGGGAGGATCAATATTTTCGGATCGTCATGAACGCGCGTGCACGCACTTCGGTTATTGTGTCGGCTCGCTGGGCCGGAATCGGGTGCGGCTTCTTCCCTGAACGTCCCTCAGGGAGCCGTTCCAGGGAATCCACAGGCCCTTCATCGTGCGTTGCACGCGGGGTGGCAGCGCGGAGTACTTGCCGGCGAGCGACGTCACGTGTCCTTGCGTGGAGTCGAGTGTGGGCCATCCCGTGGAGTCCCAATAAAGCGGTCGGATCATCAGGCGCGTTTGCCCGCCGTTTCGGATGTATCCGTGATTCACCAGAAAGGTCGTGTCGTTCTCCACGAAAATATCGTTGTGCCCCGTAGCGTACCAGTTCGTCGCGTCTCCTTGCGATACGAGCGTGCCGGCGTTGGCGGTTTGCCAGTTACCCGAGATGGCTCCCTCCGCACGGAAGGGCGGATGTGCGGGGTTTCCTGTCTTGTCGACATAAGGCCCCGTCACGTCGCGGGAGCGGGTCACCATGATCTTGTAGGTGCTCATCGTGCCCGCGCAGCAACGGTCGTGCGAATACCACAAGTAATACCAACCATTGCGGCGCGAGATCACCGGTGCTTCGATGGATCGTTCATACCCGTTGCCGCTCGCGCTCGACGTCGTATAGCGGTGCGCGATGGTGCGGGGTTGCTCGCCCGTATCGGGCTTTCCCGTCAGGGGGTTCAAGCGTATGATCTGGATCCCCGCGCCGAAAGAGCCCCAACTCAGCCAGGGAGTTCCGGTACTGTCCAACACGACGTCGGGGTCGATGGCGTTGAACGCGGCGGTGTCGGTGCTGTTGACGCTGGTCGTGGGAGCCAAAAAGCAGTCCGGTGCCGTGGTGGGGACGTTGTGGGTGCACACCACCATGCCATGGTCGACCCAACGATAGGCCGTGTCGGAGGGGTGGAGGGTGGTGTTCGTACGCAGGCCGATGGCCGAAACGCGCGATCCGAAGTTCGAGAGGGAGTAGTACAGCCAGTACTTCCCGCCCCAGTGGGAGATGGCAGGCGCCCAGCTGTCGATGGAGTTGCGGAATGCGGCGTGCCATGCCGGGGCGCTGGTGTACACGCTTGAGGGCGATCCGTTGTCCCACTGCAGCCGGTTTATGGAGGTCTTGATCGGAACGCCGTTCCCGGTGTGGAACAGATAATAGACGCTGTCCTGCTTGATCATCACAGGGTCATGCGTGTTCAGTGAACCGGTGAGAGGGCTGACGTACCCCGGTTGCGCCACCGTGAGAGAGGTGAGCCCTAGTGTTATAAATGCAAGTGCCGATGCTTTAGACATAGTCTAATCTATCGCCAAACCAACAATCCTGCTACGAGAACAGGATCTTTTGGGGAAAGCCAAACCAAGGCAACGTCCGCCGTCTTCCCGGACCCGGTTGCCTCGCCTATTACTTTTCCTCCATGACCACTTTTTACGGCTACAAGAAATGCTCCACCTGCCGCAAGGCGGAAAAAGCCCTCGAAGCCAAGGGCGTCCCATACACCTTCCGCGACATCACGGCGGATCCGCCCTCCAAAACCGCGCTCAAAAAAATCCTCGAGCAGTCGGGCGTGCCGCTGAAGAAATTGTTCAATACCAGCGGCGAGCAGTACAAGCTGCTGAACATCAAGGACACGTTGCCGACGCTGACCGATGCCCAGGCGCTGGAATTGCTCGCGGGCAACGGCCGCTTGATCAAAAGGCCGTTGGTGACCGACGGCGCGAAGGCCACGGTGGGGTTTGACGAAGCGGGGTTCGGGGAGGTGTGGGGAAGGTAGAGCAGTACAGCAGTACAGCAGCACAGCAGTGTAGCGGGCAGCTGCGGTAGATGTCATTAGTGCCGTGATCGCTGATTCACAGTGCGTTATGTTTTATTGAGCATTGAGCATGATTCGCTGCTCCGCGCCCTCATGCCTCGGCAGTGCTCGGGGACATCACAACATCACAGCAGAAGAACGCAGGGGGCTTCCCGCTCTTCGAGCCTGAGACGTGAAGGCTGGATGCGAAGTCAGGCTGATTGGTATCCGCCGCGCAATTCCGTACAGCGCCGTTGATGGAACGCTGTCGCTTTGTGTTTATTGCTGTGATGTTGTGCTGCTGTGACGTTGTGCTGTTCCATTGCCGCTTCGTGCGTGTCCCGGCAGCATGGGCAAAAGCCTGAGCGTATAGAGCCCCACGCCGATGCCGACCGCGGCGGTGAACAGGTAGACCGAGCGCAAGCCGAAGAAGTGCCACAGGAGGCCGGCGGTGAGCCCGCCGAGGGCGGTGGGCAGGCCCGAGTAGAACAGCGCGCCCAGTGATTGCAGCGAGGGGCGGTCCGCGACCTTGAAGTGCTTGTCGATGTACAGGTTGAATCCGACCAGGCCGCCCGAAAAGAAACAGCCGTGAAAGGCGAGACCGGCCAGGAACAGCGTGTAGTCGTTCGCGAGCCCCAGCAGTACAAGCTTCAGGGTGGTTCCCAGCAAACCGAGACCCAGCACGATGCGCAGGCCGTGGCGGCGCACGAGCGTTGCGCACAGGAACATCAACGGGATCTCGAACGCGGTCGCGATGATCCAGGCGAAGCTGATGGCTTCCTGGCCCAGGCCGAAACGATTGACGAGGTAATTGCCCTGCACGAGGGTGGCCATCGCGTTGGCGAAGTTCATGATGCCGAGAGTCCACAGCAGGCGTTGGGGGCGCGGCGCGGACAGCAGGCGCAGGGCGCGCCGCATGCCGGGGGTGCGCCGCGGGTGCGGCGTGACGAGGATGTCCTCCGGGGCCTGGCGGGGGTCGGCGGGGCGGAAGCGCGTGAGCGCGAGCGGGATGGAGGCCCAGAACGCGAGGCCGAACCCGAGGTAGAGCCACGCGAGTTTTTCCGCGCCGGGCTGGAAGTAGCTGCCGACGCATCCGGCGAGGAAGCCCGCCGTGCCCAGGCTGCGGATCAGGAAATACGTGCCCTGCCCGCGCGTGCGCGTGGCCTCGAGCGCGCACGCGGCCGTGAGAGGATGGATGCCCGCGGAGGAAAACAGCGAGAGGAAAAAGATCGGGAGCACCAGCGCGAACGAGGCGGCCCACGGGAGCAGCGCGATGCCCGCGCCTGCACCCGCGAGGGCCAGAACGAGGGGGAGGCGCGGCCCCTTCAGGCGCCGGATGGCGTACACCTGTGCGGCCGGCGCCAGCAAACCCGCCGCGTAGCCCGCGCCCAGAAGGGCCCCGATCTGGAGCGGCGTGAACCCCTTGCCCTCAAACAGGTAGCTGTGGAATTGCGTCGCGGACAGACCCGCGAAGCTGAGGAACATGACCCAGCCGGGGCCCCAGAGGGGAGAGGATTTGGAAGGGGTTGGGCTCACGGAGGCGTCGGGGTACGGGGTAGGAAGGGAAAAATAACCCCGCTCCACCCCGCCGCGGCCGGCCGTGAGACCGGGGACCGAACTCGTGGGGAACTATGTCCCCAGATCGTACAGGGGGCGGCTCAGAGCCCGCGCCGGATCGCCTTGCGTAAGGCGGTGACGATCTTGCTGCCTGCGACCTTCTTTTCCATGGCGGCCGTCTTTGCCAGCTCGATGTCACCCATGTCACCCATGTCGCCGAAGAATCCGGACTGGAACATGCACGTGTAGAACTCCTCGTACCCTTCCTCTTCCGCCTGCTCTTCGGAACAGTTGAGGTCGCCGATCTCCGCGAAGCTGAGCGGGAAGTCCGCCTTGCAGGTGGAGCCGGCATGCTGGAAGCTCAAGGAGATCCTGTCGTTCCGGAAGTTCGAGCCGAGCGTGGCCGACTTGCCGTCGTTGACCAGCGTGACCGATTCGCAGCTCGCGTCTTGCAGCACGGGACCTTCGGATTCGTCATCACCGACGAACATGAGGGTGCCGAACATCTCGGCAAAACAGACGCGCGCTGAAATCGTGCTGCGGATGCTGTTCTGCGTGACGACCTGGGTTACTTCCATGTCTCGAGCGAACATGATGTCTTCATCCTCTTCATCCTCGCAGAAGGGAAGGCGGAAGTCATCGGGAATGTCGGCGCCGTAGAGCGAGGTGGATTTCCAGGTGCCCAGGGGGGAGGAACCATTCGTGCCGCCGGTCAGGCGCATGGCCTTGCAGTCGTACTCTTCCCACTGCAGCATGACGTTGTTCTCGACCCAGAAGTTCTGGATCCATTCGTATGTCTCGGTTTTCAGGACGCCGTCATCGCACCATTCGTCGATGCCCTCGATCACGAGCTGTCCCGGCGCGGCCTCGCTTTGAGGAATGATCTCGTGCAGGGTGTACGACTCCGTCACGGTGATCTTCCCGTTGCTGACGCCGCCGCCGTTTCCGTTCTCATCGTCGTTTCCGGAGAGGCAACCGACGAGCGTGACAAGCGCAAGCGCCGGCAGGGTTTTGAAGGGGCTGAATGACATGACGTCTCCCGGTTCAGGGTTGTATGCCAACGGTAGCTAAAGGGGGATGCACACAGACGTGATCGGAAACGTCCATTTTAAAAAGTAATAACGCCATAATGGCAATTAACCCTGTAAGAAGCCGTTATTTAGGCTCGGTGGGAAACGGTGTCCCGATGATTGAATAACGCTTTGTGGCCCGTTTTGTGCCTTCGGTGCGGCTGGGCAGTTGAAGAGGGTGTTGAGGTGGGGATGGCAAGCTAAAGTATGCTGCGCGCCCACGCGACAATATTTTCCTGATCGACGTTGTCACAATGGTCACAGCAGCGTTTCACTTTTTGGGTCTGAATCCTTTTTTCGAAAATCCAGGAAACAATTCTCATAGAGAGGGATTTGTGGTTCTTTGAGACATTTCCTCCGAAATAATGAACGAGCAATTTGCGAAAGCAATGTCTTCTTGCCAGCGCCACCTTTTTTATTTGGGAGATCGACGCGTAGCGTGCCTGCAATGCTTCGTTGTGTGAATCAGTCGGGCCATCTATACCCGAGGCGGATTTTTCCGCCATGTATCGCAATAATCCTTCGTCCTTGCGGTCCGTAAAGAGAATTGCGATGGAGCGGTTGCCATCACGACCAGCCCGCCCAAACTCTTGCAGGTAATCTTCCACAGATGCGGGGTGCTGCCAATGAATCACAAGCCTGACGTCTGGAACATCAAGACCCATTCCGAAAGCATTTGTGCAGATTATGAGATTCAACGACGGTGAAAGACGACCAACAAATCTTCCGAGTAGCAGGTCCCGTTCGTTAGCCGTACCAAGTTGAGAGTGGTAAAATGGTATTTCGAGCCCTAGATCATGTAGCCCGGTTTGCAGTCGATGGCCTATCCGAACGGTAGGGACGAAGATCATTGCTCGACCTGAAGGCATGGCTCGTATAAGGTCGATGACAAGACGGTATCGCCTCAGCTCATCCAGGTCTGGAAGCCGAGCCATCGCAATGTTGGGGCGATTGACCCCTGTGACGATCACACGCGCGTGCGGGACTCCGATCGATTGCAAGATTCTCTTTTGGCTATCGACGCCGGCTGTTGCTGTGAAAGCCAGAACCGGAGGTTTTCCAAGTGCATTCCTGACATTCCCGAGTCTCCCATAATTGGGGCGGAAGTCTTTACCCCAGCGGTCAATGCAATGCGCTTCGTCGATGATGAGGTAGCTGGGACGTAGACGGCTGATCTCTTCCACTTCGGCAGGTCTGACCATATTCGGGTCGAATCTTTCAGGAGTGCAGTAAAGGAACTTGTACACGCCGTTGTGGAGGAGCTTGTACCGAAGTTTTTTTTCGGCGGGACTGAGGTCTCCGTTAATGAACGTACCGGGGATCTGTTTCTCTTGAAGACCGGTCACTTGTTGGCTCATCAGGGCCTTAAGAGGCGATATGACCACCCCGACCTTGTGGTTGAGCAGAACGGGGAGCTGGAAGCACAGGGACTTTCCCGATCCGGTTGCACTTACGAGCAGCAAGGATTCGCCGCGAAGAGCGGCCAGAACAACTTCAAGTTGTGGGTGCCTGAATCGTTGGACCCCCAGCATCCGCAATGCATCGCCCAGGGTCTCGTCGATATTTCGTAGTTCATTCTGACGATCAAGCCAGTGCGCCAGTCGGAGTCCCCAGCGTTCGAGCATGCGGCGGGAGAGTGAGGTCTGCAAGTTCGGATGCCGTGCTGCATGACAACCGTCGCAGAGGGTGATCAGGTTGCTGGGGTCGTCCAGTCCGCCGGCTGACCGGGGAACAAGGTGATGGATGTCGGTTTCGCCTGTTTCCGGAACGGTGCCGCACGAAATACAGGTGTGGTTATCCCGGGTCAGGACTGCTTGGCGAATGTCGTGCCACTGCTTGGTAGGGGGCTCTCTGGAAATACGATGCATTTTCGTGTGAAATTTACTGCCACGCGTGAAAATCAACTTCACTTCATGACATCGAATTTCACCAGCAACGATACATCCAGTCGAACCACTTGAGGATTTTGCGGCTCTAAAGAGCCACGCGATACCGCGTATTGCGGCCTCCGCCCTCCAAGCGCTCGATGACTCCTGACGAGAGCAGTTCTTGCAGATCGCGTGTAGCCGTAGCCTTCGAAACCTTTGTCATCGTGGCGTACTTCGCCGCGCTGATGCCGTCCCCCAAACCTCCGGGACCGTGCACCAGCATCTTCCCGATCGCGACGCGTTGGCGCTCGCTCAGGGTATCGCGAAAGCGATCGAAGAAATGAGCCTTGCGCACCGTAAAATCGATCATCGCTTCGGCACGAACCTGGGCGCGTAAAACGACATCGGTGAAATAGCGCATCCACTCCGTCACGTCGTGGGATCGCTGGGCCTGCTTCAAAGCCTCGTAATAGGCCTTCCGGTCCGCCTCAATGGTTTCCGAAAGACTCAAGAGTACAGGGCGTCCCATCCCTTGCGAGAGGGCTTTCTCCGCCACGGCACGACCGATACGACCGTTGCCATCCTCGAATGGGTGAATGGACTCGAAGTAAAGGTGCGCGACGGCGCAGCGGATGGGCGCAAGACGCATCGCCTTGCCAGTGTTTGGTGCCTCGTTGAACCAATCGATGAAGCGCTCCATCTCGACCGGCACGCGGGAAGAAGGGGGCGCCTCGTAATGGACCTTCTCCCGGCCGATCGCTCCCGAGACCACTTGCATCGGCTCCTCGTGGGTTCTCCAGGATCCGACACGCATGCCATGATTCTCTGCGAGAAGCATCTCGTGCCACGCGAATAGCGTCTCTCGTGTCAAAGGTTCATTCCACGTGCTGCGGGCGTTGATCATCATCGCGGCAATGCCGGCCGCCCGCTTGTCCTTGACCCGGCGGCTGTCGTCATGTAAGCCGAGGTTCTTCCGGAGCGAAGAACGAACGTCCTCGCGGTCGAGGTGCTCCCCCTCGATCTTCGAGGTCTTCAAGGCCTCGGCCGTTAGCATGTCGATCAACGATTCCCAACGAGCGGCCTCTGGCAAGGCCTGCCAAGCGCCCGTGGTGCGTCCGGCATTTTCTGCAAAGGCAAATAGCGCGTCTTCCACCTTCGCGATGTCGAAGGTGAAGTCTGGCCAATTATCGAGCTGCCAGTTGTAGCGGACCATGAGCCGAATATAATCCTTATTCGGCTCATAAAAGGAGAATAACTGAGCCGAATATTGCAGTCTATCGGCTCAAAATGCCTAAAGGGAGCCGTTTTGCGTAGAATATCCCCCATATCCTCCGCAAAAGCCCCGGTAAGGTCACTCATAACGAAAGGCTCCCCGTTTGCGGAGGAGCCTTCATAATTCACGTGCCCTTCACCTCATCAATACGGCCCTGAGGCCCGATTTCCTCCCGTAGGTGCAAGCAGCAAGAACGCGATGAGGCCTACCCAAGAAAAGACCAAGGCAATGATGAACCAGGCGAACTTGGTCACGCCTTCCGTACGAGGGGAGACCAGGACCCAAATAACCGGGAGCCAGTAAATGATGAGGATAACGAGCAGAGCGAGAACCGAGAGTCCAAAAATTTCACCGGCCATTGTGGGGCCTTTCGATGAAGGTTCAGATACTGTTTAGTATACAACGTCCCGGGTTTTCCACAAGTGGAAAGTACGGAGCAGTGCCAAAGCCATGATGGAACACACAAAAAAGGCCACCCGGACAACCAGGAGGCCTTCATATCCGTCGCGGTGCAGGCGAAGCAGGGCACTTCAGGCTTCCTGCAAAAAGTCCTTCTGCTGTGCCGCCAGCGTTTCGGTAAGTTTGATCAGGAGAACGTTCGGATCAGCTGCGGGCCGCGAGGCGGGCCGTCGGCTGGAGCCGGTTGTTCACAACCATTATTTTCTCACGAGTTTGATTTTGTGAACATCGTTTCCAACTGGCACCAAAATCAGCAGGCTATCCGAATAATTCATAGAATATTTTACCATGACATTTCCAGAAATAAACTGACCAGGGAAAAGAGTTACACTTTTAAGGATTCCATTTTCAACAGCATTGTATATCGAATTGTATTGTGCTTCTTGATGGTTAAGTAGCTCTTGATTTTTTGCCCTAGCCTGGTATGCGGCGGCGTTATCATAGCTATAAGTTGTTGATGTTCCGTAGGTTGACCCATAATTCGAGTTGTATGAGCTGCTGTACGTAGTTGAAGATTTGTTTCCTGCGTTGTACGCGTCGATGCCCGAGGACAGTCGTTGAAGAGCTAACGCCCAGGCCTGCGAATTTCGAAGCTTTCTGAGAAATCTATCCGGGGGGTATACAAATAGCGCTCGCTGACCTCCATAGCCATATCCTTGAACAGACACATTCTCGGGAATGAGATTGAGCGGCTCAGCGCCATCATTCCGGCAGTAGACCCAAACCCTCAAGTATCCATCGGACGTCTTTTCTCCGGATACGCCAACCAAGGCCGTCTTTTTGGAAAGACCGACCTCGTACCCCGAATTATAAATCTTAGTGACGTTTTCATTCTCGACAACCGACATTTTGATATTGGTTGCGCAGCCGACAAGCATCGCCATAAGCGTAACTGACAGAAGGCTTACCCGTTTCATTATTGCTCCACTCCCAGGTTACTAACGCCAAGCTCAGCCACCCCGAACGGACGCCGAACTCTTGTGGAAAGGTTTTTGTGAATCGGAAGTCCGAACAAAACCGCGAGTCGCTGCTAGGGGTTGGCTGCAGCGTCTTGTTCGGCTTCTTCTATTATTGGGGAACGCTTCCGCCGCCTCACACGAGCTGACTCGTATGCGATAAACGCCAGTGCCGCAATCTTTCCGACTGATGTGCGCCTTTCGATCTGGGTGCGGAGCCAAACGCCGAGTTTGAGGATGTATTGAAACTCCTCTGGAGTGTAGTCCCAACGGTAGTTGTTACAAAGCGAGTGTGCAGGCAGGTAGTTGTCGATATGATGAGCTCCTCCGCTGCTGTGAGAAAGGACATGATCCGCGTGCCATGGCTTGCCATCGATGAATCCTCCGCAAATATGGCACCGTGAATCTGTTTTCCGTAGAATAGCATTGCGCTCATCAGCGCTTAGGATCTGCCGAGGCACATTGGTGCGTCGGCCTCTCTCTTGGATCTCGTAGCGATCCAAATGCAGCTTCTTGAAATGGGCGGCGAGTTCTTCTGCGGTCATAATATAGCCGAACGCCTTTCTTCAGCGGCCAAAGCGTGCTGGCGTGGCTTTTGCGTTCTTTGCAAAAGACATGACAGCATGGTTTGGTCCGTCTGCAAGAATTTGTTAGGCACTCTGTTGCATCATCTGTGCGTTTAGATGCTGAAGTCCCTGCTCTGTCACTCGATATAATTTCAACTTTCCGGACTTCTTAGCAATAAACACGTATTTATTCTCTTCGAGCGACTTTAGATTATTGGCGGCGTTCGCAACCTTGATTCCGTGGTTCTTCAAAATATCATTTGCTTCTTTAGTTTTGAAAATGTTCTCAGGGTTTTGTGCTTGGCAATAGTATCCTGACATGAGAACTTTCTGATCCTGAGTAAGCCCGTCTTTGAACTTCTGTTTCCATTCACCAAATGAGTCGGGTACGCCCAAACTGTTTGTAGCCCCTTGAGAATTCCCTGCGTCTTGGCCACCATTCTGATTGCCTGCTGTTGGGTTTTTTCCTGGGGCCTTTGCCATCAACGTGTCTTGCCCAAGCTCTCTCATTACAAGTGGCAGCCTGTCTATACATGCGGATACAAATTCCTCGGAGCCTGAAATTTCTACATCGCCAGTAGAGAGGTTTATCTTAAATACTGATTGAGTCACTTCCTTCTCCTTATTTTAGTCCTGATTTAAAAAGCAATTCTTCTACGGACACTCGGAACTCAGTTGCTACAGCAGTGAGTTCGGCTCTCTTGCATGTGTAATAGATTTCGTGGGCTGACAAATTCCCGAGCGTTCTAAACGAATGCAGAAAATCTTTGCATGTCTTGCCCAGTCCAAATTTACTATTTGAAAGTGTGTAATTGATGATTTTTGATAACGGAAATCTATTGCCATCGGAGTCAGTTATCTCAGCTTCAGAACCCTCGTTGACGTAACAAGAAATCAGCAAAACCTCTATTAAGCGCCTCATCATCACCGAGCATCCATCAAAAACCGCATGCTCAAAGGCTACATTGATTTGGTTACATATCGTTTCGATGTACTTCCTTGTACCCGAGTAGACGGCTATGGGAAGAATAGATTGATCTTTTACCTTCGGCTCCTCGACAATCTGAAAGTCCTTGAAAAGTTGCTTTGACGCTTTTATTGCTGTTGCCGAAACTTTGAATCCATTTGCACTGGCCCCTTTTATAAATCGTTTGTCCTTCTTGATCCTGCTTACCAGACGGCTTTGGTTTGGTCTTGAAAGTCCAATTTCATCAAACCACTGATACACGTCAGTTATATGGAACTCGCTACTTGGATTATCTAGCTGTGAAGCAATTGCAAGATAAAAGACCTTATCTAGCTCCGTCTTCTTGTCTAGATCAAAGGCTTCAAAAATTGCTGATGGATTCATAGGATCTCTGCTTGCCTAACGGTCCGGCTTAGCGGCGGGCCGCGAAGCGGAACGCCCGCTGGAGCCGGTTGTTAGCTGGTGATTTATATGAATCATCATTGCCAATCAGTGACGTCAACATTTCAATCTCGCCATTCAATGATGGCCCTACGAATTATCACATTAGATTCGCGGAGTCGAGCAGTCTCGACTCGAGTGCCTTGCTTGCCTCCAAAATTGAAATGCTTTGGTTTAAAACGTACTTCGACGGTTCCGGCGTCCTCTATTGTCGTTGACTCAGCGTTGCGTAGCAACGCTTCTAAGACGGGGGCGGCCATCGGCACCTGGGCTGATGGAAAAAAGAAAAGCCAAATGCTCGTTTCGTCTTGTTTATAGAATGCGGTGGCTCGAAGAGTACCTGTAGAATCAACCTTATCCCATGAAGCTGAGCTGTCCAGTCCATTGCGTTTGCTGAACCCATAATATTGAAGGGTAGCGAGCCATTCTTTACGGGTGGCAGGCCGGAAGCTTTGGGCTTGGCGATCAAGTACGCTGAAAAGGTCGCTGGCTGTCGCCGCGATTTCATTAGATCGAGACGCTTGAGCTGCCTCCCGTCCATCCACTTTGCCGTTCAGGATAAGGAGGAGGACGCATCCGATTAGGGCAAACATTGATTTGGATTTTTTTATCCTCATATATCGCTCCAGCTAACGATCCGGATCAGCGGCGGGCCGCGGAGCGGAACGACCGCTGAAGCCGGTTGTTAACTATCGCTGAGTAAGTTTGCAAAGATGTCGTCAATTCCTGTTGCTGATTCTTTTGCGATCTCAAAAAGATTGCCAAGAGCACCACTTTTTTCGTCGTATTGCCACGTAATGCGGCTTTGCCTATCGAGAAATATTAATCCAATCCGAGCGTCCCACAAGAAGTTGTCCAAATCCGGGAAATAGCTCTGAAATCTTTTCTCATATAGCCCAATTATCTGGGATTTATACCCAGTTTGCAAATAAGTAGGGAATAGATCGTCCGTTCCAGCCGAAAGCGAGGCCGGGGCGGACAACAACTCCCAGGAAAGACCACCTGATGCGGTCGCCCTTGTTAAGTCGTTCAACAGTCGATTTATTTCAGATTCATTAGGCATTAGTCAGCTCCAAGCCATGTCGCGTTCAATCTGCTCAAGTGAAGTGATGATCTTAGTTATCGATGTGTAAGCCTCCCAAAGTTCATTCGCGTTTGGTTGGTTATTTGCGGTTATCCGTGCAATTTTGGTTATGCCTTCATCTAATGAGGCAACTTTTTTAGATATCGTTTTTGATCGAAATATTTGGAGAATCCCTAAAATTATTGCAGCGTCCTTATAGGCAAGGTTAATGTCTTTCTCAGGTTTAATATTGGCTAAGTAGGTGCGCGAGTGCTGTGTCAACTTCTTTAGTATCTCAGGCAGCCGAGCGCGATTCGAAAAATGTTGCTTTATGCGGTACGTTTCTATTAAAACCCAAAACGTTATAGGGAGCGCGATGATGGAGGCCCATGATCCGAGGTTAGAGAGCGTATTCATTAGCTTGGTGATAGTTAACAATATTCTTCAACGGTTCCGTATAGCGCGGAGCCGTTCAGTATATCACGGGATACCCCGCGAAGCCCATCCGATTTCTTCAGGTTCGACATGTTATAACGTTTCAGTATAACACCAGAAACATCTGAATGTAAAGTCGGCGCACCGCCGCTGTTCGTGCCTTCCCTTGGCCAGCCTTTGTCCCCCTTGACTTTTTGTCCAAACTTTGGGGCCAAAGATCCGTGGCGGCTGTCACAGTCTCGGCTGATGGATTGCTGCGGTTTTCTGATAATTCCGCAATGGCTTTGAAAGTCCGTTTTTCACGGGAACGTCATGGCCTCTACGGAAGGGGGGAGCGGGTTATGAATTCAGCATCCGGTTCCAGATCTCCAGTTGCGGAGGAATATGCTCTTTCAGCGAGTCCCACTTATGCGAGTCTGCGCGAGGCCTTTCAAAAGGCTCTTGAAGGACGGGCGGGGATCGGCCCCAACAACGTTCCTTTCTATCACAAGTGGTTGCGGGACTATTTGGCGGAGTGTTCCGTACGGGGGCGCGACCCGAGCCTCAAGGAGTCCTCGGCTGTTTTCCTGGGCGATCTGCGCGCCTCCGGGCGACCCGATTTCCAGGTACGGCAGGCGGAACGGGCCATCGAGGTGCTGCGAAGCCTTTTCCCAGACTCTCCGATCCTACGAAATGCGGAGCCGGCGAAGAATACGGACATCGTGCCCACGTCGTCGCGGGCGGCCCTATTCCCGAATGAAGGCCGTCCCCCGAAATCCGAGGCGCCCCAAAGCTGGCCGGAAACCTTCCGATGCCTGGCAGCCGAACTGGAGCTCCGTCATTGCTCCCCCAAGACCCTTAAGGCCTACCGGCACTGGGTCATCCGCTTTCGGGAATTCATCGGCGACATGCCGCCGATGGAGATTTCGGCGGAAGACGCCAAGGCCTTTTTGACCTACCTCGCCGTGGAACGCTCGGTCTCGGCTTCGACGCAAAACCAGGCTTTCAATGCGTTGTTGTTCTTGTACACCAAGGTGCTCGACCTGGAATATTCGGGGCTGCGCGACGTTCCCAGGCCCCAACGGCGACCGCGCATTCCGGTGGTACTGAGTCGCGACGAGGTGAGTCGTCTCCTCGCCAGACTGACGCCTCCCTTCGACCTTCTGGGCGGCTTGATGTACGGTTGCGGGCTGCGGCTTTTCGAGGCCGTGGGTCTGCGCGTGCAAGACATTGATTTCGATTCCCGGCGACTTTTGATTCAGGCGGGTAAAGGGGATAAAAGCCGTTCGCTCCCCCTGCCCGATCGGCTGGCGACCGGCCTGAGAAGGCATCTGGGGGAAGTTCAAGACCTTCATGGGAGGGATAGGGCCGTGGGCTATGGCGGGGTGTTTCTGCCGGATGCGCTCGAGCGCAAGTATCCGAACGCGCCCCGGGAATGGCCGTGGCAGTGGGTATTCCCGGCGAGGATGTTGACGCGGGTGCCGGAGTCGGGCGAGCGCAGGCGGTACCATCTTCATGAGTCGCATGTTCAAAAGGCGATGCGCGCCGCGGTGCTGGAATCCGGACTGGCGAAGCGGGCTTCGGCGCATACGCTGCGGCATTGCTTCGCGACGCACTTGCTGCAGGCGGGATACGACATCCGCACCGTGCAGGAATTGCTGGGCCATTCGAGCGTGGAGACCACGATGATTTATACGCACGCGGTGCGGTCCATCGGCAACCAGGTGGTCAGTCCTCTGGATTTTTGAACCCCTGCCGCATGCGCGGGGGTCGAAAAAAGCCTGCGCGGGTCAATACGAATTCGTGAGTCGATTCCCTCTCGGAGATGTGAGCAGCAAAAACGCAATCAACCTCACCCACGAGAAAACGAAGGCCACGACGAACCAAACAAACTTGGTCGCACCTTCCGTGCGATTGGAGACCAGGACCCAAATCACCGGCAGCCAGTAAATGATGAGGATAACGAGCAGAGCGAGAACCGAGAGTCCAAAGATTTCACCGACCATGGCGGGTCCTTTCGATGAAGGTTCCGACACATACTCCGACATTTACTCCGACATATTTACTCCGACATTTGCTCCGACATCCCGCGAGGTTTCAGCCGTCGCATCAACCACCATACCAACAAAAAAAGCTTCCTTGCGGAAGCCTTTTTTCATGCCCTCAAATTGGGGCCAGGAGTGATTCGCAAATCGCCCCTGCGATCAATCCCTGACTTCAGGCCCGGTGTACAGATACTTCGGACGCACGATCGGCAAGCCCTTGCCGCCGCGCGCTTCGGTGCGTTCCCACACGATCTGGGATGCGATGCCCACGCAGCGGGACAGACCGAACAGCACTGTATAGTAGGACTCGTCGGTCAGGCCGCACGCATTGAGCAACGTGCCCGACACCGCGTCGACGTTCGGGTAGGGGTTGCTGATCTTCGGGCGCTTCTTCAACGCCTCCACGCCCACCTTGCGCAGCGACACCGCCAGACGGAACAGGGGATCGTCCTTCGCGATCTCCTCGCCCAGCGCGTACTGCACCGTGGCGCGCGGATCTTCGACGCGCAGCACCGCGTGGCCGAAGCCGAACAATACACCGCCGGATGCCAGGCGTTCCTCGATGTAGGCCTCCAGCGCCGCTTCGTCGGACGGGTCCTTCACGGTCTGGGCCACTTCCTTCACGAAGCGCAGGCACTCCTGGTTGGCCATCCCGTGCAACGGGCCCGCCAGGCCGGCCATCGCGCCGGCGAGCGAGCCGTACATGTCCTCATGTCCCGAGGCGATGGCCTTGCCCACGAAGGTCGACAGGTTGCCGCCGCCGTGGTCGAAGTGCAGGATCATGAACACGCGCATCAGGCGGATCAGGCGCTGCATCTCCTCGGGGTTTTTACCCAGGCCGGGAACACCCAGCATGTGCACGAAGTTTTCCACCCAGCCCAGCTCCGGACGCGACGCGATGGGCGCGCCCCAGCCCGAGCGGATGCGAAAGATGGCGGCCACCAGCTCGGGGAGCTGGGCGATCACCCGCAAACAATCCTTGCGGTAATCGTTCTTCGGTTCGAACATGCCCATCCCCACCAGGCCGCCGATCAACCATTTCATCGGATGACCTTCGCGGGGGAAGGACTCCAGAAGCTTGAGGATGCCGGGGTGCAGCGGACCCTGGCCCACCAGTTCGCCGTGGAACACCGCCAGGCGCGCCGGGTCGGGCAGTTCCTTGCGCAGCAGGATGTGGATCACTTCCTCGGGTTCAAGTTCGGCCAGTTGCGCGATCGGATAACCGCCGTAGCTCAGGCCCTTGACGGGGTCGACATCGCTGATGGGGCAGGTCCCCACCGGAAAGCCGCGCAAACCCGTGTCGAGGTGATCACGGGTGATCGTGAAGAGAACGTCGTCACCGGCCATGTTAAACCGCCTTCGCTTCGATCGCCTCGCCTACCAGGCGGCCGAATTCCATGCAGCCGACTTCCTTCGCGCCGTCCATCAAGCGGGCGAAGTCATAGGTCACCGTCTTCGCGCCGATGGTCCGCTCCAGCGCAGTGACGATGGCGTCCGCGGCTTCGGTCCAGCCGAGGTGCTCGAGCATCATCACGCCCGAGAGAATCACGGAACCCGGGTTGACCTTGTCTAGACCTGCGTACTTGGGCGCGGTGCCGTGCGTGGCTTCGAAAATCGCGTGGCCGCTGCGGTAGTTGGCGTTCCCGCCCGGGGCGATGCCAATGCCGCCCACCTGCGCCGCGAGCGCGTCGGAGAGGTAGTCGCCGTTCAGGTTCAACGTGGCGATCACGTCGAAATCCTCGGGGCGTGTCAGCACCTGCTGCAGCGCGATGTCGGCGATGGCGTCCTTGATCACCAGCCCTGCGCCCGGCTTGCCGTCGGGGATCTTGCACCACGGCCCGCCGTCGATCTCGACCGCGCCGAAGAGCTCCTTGGCGACGCCGTAGCCCCAGTCGCGGAACGCGCCTTCGGTGAACTTCATGATGTTGCCCTTGTGCACCAGCGTCACGCTCTTGCGGCCGTGCTTGATGGCGTACTCGATTGCGCTGTACACAAGGCGCTCAGTGCCGGGCTTGCTCACCGGCTTGATGCCCACGCCCACGTTCACGCCCGCGTCGCGGGCCGGCAGACCGGCGTTCTCAAGCCGTGCCTGCCAGTCCCTGGCGGCCTTCTCGGTGCCGAAGCGGATCTTCCCGAATTGCTTGGGGAACTCCTGTTCCAGCACGGCGAGGATCCTGGCGGCGCCTTCGGTGCCGCCGGCCCATTCGATGCCGGCGTAAATGTCTTCGGTGTTCTCGCGGAAGATCACCATGTCGACCTTTTCGGGGTGCTTCACGGGCGACGGCACACCGGTGTACCAGCGCACCGGGCGCAGGCACACGTACAGGTCGAGGATCTGGCGCAGGGCCACGTTCAGGGAGGTGATGCCGCCGCCCACGGGGGTCGTCAGCGGCCCCTTGATGCCCACGAGGTATTGCTTGAAGGCCGTCAGCGTCTCTTCGGGGAGCCACTGGTTTTCGCCGTACACCGACAGCGACTTCTCGCCCGCGTACACTTCCATCCACTCGATCTTGCGCGTGCCGCCGTAGACCTTGCGCACCGCCTCGTCGAGCACATGCTGCGAGGCCTTCCAGATGTCGGGTCCGGTGCCGTCGCCTTCGATGAAGGGGATGATGGGACGGTCGGGGACGTTCAGGGCGCCGTTGGCTCCGATGGTGATGGCCTGGCCGTTGGCGGGGACTTTAACGTGCTGGAAAGTGGACATGACGGCTCCAAAAGGCAAATGGGTGCGCGTTGATGCGAGATGCCGGGAATCGTCTTTAAAAGCGACGAAAACGGCATGGGAACGCGGAAGGATGAGTCATGAAATATAATACCCGAGGTTCTAAAACCCGGAAAACGCCCGATTTCTCAAGAATATGACGGAAAAAACACGAAAGGGAGGCGTTACGTCCCGAACATCCCTGCGTCTCGTCACCGCGCACGCTCTTGTCGTTCGACCGTGGGCCGCTCGGCGTCTCAAGCGTGCGCCATCCCCCCCCGAATATTCCTTAACCCGGCAAGGAGTCCACGTCGGAATATCCGTTTTCAGGGGTCCAGCGGCGGATGCGCATGAAGTCGGGGAACGCCATGGGCTTGTAGATGGACTTGCCGGTGAGCAGGCGCAGGCATTCCTGGATGCCCTCGGTGATGGAGGGGTGCGGGTGGATGGATTTCATGATGTCCTCCAGTCCCTTGTCCTGGTCCATCAGGTGCGCGATCACCATGATGGTGCTGCTGGCCTGCGGGCCCGCCGCGCGCATGCCGAGAATGCGGTTGCTGCCGTCTTCCGCCACCACGATCTTGACGAAGCCGTCGGTGCGGCGCATGGCGATGGCGCGGTTGACCAGCTTGTTGGAGTAGGTGGCCACGCGGTAGGGGATGCCCTGGGCCTGGCATTGCTGTTCGTTCAGGCCCACCACCGCGACTTCGGGATTGAAGAACATGATGGTCGACATGTTGTGGTAACGCAGCGGGTACTTGTTGCGCTGGTACATCGATTTGATGGCGTAGCGGCCTTCCATCTCCGCGACGTTGTACAGCGCGGAACGCTGCGTCACGTCTCCCACCGCGTAGATGTTGCCCTTTTCGGTGCCGAGCACGCGGCAGTCGGCGTCGGCGTCGAGGCCTCCGCGCGCGTTCACCGTGACGCCCACCTTGTCGAGGTCGAGCGAGGCAAGGTTGGGGGCGCGGCCGACGGACACCAGCACGGCGTCCACTTCGAGCACTTGGCTGCGGCCGCTTTCATAGTCCACCACGACTTCGATGAACTCGGGGCGCTTGGTGATGTTGCGCAGGATGGCGTTGTGATGGATCACCACGCCCTTCTGTTCCAGGTTGTGGTTGACGAAGACGCTGATGTCCTCGTCCTCGAAAGGGATGATGCGCGATTGCCGGTCGAGCAGGTGCACCTTGGTCTGCGCGAAGTTCGAAAAGATGCTGGCGTATTCGCAGCCGATGATGCCGGCGCCCAGGATCAACAGGCGCTTGGGGAACTCGCGGAAGGACAGGATGCCGTCCGAGTTGACGACGCGCTCCCCGTCGATCACCACGCCGGGAAAATCGCGCGGCTTGGAGCCCGTGGCGATCACGAAGAAGTCGGCGGTGATGCGCTCCTCGCGGCCGTCCTGCAGCGACACGTCCACCGAGTCGGCATCGTGGAAACGGGCGAGGCCGCGCTTCAGCGTGAGCGACCCCGGGCTCGTCCAGCGCGGCGGCGAGAAGGTTTCGATCTGCGAGAGGATCTGGTACTGTTTTTCCTTGGCGGCCTGCAGGATGGTGTCGCGTACGGCCTGGTAATCCACCATCAGGCCCGCCGCGCGATAGCCGCGCTCCACCGACGACGCGTTGGCGAAGTCCTTGGCAAGTTCCCACATGGTTTTGCTGGTCATGGCCCCGTGCATGATGCCCGCGCCCCCGATGTGGCTGCCCTCGATCAGGCAGACCTTTTTGCCGAAGTCGAAGGCGCGCATGGCCGCGGCGAATCCTCCGGGCCCTGATCCGATCACGCACACGTCGTAGTGGGGGGACGATGCGGGAGGAGGGGGCGCGGAGGTCGTGGTCATGGGGAGGCTCCAAGTAAAATCAGAAATCAGAAATCAAAATTCGGAAACAAGAACGCGTGACGGGGCGATCAGAGCGCGACGGGCACAGCAGAAGAGAGGAGGCCTGCATGAGGGTCAGGGAGCCGGGCTGTCGGATTCGGGGGCGGAGGGCGCTTGCGCGCGGTGGATCAGGGGGTCCTCGATGCCGGCCGCGGCGAAGCCTTTGGCGCGCAGCACGCACGCGGGACAACGGCCGCAGGGAGGGAACACGCCCTCGTAACAGGTGTGGCTGAAGGCGAGCGACTCGAACGCATCCCACGCCTGCGCGAGCGCCACGCTCTCCGCCTTGGTGCGGAACATCAGCGGCGTGTGGATGCGGAAGGCTCCCGCGCGGTTGCCGTTCCGCTCGGGCCAGCCGAGGCCGAGATGCAAGGAACGTTGCAGGGCGCGGATGGTGTCGTGGCGGCAGTCGGGGTAACCGCTGTAGTCGGTCTGGCACACGCCGGTGACCACGTCGCGGATTCCGCGCGTGGAGGCGTAGGCGGCCGCCTGCGTGAGGAACAACAGGTTGCGGCCGGGCACGAAGGTGTTCGGCAGTCCGTGGCTCGCGTCGGCGTCGATCTCCATGCTGCTGTCGGTCAGCGAGTTGCCGCCCATTTCACGGAAGAAGTCGATTTTAAAACGGCGCAAGGGCACACTGAGCCGCCAGGCGATCTTCTGGGCGGCGCGTTCCTCGGAGGCGTGGCGTTGCCCGTAATCGAAGAAGACGGTTTCCACGGCGGCAAAGGTCCGGAGCGCCCAATGCAGGCATGTGGTGGAGTCCTGCCCGCCGGAGAACACGACGAGGGCGGTACGGTTGATTTTGCTGATTTTGCTTTTGGTGGTGGGCGCTGACACGTTGAAAAACCCCTCGTCCATGGGTGCAAAGATAGTTCGCGGGGTGGGGGCTGGTCGCTTCGGCACGCTCATGTTCCCGACGGATCCACACGAACAGGGGTGACAAGGCCACGGGTCGTTCGGCGTTCGGTAGAGCGCGCGTCGTTTTGCTTTTACGGAAGGCCCTCCGAGCATTGCTCAGGGGACGTTTAACTACCGCAACCCCAGCGTCTTGTGCAGCTGGAACGACAGTTTCCACCGCGGCCGCGCGAGCGTGGCGTCGATGGTGCGCGCCCACTCGGCCCGGGTGGCGGCCTCGTCGCGCTCGCCCTTGCCGAACTGCGCCGTGCGGATTTCCTTGGGCTGCAGGAAATAATGCGCGAAGTTCGAGTCCTCGAACGCCGCGAGGTCCTGCCCTTCGTACACCAGTTTCAGTTCATCGCCGGTCTTGAGGCTCCACTCTCCGCCTTGCGAGAGCTTGGGGCTTACGGTCACCCAGTCCACGCCCAGCGTGTCCGTCGACGTGCCGTTGGTTTCCATCGTCACGTAGTAGCCGTGCGCATGAAGTGCAGTCACCAGTGCGCGCACGGCCTCGGGCTGGATCGTCGGCTCGCCGCCGGTGAGCACCACGAACCTGGCGGGGAACTCCGCGAGGCGCGCGACCACCTCCGCCGGCGTCATCCGCTCCTTCAACGAAAAGTCGGTATCGCAGAACGCACACGACAGGTTGCAGCCCGCCATGCGGATGAACACCGCCGGCGTACCCGCGTGAAAGCCCTCGCCCTGGAGCGAGTAGAAGATTTCGGAGAGGCGGAGGGAGGGGGAAGACACGGGAAGAACGATAGAACAATACAGCAGTACAACAGTACAGCAGTAGAAGAGTACAACGCCCGAGGGTAGTAGATTCCGGGCCCTTCTTACGCCTTGGATCCGGGAACCGGTTGAAGAGACCCCACGCTGTTCTGTACTGCTGTACTGCTGTACTGCTGTACCGACCTCAGTACCGACCTCAAAACGCCTGGTTGAACTTCACGATGAACGCCACTCCGTGCGGGCTGAAGCCAAGGTCGCCGCGCATGGCGCCGGTGCGTTCGTTGAAGATCAGGCGGCCGCCCACGCCTCCGGAATAATGCAAGTCCCCGCGCGAGGCATCCGTGAAGGAATCCCCCACGCGCCCGGTTTCGGCGAAGGTCGCGATCTGCCAGTCCTTGCCGAGCCACGAATGGATGAGGGGCAGGGCAAGGGCGAAGTTGAAACGCAGTTCCGCCTGCGCGGCTTGCGCGCTGCGGTCGCGGAAACGCTTGTTGGGTACGCCGCGCAACACGTCCTCATTGCCGATGTCGGGCTGCACGAAGAACGGCGGGTCTCCGAACATGGTTTTTTGCCAGAGTCGTCCCGCGACCTCCCATCGTGGTCCCAAAGTCCCGTGCGCGGCGATCCAGCTCTCGGAGGTTTGAAAGGCGAAGTCACCCGCGAGCGACGTCCCCAGGCGCTGCGCCACGTGCAGGCCGCGCGTGGGCACATCGCGGCTGTCGCGGCTGTCGTACTCCACGCCCAGTTCCCACAGGTCCGCGACGCCGCCGTCGTGTCCCGTCACATGCGGGCCCAGGATGAGATCCGCCCCCGGCGAGCCGTCGTCCTTGCGGATCCCGGTGATGTCCCACCCTTCGGCCCGCACGCCCGCCACGACCTGTACGGCCGGGTGGATGAAGGGCAAGGGGCGTGTGAAACGCATGAATCCATACCCCCCCGTCGGTGAGTATTCCACCTTGTCGGCGTCGACGGGATTATTCCCCCCTCCGAAATAATTGTCGGGAAAACGCTGGAAACTTCCTTCGAAGCGGGCCTCCCACAACGATCCGAAGATGTTGTCGGTGCGGTTGGAAACGCGCAGCTCCATCTGGTTGCGCGTGGTGTACAGGATACGGTATTCCATGCGGGCGCCGGGGCGCGGCCAGCCCGTGTGGACGGCCATGGTTCCCAAACCGATGCCGATCTCGGGGGAAATCTTGAGGCCCGGAATCAGGGTCAGTTTCGACGGGATGAGGCTGTCGGGAGGTGTGGTGTGGGGGGTATGGGACGTCGGGGAGGCGGCGGGCGCAGGGGGGGGCTGGGGCGCCGCGGAGCGGGCGGCAAGGGCGCCGGTCGCGAGGGCCAGCGTCACGGCGCAGGTCGCACGGAGCGCGAACAGGCCCGACGCCGGGGGAGCGCGGCGGGGCCGCCGCGGGCGGGTGCGGACGTCCGGGTGGTTCGTGTCGCGGCCATGTTGTATGCTGGAAGCGGGGCGGCACGAAGCGTCGTGGCCGTGGACGGGATCGGACATGCGGGACATATATACTTTATCACTTATGAGGCGTCCTGACACACCGTCGAGCAGCGGTCGCGCGCGCGGCATGGTGCGCGCCCTGCTGGCCTGCGCGGTCCTGCTCGCGCCGGGCGCGGCGACGGTGGTCGCGGCCACGAGCCCACAGGGAGACCTGCGCCGCGACACCCCGGCCGACTATGGCCCGCAGGCGAACCCCGGCAGGACGCACAACGAGTTCTGGACCTGGCAGTTCCTGTTGAACGACGGCATCCAGGTGCAGCTCAACCTCTCGCGCGTGCATTTCGGAAAGTTCAAGGATCCGGTGTGCGGCGCGGACCTTGCGGTGATGACGGCCGGGGGACAGACCGACTTCGTCGCACGCGAGTATCCGCTCTCGAACTTCACCTGGGAACCTTCGGCGGCGCGGCTGTCCGTGCATGCCAACATCTTTGCGGAAGGCCTGCCGCCGCGCGCGCATCGCGTGTTCTTCGCCACCCGTAAGGGCGGCAAGGATTATCTCCTTGACCTGGTGTTCGAGAAGATGACGCCGGGCGTGGTGTGGGGCGACGGGCTGTTCCGGCTGGATGGCGGCGAGACCGTCAGCCTGGCCATCCACATTCCCAAGGCGCGCGTGAAGGGACACTTGGCGGTGAACGGCGACACCATCGCCGTGCGCGGCTTCGGCTGGATGGACCACAGTCGTCAGTCGCAGTTCGGCACGCGCTTCATGGATGCGGGCTACCGCTACGTGGTGACGTCGGGCCGCGCCGAAGGCGGGTTGTTCTTCACCGAAAAATCCTCGGTGTTCGGCTACGGAGTGCGCGAAGAGAACGGGGTGATGACCTTGCTCAAGCCGCAGGCCATCACGGCGCCCGAGCGCAGTTCGTGGGGCGGCGTGTCCGTGCCGCGCCGGCTCGAGATCAGTGTGGCCGGCGGGGACACGGTGCGGTTCGCGCGTACGGTGGACCGGCAGCGGACGTCCGTGTTGCAGGAGCTCGGCAAACTCGAACGCGTGGGTGCGCGCATGTTCCTCGGCGGCGAGTTGCTGGGATATCGCGGTCTCGGCCGCGTCGACGACGCCCACCCCGCGTTGTACTCGTTCACGATGGTCAAGCGGTAGCGCGCGCAGCTTAAACTCACCACGGCTCACGGCCCAGCGCGCGACCGTGGTTCATGCCTCGCGTGTCGCGCCCCTCCAGCCACCTCCGCTTTTCCGCTTTCTGCCTTCTGATTTCCGATTTCCGCCTTCTGATTTCCGCCTTCCGATTTCCACCTTCTGATTTCCACCTTCTGATTTCTGATTTTCTCTTGCGTTCCCCGCCGGGTTCCCCGGCGTTCCCCCCCCATCCCTCCTGCAGCTTGAAGAATGCCCTTCGACCCTGTATTGGCCGCAGGGGCTGGCTGGGGGTTTGTCCGCATGAATCCGTATGGTAGCCTCTGTGGTACCGGGGGCGGTACCACCTGGAGTACCGTTTGAGGCGTCGCCGGGTGCCTTTTCCGGGGCGGAAGTGCCTCAACACCGTCAAAAACAACGACTTACCTTGATCCGGTTCCGGATGGTAGTTTATACAATATATAGTGGTCAAGTTTTAGTACAGCCACCTGATAGTGTGCTGTATCCTGAAAAACGCCCTGCAGGCGAGGGCCGGAGTGTGTACTTTTCCCTTTTAAGGAATTTGACAGGGGGCGATGTCCCCAGACCCGTCCCCGGGGACGGAGAAGGAATGGCAATCAGATGAGCGAACATGTGATTCGGGTGGTGAAGCGGAACGGCGAGCGGGAAGAACTGGATCTTGAAAAGATCCACAAGGTTCTGTATTGGGGATGCGACGGGATGACCGGTGTGTCGGTTTCCGACATCGAGATGCGGGCGCAATTGCAGTTGGTCGATGGGGTGAAAACCCGCGAAATCCACGAAATCCTGATCCGTGCGGCGTCCGACCTGATCACGCCCGACTTCCCCAACTATCAGTTCGTGGCCTCTCGTTTGCTCAACATGGCGCTGCGCAAGGAGGTGTTCGGCAAGGGGCTGACGTTGCCGCACCTTTCCGAGGTGATCGCGCGCGGCGTTGACGCCGGCGTGTACGACCGCACGATCCTGGACGGTTACACGCCCGAAGACATCGAGCAGATGAACGCGTGGCTCGATCATGACCGCGACTACAAAATCCCCTATGCCGGGCTGCGCCAGGTGATCGACAAATACCTGGTTCAGGATCGCGTGACGGGGGCCATCTACGAAACCCCGCAATTCGCGTACATGCTGATCGCCCTGACCGGCTTCCGCCGCTATGTGGAACGCCACGGGAGCGAGTATCGTTTGGAGACGATCCGTCGCTTCTACAACGCCATCTCGACGTTCAAGCTGTCGTTGCCCACGCCGGTGATCGCCGGAGTGCGCACGCCGGTGCGCCAGTACGCGTCGTGCGTGGGCATCGACATCGGCGATGACCTGGATTCGATCTTCGCCTCCACGCACGCCCTCGGTCGCCTGACCGCGCAGCGCGCGGGGATGGGCGTGAACTTCGGCCGCATCCGCAGCAAGGGCTCCAAGGTGCGCGGCGGCGAGGTGGTCCACACCGGGCTTCTGCCCTTCATGAAGATCGTCGCGGCCACGGTGAAATCCTGCTCGCAGAACGGGATCCGCGGCGGGTCGGCCACCTGCCACATTCCCGTGTGGCATCCGGAAATCGAGGACGTGGTGGTGCTGAAGAACAACAAGGGCACCGAGGACAACCGCATCCGGACCATGGACTACAGCGTGCAGCTGTGGACGGGGTTCTGGGAGCGGGCGCAGGCCGACGGGGTGATTTCCCTGTTCGATCCGCACACCTCCGCCGGGCTTTACGAAGCGTGGGGCACCACCGACTTCGACCGCCTGTATCGCGAGGAGGAGGAACGGCATCCCGAGCGCATCCGCAAGCGCGTGAGCGCGCGCGAATTGGCCCGTCTCATTTTCAGCGAACGCCTGACCACGGGCCGGATCTACGTGATGGACATGGACAATGCCAACACGCACTCGGCCTTCCTGGACACGGTCCGGTTCTCCAACCTCTGCCAGGAGATCAACCTTCCGTCCGAACCGATCGACGCGGTGAACGGCGACAAGGGCGAGATCTTCACCTGCATCCTCTCGGCGGTCAACGTGGCCGAGTGCCGGTTCGAGGAGCTGGGCGAAGTGGGTGAACTGGCGGTGCGTTTCCTGGACGAGTTGATCGACCACATGGAATACGCCATTCCCGCGGCGGAGCGCTTCACGCGCGAGCGCCGGGCGCTGGGCGTGGGCATCATCGGGCTGGCCGACTTGCTCGCACGTGAGAAGGTGAAGTATTCGGATCCGGTGGCACCCTTCGTCGTCCACCCCTACGCGGAGCAGTTCGCGTTGGGGTTGACGCGCGCCTCGGTGCAGCTGGCGAAGGAAAAGGGCGTGTGCGCCAAGTTCGACCGCACCAAGTATTCGCAGGGCGTGCTCCCGATCGACACCTACAGCCGCAACGTCGACGCGTTCGCCCCCGTGGAGCTTTCGCCGGAGTGGGAGGAGCTCCGCAAGGAAATCGCCGCGCACGGCATGCGCAACTCCTCGCTGATGGCTTTCATGCCGGCGGAATCGTCGGCGATCGTCTCGGGCACCTCCAACGGCATCGAGCCGCTGCGCGCGCTGATCACCACGAAGAACAGCAAGAAGGGCCCGATCAAGTCGGTGGCCAAGTACATCGCGGACCGCGCCGAACACTATCAGTTGTGCTGGGATCACGACTACAGCAACGAAGGTTACCTGAAGGTGGCCGCCGTGTGGCAGAAGTTCGCCGACCAGGGCATGTCCATCAACCTCTACAGCGATCCGCGTCGTTACGAGAACGGACTGATTTCGCTCGGGGATGTGATCAGCGATTGCCGCATCGCCTTCAAGTACGGCCACAAGCAGCTTTACTACCAGAACACCCTGGACCTCTCCGGCGAGGAGTCGGCATCGGTCGAAGGCGAGGCGCTGCCCGCGCTGGCCCCCGGAGCGGACGCTTATGCCTCACAGGGTGAAGCCTGCGAAAGCGGGGCCTGCGCCATCTGAGGCGCGGCTCCGCATCTCCGCACACATCAACTTTTAAAGGGACGACATGACCCGCACACTTTACAACCAGAAAAACATCGACTTCCGCTATCAACCGATGTTCTTCGGCGAAGAGCCCAACATTCTCCGCGACGACATGGTGCGGTACCGGCAGTTCAACGATTACTACGAGAAGATGATGGGTTTCTTCTGGCGCCCCCAGGAGATCGATCTGGAGCTTGACCGCTCCGAATTCCAGACGCTGCCCAAGGGCGCCCAGCATCTCTTCCTCTACAATCTCCGCTACCAGATCCTCCTCGACTCGGTGCAGGGGCGCGGCCCCGTGCACGCCTTCATGTCCGCCTCCACGCTGCCGGAAGTCGAGGCGTGTTGCGCCAAGTGGGCCTTCCAGGAAGTGAACCATTCCAAGTCGTACCAGTGGATGATCAAGAACATCTTCCACGATCCCACCGTCGTGTTCAACGACATCGTGGAGAACGAGGAGATCCGCAAGCGCGCCAAATCGGTGGTCGCCGCCTACGACGACTTCATCAAGGAACAATCGCAGGTCGAGGCGGGGTTGCTGCCGGTCAACACCTACGAGGGCAAGAAGAAGCTGTTCAAGGCACTGGTCGCGGTCAACATCCTCGAGGGCGTGCGTTTCTACGTGAGCTTCGCCTGCAGCTTCGGCATCAACGAGTCGCTCAAGAAAATGGGCGGCTCGGCCAACATCCTCAAGCTGATCTGCCGCGACGAAAACGTCCACCTGGGCATCACGCAAAGCATGATCAACATCATCATCCGCGGCCTGGAAGGCCCGGAGTGGGCGCAGGTCGCCGAGGAATGCAAGCAGGACGCCATCGGGATGTACGAAGAGGCGGTGGAACAGGAGAAGGCGTGGGCGGAATTCCTCTTCAAGGAAGGCTCGCTCATCGGCCTCAACGCGCCGATCCTGCAGGAGTACGTCGAGTACATCGCCTCCCAGCGGATGAAGGCCATTCGTCTCGAGCCGCTGTGGCCGAAAGCCGAATACAAGCTGCGCTGGATGGACAACTGGATCAGTTCCGCAGCGGTGCAGGTCGCGCCCCAGGAAACCGAAATCACGTCCTACATCGTCGGTTTCGATTCCAGCGTGAAGGAAAACGTTTGGGGGTAAGGGATCGCGCGGGCCTTGGTCCAACCCCGCCGGGACCGCCTGCCCGCGCGACCGGTTCGGTTAGCGCCCCGTGCCCAGCACCCGCATGATCACGCCCTTCTGCGTGCCGATGCGGATCTCGCCGCTTGCGTCCGCCAGGACGGTGTTGACGTACAGCGTCAGCAGGCCGGGGAGGTTTTCCCGGGTGTACAACGTCCAGTCGCCCTGGACGTAGCGCGCCGCACCCCCGCGGAGGCTCAGCCACACCTCGCCATCGGGACCTCCGGTGATGGCGGTCACGCGTTCGTTGACGAGCGCGCCCAGTCCCGCGCCGGGACCGAACGCCAGCCAGGAGCCGTCGGTATCGCGGCGCGTCGCACCCGCCTGCGTGCCCACCCACAGGGCGCCGCCGGGCTCGACGTGCAACGCGGTGATGCCGTGATGCGGCAGTCCGCCGTCGGTGTCCTCGGGCGTGAAGCGCGTCCATGACGAACCGCGCATGCGCACGAGCCCGCCGATGGTTCCCAGCCACACGTCCCCGGAGGAGTCCACCGCGATCGCCGTGACGGTGGGGTGGGGAAGGCGCCCCGCGATGCGGTCTCCGGTCCAGGTCGTCCACGACGAACCGCGCAACACGGCGAACCCGTTGCGCGTTCCCACCCATCGTTCCTCGCGCCGCAGGGCGAGCGCGAGTACGCCGTCGTCGGGCAGGCCGCCCCGGGTGCTCTCGCGCGTATGCACGCGCCACGACCCGTTGGTGTAAACCCCGAGGCCGCCTCCATCGGTGCCCACCCAGAGATCGCGGAAACGGTCAAGGCCGAGGCTGGTGATGCTGTCCGACGCCGGGCCGCCCTTCACCGTCGCCTTGTTCACGATCCGGAACCCGCCCGTGCGGTCTTCGATGGTCAGGCCGCCGCGCGTTCCGAAATAGATGTTGTCGAGGTCGTCGCGCACGATGGCGGCGACGTCCGGCGACGGCAGGCGCCCCAGATCCATCAGCGTCCAGCGCGGCGTCTGCTGGGCCGACGCCGGCACGGACGGGAGCAGGGCGCAGGCCAGGATCAGTGCCGCTTTGAACCCCCGCCGCGTCGCCGGAGCGTCCGCGCTGACCGGGCTGTCTGAATACGTGAAAAGATGATGCATGGCGCCTCCGGCCCTTAATGTAAACAGCTCGTCAGGATATGCGCCCGGAAGTCCCGTAAACTTCCCCCCGCCCGCGCGCACGGGGCTTTATTCACGAAGGGCGCGTGCGCGCGCATCCCCCCATCCCCTTCATCCGCGTGCGTTTGTCCGCGCTGAACGCTATCTTTGGAGGATATGTCCGCGCCCGCCGTCGTTCCATCCGGGGAGCCGTCCCGTACGCGCCCCCACCAGCCTTGGGGAACTCCGGGCGTGCTCCGCTTCGTGTTGTATTTCCTCGCGGAACTGCTCAGCCAGTTCCCGGACATGCTCCGCCTCCGCTTCGCGCTCGCGGCAGAGCGCGCCCGGCGGGCGGGGGAATCGTGTGAACCCGCGGTGGTCTGCGTCAGCGACAATCTCGATGAGGTGAACGGCATCGCCCTCGCTTCGCGCATCCAGTTGCGCGAGCTGCGCCGCACGGGCCGCGACGCCTGGCTGTTCGGGCCGGCATTCCACACACGGCACCCGCGTCGCGAAGGCGCCGACGACCGGATGATCCTCGCGCCCGGACGGTTCTCCATGGATCAGGCCGGCTACGCGCAAAGCGAGCTCGTGGTGTTGCGCCTCAAGAGCTTTCTGGATTTTTTGCGGGCGCACCCGATGGACGTCATCGAGTTCGAAACCCCGGGTCCCGTGAGCAGCCTGTGTCTCATCGTGGCGAAGATCGCCGGCATCACCACGGTTTCGCATTACCGCACCGACATCATGGTGTACAGCGACCTGCTGATGCAAGGCCGCGTGGGAAAGCGCCTCGTGCAGTTCTGGACGCGCGCCTTCACGCGTATCGCGGGGCCGGTGATCGTGCCTTCCGACGCCTATCGCGACAAGGTGGCCGCCATGGGCGTGACGCCGTCGCGCATTCGCAAGCTGCCCCGCGGCGTCGACCTCGCGTTCTTCCGTCCCGACCTTCGCGACCCGCAGGTGTGGACGGACTTCGGCATTCCCGACGACGGCCCGAAGCTGTTGTACGTGGGGCGCGTCTCGGTGGAAAAGAATCTCGCCGCGCTCGCGCACGCTTTCCTGGAGGCGCTGCGGACGCGTCCCGACCTCCGTCTGATCGTCGTGGGGGACGGCCCCTACCTTGAGGACATGAAGTCCCTGCTGCAGTCCTGCGGCCGTGCGCATTTCACCGGCGTCCTCCGGGACGGAATGCTGGCGCGAGCCTTCGCGTCCGCGGACCTGTTCGTGTTTCCCAGTTTGGCGGACACCTTCGGCAACAGCGTGGTGGAAGCGCTGGCCTGCGGTCTGCCGTGCTTGGTGAGCGACCTGGGCGGCCCGCAGGAGATCATCGTGCCGGAGGCGTGCGGAATGGTGTTCTCCCACACGGAACCGGAAGCGTTGCGGGACGCGATGCTCGCCTTGGTGAACGATCCCGCCCGGCTCGAGGCGTGGCGTGTCCCGGCGCGCGCGCGCGCGATGGAGTTTTCCTACGCCGCCGCCGCGAACGCGTTCTGGAGCTTTTACGTGGAAACGTGGACGCAGGACGGCAGGACGCGCGGCGGGCGCATCGCGGGGAAGGCGGAGTTCGCGGAAACCGTCATCACCGCCCCGCCCCGGAAGGGACGGCATCCCGACCGTGCCTGATGACCCGTGGGCCCCACGCTCCCGCCGCCGGTGCGGCGTCACGTCCCCTCATCATGTCGGCCGCATCCGGCCCCACCCCCCTGATCGCGAAACCGTTCCGTGATTTTCCGTCAACCCGTCACTTCATTCCCGGAGTTCCCATGTTCGTTCATTCCGTTTATTTCTGGTTGAAGCCCGATCTCACCCCCGAGCAGGTGCGCGAGTTCGAAACGCGCGGTCGTGCGCTGACGACCATCCCCTCGATCCGCCATGGATGGTTCGGAACGCCCGCGGACACCGATCGCCCGGTGATCGACCGCACCTACACGTACGGCATGGTCACCGTATTCGACGATGCGGCGGGTCACGACGCCTATCAGGTGCATGAGATCCACCAGCGCTTTCTTGAACTCAAGGACTACTGGACGCAGGTGAAGATCTACGACTTCGCGTAAACGCGCACGGCGGTGGTGCGTTTGATGCGGGTGGGGAAAGGCCTGCGCGCACCCGGAAGATGCGGCGCAGGCCGGTCCGGGCGGCGCAGGGCCGCCCGCTCACCGGTCCGATACCGGTCGATCACAACAGGATGAAGCCGGCGAAAACGAGCGCGGCCAGCATGGCGGCTTCGGAAATTTCCGTCACCAGTCCTGCCGTTTGGCGCGTGAGTTCGCGCCGGGGTGGCGGCGCGTGGCGCGGATGCCGGAAGCGCACGATCAGCCCCGTCGCCAACGCGACCGCGACCAGCATCGCCGCCGCCGCGGGCGGCGGGAAGAGAAAGACGAGGAAGAGGGAAACGCCGCTGAGGAAACCGGCCCGGAGATGGCGGCGCACCAGCAGCGGACTGCGGCCGGGCATGCGCACGGAGCGCAGGAACGCCCCTGTTTGCGCGCTCATGCCGAGAATGGGGAAGACCAGGGCGGCCCGGACCCGCCAGTCGGGCGCGATGATCATCAGGGAAAACCATTTGACGAGCGTGAGTGCCAGCACCAACGCCACGCCCTTCAGGTCGGGGCGGAAGCCGGGCGCGAAGGATTGATGTCCGCGGGTGCGACGACCTTGTGCCGCCTCCAGCGTGCCGCGCCAGGGGCCGAACCCCGCCAGCGCCTGCGGGAGCAGCACGGCGAACAGGCAGGCCAGCGGCACGGGCAGAACCTGCGACGCGGCGATGAAGCCCAGGATGTTGAGGCTGCCGTGCGCCGCGCCCACCCAGGGAAAATAGTGGAGCGAGTGCGCGATCGGAATGCGCGTGCGCGGCGGAATCCGCAGGGACGTGAGGTGGGCGAGGGCGTTACGGAGACTCACCGGGCGTCACCTCAGGCGGGACCGATCAGGTCGAAGTCCACGTATCCCATCAGGGGATCGCTTTTGGCGACGCGCACGCGGATCTTCTGGCCCAGCTGGAAGCGCGCACCGGTGCGCGCGCCCACGAGATGGCCGGACTCCGGATCCTTTTCATAGTAGTCCCCGCGCATGCGGGCCACCGGAACCATGCCTTCGCCGTACGGGGCGGTGACGGTCACGAACATGCCGAAGTTCTCCACGCCGCTGATCTCGCCGTCGAATTCGCGGCCGATGAGCTTGCGGAAGATCCACGCCGTCGCGACGCGCATGGCCTTGCGCTCGGTCTTGATGACGTCGATCTCGCGGCCTGAAATCTCCTCCGCGACCGCGATGGCGCGGTTCCGGAGATCGCGTGGAATCTTCTTGCCGCGTGCGTGCATCTTCATGACGCGGTGCGTCCACAGGTCGGCGTAACGACGGATGGGGGAGGTGAAGTGTGCGTAGTATTGCCAGCCGAGCGCGAAGTGCCCCAGCGGGCTGGCGGAGTATTGCGCCTTCTTCATGCTCTGCAGGATTTTCCGTTGAACCGGGGGCGGCAGCGCGCCGCGTGAAGGATCGAGCAGGCGGACGTAGAATTGCTGGACCACGGGGTTCAGATAGCCCCCGGTCTCGCGCATCTTCGTGAACATGTCGGCGCCGCCGGGTTCGTCCAGCGGGTTTTTGCGCGCCTTGGTTCCCGGCGCGCCTTGGGCCGCCTTGGCCGCCTTGGTTCCCTTGGTTCCTTGGCGTGCCTTCGTCTCCGGGCCGGATTTCCCGGCGCGGGCCGCGCCCTCCGGAATCGCATCGGAAGCGGCCGGAGCCGCGTTGAGGCGCGCGTTCAGTTCCGCCTGGTTGTTCCACAGTTCCTGCACGACCTCGATATCGGGTTGTTCGTGCACGCGGAACAGGCCGGGGAGCTTGTGCTTGTGCAAATGGCGCGCGGCCGCCTGGTTGGCGAGCAACATGCATTCTTCGACCCAGCCGTGCGCAGGCAGGCGCACGCCGGGGTAGATGTCCATCGGCGCGCGCGCTTCGTCGAGCATCACGCGCGGTTCGGGCAGCTGGAAATCGAGATGACCGTCGCGCTTGCGTTTGGCCAGCAACGCGTCGGTGAACTCCGAGAGCAGGCAGAGGAAAGGCTCGCCCTGGTCCTTCAATCCCTGCGCCTCCTGGTAGGAGTAGAAGCGCGTGACGCGGATGAAGGTTTCCTCGAAACGGTAAGACTCCAGCGTGCCGTCCGCGCCCACCTCCATGAAACAGGACAGGGCGAGGCGGTCGCGTCCCTCGAGCAGGCTGCACAGGTCGCCGGAGAGGCGTTGCGGCAGCATGGGCGCGGCCGTCCAGGGCAGGTACTGGGTGTAGGCGCGCCGCAGCGCTTCTTCGTCGAGATGACCGTCCAGGCGGACGTATTCCGACACGTCCGCGATATGCACGCCGAGCTTCCAGCGCCCGTCGGGCAACTTCTCCAGGGAGAGCGCGTCGTCATGATCCTTCGCCTCGGGCGGGTCGATGGTGACGATGTGCTCCCCGCGCAGGTCCAGGCGCGCGGCCTGTTGATCGAAAACCGGTTCGGGCTGGGCCATGGCTTCGGCGGTCGCGGCCTTCGGGTAACCCGCGGGGATCCCGTGGCGCTTGAAGAACGCGCGGGACACGTCCGCGAAGTCGGTCTCGACGCGCGCGGTGGCGAGCACCTTCGCGGCCGGATACCCGAACGGCCCCTTGCGGCCCAGCGGCTTGATGCGCACCGTCGATCCGGGCTTGGCCGCCCCTTCCTCTCCGCGCGGCAACACGTATTTGAGACGGCTGCGGCCTTCGCCGGTGATGGCGAACAGGAACTTGCCTTCGCGCGCAACACGCGCCATGACGCCTTCCGTACCCTTCGCATCCGGGCCGCCCTTCGCAGGGGCGGTGCCCGTGGCGCGCCGCGAAGCGTCGGCGTCGTTCGCGGAATCTTCTCCGCCATCCGGGCCTGCCTTGCGCTTTCCCGCTTTTCCCGCAGGGCGCGGCACGACGACATGATCGCGCACGCTCTCCGCCGACGCCTCCGCGAGCGGTGTCTGCGCCGCGTCCGGGGCGGACGCCTCGGGCGGCAGCATGTAGCGCTTGCTCTTCAGCTTGACGATGCGTCCGCTGGCCGCGAGTTTTTTCAGAAGTTTCTTGAGCGCGCGCTCCTCTTCGAGGCTTGTGACCAGGGCCACCATGAGACGCGGCCACGCCACAGGGCCGTTCGCCGCCCGGAGGATGTCCAGGATGGACTTGTCCGTGGGTGCATGCAGTGCGGTCATGAGTGCTTTCGGTGAGCCGGCGTGCGCCGGCGGGAAGGGGTCAGACGAGGGCGGTTTTACCGCGCTCATAAATCAGGATGGGGTCGCACTTGCCCGGGAACTTGGCGGTGATCTTGTCCGTACAACCCGTGGCCGTGAGCTTGTCGCACGTCACGCAGACGCGCTCGAACCACTCCTGGGAAATCCCGGCAGGGGGCTGGCCCGCCGGGGGAGCCTCGCCGCCGGGCTGGTCCAGCTTGGACACGACGTTTTTCGCCATCGCCACCAGCTGTTGCATCGCCTGGGGCGGCAACTGCGCGCCGGCCTGCTGGAGGTAGAACTGCAGGGACTGGACGATGAGGTCTTTTTCTTCTTCTGAGAACGCCATGATTCAGGGTGTTGGAGCCGGCGTGGGCATTCACGCCATGCGGATACCGGTTCCAATATAGAAGGATACGGGGGTGGCGGAATCGCCGGCATGCCCTGCGCACGAATTCGCGCCCTTCCCCGCCGCACCTTGCGGACGGATTGCGGCTCCGTGTGGCGCAGGTTCGACCTCTTGGGAATTTTTGGGGGGGAGGCCTGTGGAACCCTGATGAGATCCTGATGGAGCAGGGCGCACTTTCAGGGAACTTCGGAGGAACATTTCAGGCCCGCGCGCCGGGGCTTGGGCATCTTCGCCGCAGCATTGATCTTTTAAGTGGGGAACGCGTTGTATCGCACGACGCTTTGCGATAGGTTTAGGACACATTCATTCGGGGAGTTTATGGTTCGGAAAGGATTTTCAGGGGGGAAGGGCCGCACGGTTGTCGCGGCTTTGGGGTTGGCATGCGCGGGCCTCATGGTGTCCGGGTGGGGGACCTTGGCGGCTGCCCAGAACGTTCCCGCCGGCAAGACACGCCTGTTCTTGTGGGAAGGCCGCACCGCGCCGGTCGCGGCGCCGAAACCCGCCAACATTCCCGATCCGTCCACGTATACGCCCACCGACAGCGTCCGCAATCCCTGGCTGCTGGAGTACGCACCGGCGAATCCCAACGGCGCGGCGATGATCGTGATCCCCGGCGGCGGCTACGACAACCTCTCTCCGTGGACGAGCGAGGGCGTCCCCGCGGCCAACACGCTCACCGGTTACGGCGTGCGGGTTTTCATCCTGCGCTACCGCGTCAAGCCTTACGGGTATCCGCATGCCATGTGGGACGTGCAACGCGCGGTGCGCTGGGTACGGGCCAACGCGGCGACCTATGGCGTTGATCCGAACCGGATCGGCGTGCTCGGCTATTCCGCGGGCGGCCACGTCGCCTCCACGGCGGCGACGCATTTCGACGCGGGCCTGATCGATTCCAATGCGACCAATGGCCCCCATTGGCATACCAATCCCAAGGATTCGATCGATCGCGTGTCGTCACGCCCCAACTTCCAGGCGCTCGTCTATCCGATGACCACCATGGAACGGTACGTGCCGGGTACCACCACGGCCTACGCGTACAAGCCGGGCCGCGACATCTACATCGGCACGAACCCGGCGCAGGATCTGGTCGACTATACCTCGAACGAAAAGCAGGTGACGCCGCAGACACCTCCGGCCTTCATCAACTGGGGCACGTCCGACAACCTCGTCAACCAACTCAACAGTGGGGCCTACCGCGACTCGCTGACTGCCAAGGGCGTCGCGGTCAAGACGGTGGTGGTGCAGGGTGGCGGTCATGACCCCAGCACGGCCAAGCTTGACAGTCTGCGCACGTGGATGAACCTCAGCGGATATATGACCACCACGTCCTTGCGTGCCCCCGCCGCGCGCGCCCGCACAATGAAGGCGCCGGCGCACGCGTATCGTCTCACGGCCGCGCCCGATGCGCGCGGCCGCACGGGTCGTGCCGCCGGCACGACCCTCAACGTCCCCCTCGTCTCCGAGGATTCCAGACCATGAAGCCTTCCCGCACCCTCGCCGTTTCGTCTCTCGTCGCCGCCCTGATGGGCGTGGTGGCCGTCACTTCTCATGCCCAGACCGTACGGACCTTGCGTTGGGCGGCGATCGGCGACTACACAACCAACTGGATCCCCGGCCTCTCAAGCCGCCTGCCCGCAGACAGCCTGCGTACGTTCAGAGGCGATGGGGCGACAACTCTTCGCAGCGGCGACTCAAGCTACTGGGCTTCCGGCCTGCTCGCCCAGGTGTTCGCCTACGAGCCTGACATCGTGAGCATCCAACTGGGTTCTTCCGACTCGAAAGCCATGAACTGGGACGACAGTGCGAACTTTACGGCTGACTACAAGGCCCTGATCGATACGCTCGCCGCGATGCCCTCGAAGCCGCGCATCCTCGTCGTGTATCCCACGCCGGTCATGCCCGACGCCGCTCCCACGGACCCGTTGGAGCGCAACAACCAGGTGATCTCGAATTCCATCATTCCCCGCCTTCGCGCCATCGCCCTGGAAAAAGGCGCGGACACGATCAACCTCTACACCCCCCTCGCGGGGCAGATAGACCGGTACTTGACCCCCAACGGCAATCCCAAGCGCATTCTGCCAAACAGCGTGGGCCAGGACACGCTGGGTCGTCTGGCATTTCGCGCATTCGTCGACCAGTCGATCCGCATCATGTGCGTGGGCAACAGCATCACCCAGGCCGCAGGCACAACCGGGGGCGTGACCGTCAAGGATGCCTACGCCCTGCGCCTCAACATGCTGTTGGGGCCGCGCTATTGGGTGTGGAATGGTGGTAAAAGCGGTTGGTGGATGCAGCGTGCACAGCTGCCCAATGCAGGCGCTTCGTTCAAGTCGTACGTGACCGACAAGAACCAGATGGATACCCTGTTCATGATGAAGCCGCACTTCATCACCGTCAAGCTCGGTACCAACGACGCGCGCAAATACTTCTGGCAGGGCCCGCGCTTCGTGAACGATTACCGCTACTTCATCGATACCCTGTACAACAACATGACGCCCAAGCCCAAGTTCGTGTTGTTCAAGGCGTTCCCGGCGTGGAAAGTCAACGGCAACTGGGCGTTCCCCAACAATGGGTGGACCGCCGACACCAGCGGCATCAACGGGGACATCATCCGTGATTCTCTCGGCCCGGCCATCGACGCGATCGCCTCATCGCGGCCCACGCAGGTCGCGGGCGTGATCGACTTGCATACGCCTTTCCTGAACCTCCAGTCCCTCGCGCCCGATGGCGTGCATCCGAACCGCGTCGGGCAGGACAGTATCGCGCGCAAGGTGCATCGTGCACTGCAACCCCTGATTGCCACGTCCATCGCTCCGGGCGTCTCGCGCGCGTCCGTGCGCCCGGCCTCTGGCGCAGCGCGCTTCATTCATCTGGCTGGCGGCCGCGCCCCCGAGTGGGTGCGCGGGGCGCGCGTCGTGACTGCGGCCGGCAAGCCGGTGCGCGTGAGCGCCGACGGCATGCTGCCCGCGGGTATTTACTTCGTCAAACCGGCCGCTGCTTCCGCTGCTTCCGCACCGTCCGCCGTCAAACCCTGAGGATCCCATGCCCGCTTTTCCGACCCTGTTTTCCTCCGCGCTGCGCACGGGAATCTTGACGCTTGCCGGTGCGGCGCTGGCCGCGGCCGGCCCTGTCACCACCGTTCCCTGGAACGGATACGCGGGCGCGGTGAGTTTCACTTATGACGACGCCCGCGCCAGCCAGCTCCCCAATCTCCTCCCCCAGCTCGATTCGCTGGGGCTCAAGGCCACGTTCTACATCGCCATCCAGAACGTGGGGACATTCAACGCGCGGCGTGCCGACTGGATCCAGGTCGCCCGCGACGGCCACGAGCTGACCAACCACACGTACAAACATGAGAACGTGCACCAGATCGGCGCCGACTCCGTCACCAAGGTCATCAAGGCCATGGCCGACACGCTGCGCGGCCTCGACACGGCCATCCAGTCGGTGACCTTCGCATACCCGAACTGCAACGTGCCCGCCAACGCCGCCGCCAAGGCGGGCATCAGCGCCGAGAACTTCATTGCGCGCGGTTGCGGAGGCGCGACCTACGCGTGGGGCACGCAGCCCGCCGACTGGATGAACGTGCAGGGCCTGATCATGCAGCCCAGCAACCAGAGCGCCGGCATCAACGCGCTCAACACGGCGAAAAACCAGAACCGTTGGGCGACCCTCGTCATCCATGACGTGGCCGATCCCACCCCCGACGTGTACAGCATCACGCCCGCCAACAACCTGCAACTGCTCACCACGGCCGTCGCCAACGGCAGTTGGGTGGCGCCGTTCGAAACCGTGGGCGCGTACTACCGCGCGCACTTCACCCTGGACACGGCCTCCGCCGTCAGGGATGGAAACAGCTGGAAGGTGGAATGGACATCGCCGCATGCGCGGATGCCCCGCCGCGTTCCCGTGCGCATCCAGCTCGACTCCGCCGTATTCGGAGACTCGGCGGTGGTGATGCAGGGCGGTGTGGCCAGCCCGCTGCAGGCGGACGGATCTTACGTCATCGACTTCATGAAACTGCGTCTGGACGTCCATCCCAAGGGTACGGCCTCGCTGGCGTCCGCCACGCGCCTCAACCGCTTCAATGTCCGCACTTCAGGAGGCGAGGTGCGCCTCAACGGGCTCTCGCCGGACGTCTACGCCTACACGGTGCGCGCCGTCACGGGGCGCGTACTGCAGCGTGGCAGCCTGCATGTGTCCGGCAACGGAGAGCACACGATCAACGTGCCCGCCCTGTCGTCCTCGGGCCTGTACCAGTTGACCCTGCGCGCGTCCTCCGGCGCGACGCACAACCTGTCGGTCCTGACCTCACCCTGATCCCACCCTGACGAGGCATGGACGCCCTGCTCGTCGGAACCGACGCCTTTCCGCCGGACAGCGTACGCCCGTTCGCGCCTGTGCAGGACGGGTGACGCAGGAAGGGCGGACGAGATTCTTTGAAAGATGATGGGGGGGGGACGCAAGGGCCAGGGCCCTTGCGGGGCGGACACCGCCCGGCCTCCGGGATCCATTGCTCTCGCCGTCCGGTTTTCCGGAGCGTGTTGCGTGTGTTTCGCTGTGTGTTTCGACGCGTGTTTCGGGGAACAGGTGTAACGCCTTTAGTACAATTCATGCGATGCGCATTACCTTGCTGACCAATGAGTATCCGCCTCACGTGTATGGCGGCGCCGGCGTCCATGTCGAATACCTCAGCCGCGCCCTCGCGCGCCTCGAGCCCGGCCGCAATCCTGTGGACGTCCTGTGTTTCGGGGCCCAGGACGTGCGCGAGGGAGATCTGACCGTACGTGGCCTCACGCCCGCATTCACCTTGCCCAGCCAGAACGCGCAGCACGCCAAGCTGATGGACACGCTCGCGCGCGACCTCATGATGGCGGGCACCGTGACCGAATCGGACGTGGTGCACTGTCACACCTGGTACGCCCAGTACGCGGGTTGCCTCGTCAAGCAGCTGCTTCGCGTCCCGCTCGTGCTCACCACCCACTCGCTCGAACCCCACCGTCCCTGGAAGGTCGAGCAACTCGGCAACGCGTATCACGCGTCCTCATGGCTTGAAGAAACCGCGTACCGGAACGCCGACGGCGTGATCGCGGTGTCTGAATCCATGAAGCGCGACGTCGAAGAGCTTTACGGCGTCGCTTCCGACAAGGTGCGCGTGATTCCCAACGGCATCGATGTCGCGGAGTACCGGAACCGGCCCAACCCGGGATTGCTGCGCCGCCACGGCATCGAGGCCGACGTGCCGTTCATCCTCTTTGTGGGCCGCATCACGCGCCAGAAAGGCATCCTCCACCTCCTGAACGCGCTGGCGCACCTCCCGGCGGACAGCCAGGTCGTGCTGTGCGCCGGGGCTCCCGACACGCCCGGGATCGGCGCCGAAATGCGCCAACGCGTCGCCGACGTGCGCACGCGCCGCCCCGACCTCAAGGTGATCTGGATCGAAGCCATGCTCGCGCGCGAGGACGTGATCAGTCTGTACTCACACGCGGCGCTGTTCGTCTGCCCCTCCGTGTACGAACCCTTCGGCATCATCAACCTCGAGGCCATGGCCTGCGGG
>CAZKRC010000002.1:32295-44771 GCA_964555105.1 uncultured Bifidobacterium sp. | reverse complement strand
GATGGCGACATCGACGGCACGGCAAACCCCATCCGGTGCAAGACCAAATAGGGCAGCCCGCGCCATGCGCGCCACGGGCGGTTCGTCCGACGCCGCTCCGCAAGGAGTGACGGGGTTGCCGGGTAGGTTGCTAGAGGCGCGCAGTAATGCGCGTCCCAGAGGGATGGCCATCCCGTCGTCCGCTTCGGCGGGCGGCGAGACAAAACCCGGCTTACAGGTCCGCTTCCTTTCCGGGAACATTAAAGAATGTGGAATGAAGAATGTGGAATGAAAACGGAAGCGCGGGAGTGGAAACGCGGAGGCAGACACGCGGACACGCGGAAGCTTCAGGCCACTGCCCGCCGCAAACGAAAGATGAATGAGGAACGGCACCCGCATGGTCTACCCTGCCCCCTCCGCCTCTCAAGGCTTACTCTCTGAACACTCTTCCTTCTGAAACGACCCCTGCGTGATGCGACACTTCATTCTGTCCCTGCTTTCCGCGGCTGTAGTGCTCGCCTCGACGGCTCAGGCGGCCGGGAACCGCTTCTTCGACGCGACCCCCGGGTACGAGCGCGTGAGCGTGTTGCCGGACAGCGCGGTGGGGCGGATCTCGTCCCTCGAATTCCGCATTCACGACGCCTTCGAAGGTTCCGCCACGCACAGTGACCTGGAGCGGAAACTGTACGACATCGGAAACACGCTCCACATCGAAACGCGCGAGGCGACCATCCGGCGGCGCTTGCCGTTCCGCACGGGCGACAGCATCACCATCGACGGCCTGCGCGAGGCGGAGAAACATTTGCGCGGCGAAGAGTTCCTGGCGGACGCCATCATCGAGGTGAAGCGCCTCCCCGACTCGACGTTGGCGGTGAAGGTGACCACGTACGACCAATGGAGCACGGTGCTGGGGGTGAGCGTCGGGCGCAAGGGCGGGGAGTGGGTGGGATGGTTCGGCCCGCAAGAAAGCAACCTGCTGGGCACGGGGCAGCGCCTGGGCCTGTTCTTCAGCCACGACATCGAACGCGACAGCCGCTGGATCGATTACAGCCACACCGCCTTCACCCCCTGGCGGTTGCGCGTGCTGGCGCAGTACGCCTGGTTGTCCGACGGTCATTCGTATGCGTTCTCGGTGACGAACCCGTTGCGCACCCGCGAACAGGAGTGGGGGTTTTCGGTGTCAGCCTCGGGCCACGAGTTCGCGGAAAGCCGCTACCTCTCGGGGAACGACCTCGACCGGCTGGCGGAGGAAGGCCGCCTGGATACGAACGGCCGCAAGCTGCTGGGACGGACCACGATGCTCGGCCAGTGGGAACGCACCCGCACGCAGAGCCTGTACGCCGGCGTGACCCGCGCCTTCGGGCGCACCCTGAAGACGTCGGTCACGCCCTTCTACCAGCGCAACCTCCGCGACACCATGCCCGGGTACGGATTCCGCGTCCCCACCTCCGTGCAATCCACGCGCGACAGCCTGGGCATCCCGTTCGTGCGTCCCGGATACGACACGCGTCACGATGAAATCATCGGCGCCACCTTCAGCATCTACCGCTACGCCTTCAAGACCGTGCACAACTTCCGCAACCTGAAGTGGAGCGAAAACATCGAGACGGGCTGGCGCCTGTCCGCAACGTGGGGCCGCAACCAGACCTGGCTCGGGGCGCACGCCGCCGACGACTACGTCGCCTATGCCGCGGTCTACAACGATGCCTGGCACGACGCCCTGTTCCTGAACTCTTCGGCCTCGCTGCGCCACTTCGTCACGCCCGCGGGACGCGTCGACAACGGGGCCACGTCGCTGTACGCGGAAACCCAGTGGAAACCCGTGCCGCTGACCGCCACCGTGCTGGCCGCACAGCACGACCGCGTGTTCGCGAACCCCGACGGCCAGAAGCTCGCGCTGGGAGAGGAGTCGGGGTTGCTCGGCTATCCGAATTTCTACTACATGGGCGACAACCGCTTTCTGGCGACGGCGGAGCAGCGGTTTTTCCCCCCGTGGGAATTCGCCACGCTGGCACCGGCGCTCGCCGTCTTCGTGAACGCGGGCAACGCCTGGAACGGGGACGCCCTGCCCCGGGCAGGCGATCTGCATTACGCCGCGGGCATCGGCCTGCGCGTGGGGGCCACCCGCTCCGTACAGAAGGTCGTGAACCACCTCAACCTGACATGGCCGCTGGGCGAAAAAAACCTGACGGGGCCGGTGTTCGGCGTGCGCGCGGCCAAAAGTCTTTAGATGCCTTTAGTTGCCTTTAGATACGGGTTCCGCGCGCGTGCAAAAACCGCGGACAGGGGCCCGATCCTGAAACTAGATTAACAACCCGTCCTCCCGGTCTCCCGAGAGGGAGTCTGCCTCATGCTCACCCGCAAACTTGCCAAATACCTGCTTCTGATCGCCGATTTCCTCGCGATCAATCTCGCGCTGGGCGCCCTGTTCTGGCTCCACTTCCGCAGCGGCTGGTTCCCCGATTCCCAGGACCTGTCGCGTTCCTACGGAAGCTTCGCGCAGCTCGGCCTGCTGGTGAGCCACGCCTGGTTGACGTTCTTCTTTTTCCGCGGCCTGTACCGCGACTGGTCCCTGCATTCGCGCGCCGTTCACGTCGCGCTCGTCACCCGGGACATCACGTTCTTCGGCATCTTCCTGCTGGCCGTTCTCACCGGCACCTATGCCCTGGAGGCCTGGAAGGAAACGCGCTTTCTCGACAGCTTCACCACCACCCGTCTGGTGACGGTGCTGTCGTGCTGGCTCACCTTCGTGATCTTCATCAACGGCCTCCGGCTGGTGGCCCTCGGGATCGTGCGCGCCCTGCTGGTGCGCGGCCACGGCATGGGCCGCCTGCTGATCCTGGGCGCCACGGACGCGGGCAAGAACATCCACAAGGCCGTCGCGTCCGCACCCGAACTCGGCTGGAAGGCCATCGGGTTCGTGGAACAGAACCCGGTTTACAAGGGATCCGAGTTCGACGGCCTGCCGGTTCTGGGCAAGTACTCCGACCTCCCCCGCCTCATCAACCTCCATCGCGTGGGCGGCCTGATCATCAGCCACGAGTCGTCGTCGCACAATGAAATCCTGCGCGTGCTGTCCTACGTAGCCGAATACCCGCTGACGATCTTCATCGTCCCCGACCTTTACGACGCCGCGACCGGACACTTCAAGACCAACACCGTGCACGGCATCGCCCTCAAGGAACTGTTCCCCGCGCACATGCCCGCCTGGGAAGCCAACCTCAAGCGCCTGCTCGACATCGTCGTGTCGGCGACGGCGCTGCTGCTCACGTTCCCGCTGCTGGTGGTGATCTCGATCCTGATCCGCCTGGATTCCAAAGGTCCCGTGCTGTACTCGCAGGAACGCGTCGGCCTGTACGGACGCATCTTCCTGTTGTACAAGTTCCGCTCCATGCGCGCCGACGCCGAAGCGGCGGGGCCGCAATGGGCGTCCGAAAACGACCCCCGCATCACGCGGCTGGGACGCTTCCTCCGGCGCACGCGCCTTGACGAAGTCCCGCAGCTGTGGAACGTGCTGATCGGCGACATGAGCCTGGTCGGGCCCCGTCCCGAGCGCGAGCACTTCATCAACCAGCTGCGCAACGAGGTGCCGCTGTACCTGCAGCGCCTGAAGATGAAGCCGGGCCTCACCGGCTGGGCGCAGGTCAAGCATCATTACGACAAGAACCTCGAGGACGTGAAAACCAAGGTGCTGTTCGACCTGTGGTACTTCGAGAACATGTCCCTGCCTCTCGACCTCGTGATCCTCATCCGCACCGTGTGGGTCGTCCTCACCGGCAAAGGCGCACACTGATGACCACCGCTTTTTTCGACTTCGACGGAACCCTCGTCGAAGGTGACAGCATTCTGTTCTGGCAGCGCTATTACTACCGCCGCCGCCCGTGGATGCGCGTGTTTCAACTGGCCAACTTCGTGGGCCTGGGGCTGCTCGCCGTGCGCGTGCTCGACAGCCATGCCCTGAAGCGCGTGTTCTTCTGGCCGCTCGCCTTCGAGAAGCCCGAGACGGTGGAGGCGCTGGCGCGCGACTTCGTGCGCGACGATCTGGTGTACCGCTTTCACGGCCCCGTGCTCGCGCGCCTGTGGGCGCATCACCGCCTGGGGCACGCCACCGTGGTGGTCTCCGCGAGCGGCACCTTCTATCTCAAGCATCTGGCGGCGTACTTTCCTCCCGACACCACCTTGCTGGGCACGGAGATGGCATGGCGGGGGGGACCGTTGCGGTTCCCCGGGTATGTCGGCGGCAACCTGCGCGGCTCGAACAAGATCCGCCGACTGCGCGATCTCGGCTTCGCGGACGCAGGGCGGGGCGGTTTCGCGTATTCCGATCATCATCACGACATCCCCCTGCTCGACTTCGTCGACCACGGCCATGTCATCCGTCCCACCGTGAAAATGACCACCACCGCGCGGGAGCGCGGATGGACCTTCTGGGGCAACGCTGCCGCGGCCCCGGCGTACTCATGGCCGCGCGCGCGCGCGTACTGGAAACTCAAGCTGGAGGCGGCCTTCCTGCTGCTGGGCGCGTGGGCACCGCGCGCCCTCGCCGCGCCTCCCGAAGCGGCGGAACCGGACGAAGCGGAGATCGCGCGGCAGGAACGCCTGATCGAAGAGGAAGCCCGCACATAGTATCTTGGGCCCATGCTGTCCCACGATCCCGTCAGAATCCGTTTGCGAGAAGCACTCGAACATTCCGCCGCCGGGGTGTTCCTGCGCGGCTCCCGCGCCGCCTGGGCCGATGCCTGGGCTCGTGCCCGCATGCCCACCAAAATCGAGATCCGCGGTCTCGAGCAACGCGGCAACCACTGCGACGACTGGTTTTCCCTGCGCCTCCTCGGCGGCGGCACGTTGGCGCATATCCGCGACTGCCGCTTCGAAGGCCATAACGTATTGCGCCTCGGCGACGGGACGGCACACGCGTCGCAAGGTCCGCACCTGCGACACAGCCTGATCCGCGATTGCCTGCTCGGCGTCTGCACGGTGGAATCCGTCGCGCTGCTGGAACGCGTGATCGTGGAATCCGGCGCGACGCTGCGCCACCTCGCCGCTTGCACCGGCCGCCCCGATTCGCGCTTCTGCCTGGGCCTGGCGATTCACCCCGGCGCGGAAACCGGCGCGCGCCGCGTCTTCCTCGCTGACCAACTGCGCCTGGACGACTGCGCGGCCATGGCCGCGCTTCCGCCCGCGGAGCAGGACGCCCTCGCGCATGAATGGACCGCGCGCCTCAAGCATTGCGTCTCCGACTACGCCTTCGTGGGTGAAGGCGCCCGCCTCGAACACGTGCGCTTCGTGGAGGACAGTTTCGTCGGCGCGGGCGCGGTGATCCGCGGCGCCGCGGCCGTGCGTCGCTGCATCCTCGCCGCGCGCGAGCCCTCTCCTTCAGGATCACGGAACGCCTCCGTCTTCATCGGCGACAACGTGATCGCGGAGGACTGCGTGCTGGAGGCCGGCGCCCGCCTCGACTCGGCCGCCCAGGCGCGGCGCGCCCTGTTCCTCGAACACGCGGGCGCGGAACAAGGCGGCCATGTCGCCGACTCCGTGATCGGCCCCAACACGCACGTCGCCAAAGGCGAGATCACCGCGTCCCTGGTCGGCCCTTTCGTGGGGTTCCACCATCAGGCCCTGCTCATCGGCGCCCTGTGGCCCGAGGGACGCGGCAACGTGGGCTACGGCGCCAACGTCGGCAGTAACCACACCGGACGCAAGCCCGACCAGGAACTGAAGCCCGGCGAAGGCACGTTCTTCGGCCTGACGTGCGCCATCAAGTTCCCGGCTGACTTCTCCGCCGCCCCCTACTCGCTGTTCGCCACCGGCGTCACCACCCCCCCGCAGCGTTTCGCTTTTCCTTTTTCACTGATCACGCCGGCGCACGAGTCTCTCGCCCCCGGCCTCAACGAAGCCATGCCGGGGTGGATGTGGAGCGAGAACGCCTACGCCCTGGCGCGCAATGCCTACAAGTACGCCGACCGCAACAAGGCGCGGGCGCACACTCTGCCCGCAATCGTGCCTCCCGACGGCTCGCCCCTGGCGGGCAGTTTCCTCGGTTCCGACCTGTTCGCGCCGCGCGTTTCGCAGCCTGTGCTCAAGGCCTTCGAGGTTCTCGTCGCAGGGGAACCGTCCCCGTCGCAGGAACCGCGCGCCCTCTACACCGCGTCCGAGATCGCGGGTCTGGGTGCGAACTTCCTGCGCGGCAAACGCCTGGAAAAGGCGCGCGCAGCCTACGCCAACTATCTCCTGTTCCTCCAGTGCCGCATCGCGCTGTGGAGCCCCGAACCAAACGCCTTGGCCTGCATGGCCGCCAAGAATGCGCTGCTGTCCCTGGGCGTTTCCGACCTTGAGACCGCGTTCGCGACCTTCCTGGCGGCGGTGGAGTCCTCGCTGGCGAAGGACACCACGCGGGGGGCCACGGTGTTCGACGACTATGAGGCCTTCCACGGCGCGCCCGCCGACGACGCGGTGTGCCAGCGCCTGCGCGCCGACCTGACAGGGCTGCTGCCCGCGCTGCGCGAGCGCCTGCGCTGAGGCCAGGCCCCAACCGGCCTGAATTTCGCGGAAACCCGTCTTGGAAGGCACGCCTTCAAGATCTATTTTTATCGGCCTTGGCGGGCTAGCTCAGTTGGTTAGAGCAGCGGAATCATAATCCGCGTGTCCGGGGTTCAAATCCCTGGCCCGCTACCAAATTCACTTCCGAGCTTGTCTCGTGAAGTCTACGAAAACGGCCTGAACTCAAAGTTCAGGCCGTTTTTTTGTGCCCATACTGAGGCTTCATGGCCTTAGCCAACGATGTGCCGCATTCTATCCAGCACGATGCTCAACCTTTGTTGACCCATCTGTCCAAAGGGCAAATGGAAAGCAAGAACCTCAAAGAAGCGCGACTCTTGCAGAATCCTCGAAAAGGATTCTGCAACATACTTCCTGCATTCTTCCGGCGCACCCAAAACATCCTGCACGATCTCCCCGCGACCATTCACGATGGTCAGGATGTCTTCCAGATCGTGACTACTCCCGGGATCAGCAGCCCCACGTGACCAAAACGCCTCAAGCTTCGCGGCTAAAGCAAAGGGGGCGGAAAGAACCCGCCACGAGCATCTTTCATTTATAGTGATCGGAATCATATGCCGCATGCCAGCCTGATACCAAGGATTCGTGAATCCCAGGACCGACTCGTCCATCGGCATGACATCCAGGATGATCTCATCATATTTCCAGCGGCAAATCGGCGCGCCTTGAGACATATCGTTCCCAAAGCCTTTTTTACGCAAACGAGTCTCCATAACATCCCGGAATTCCACGGCGCTGTAGATCTCAATGACGACATCAATATCCAACGTTACCCTCGGAGTTGCTTCCAGCGGATCGGTGACATAGTAGGGAATGCTGACGCCTCCCGTTAAAAAACTGCGATCCTTCAGTTCTCCCAAGGCCAATGCGACGATTTCTATGGCCATTTCAGTCTGCATGAACGCGCGTCCGTATCCATTCCGCCGCCCACTTCTGTTCGCGTGCTTGACCCATTCTCAAAAGATCGATACAGACAAGAATTTCGTAAACGGACGCATAGGACGAGCGTGACAGGGATTGCCGTTTCGGGACGAAGCGCAACTGGGACGGATGTAAAGGCTCCAAAGAACTGCCCTTGTGTGATCCTGCCGCGGAAGGCCATACGTAATGACTTTCCGGACCTCGGGATGCGCTATCACTATGGAAATTTTCAGCCACGAAGTCCGCGCTATGAGCGGTGGGGATTCCTCGCATCACGGGACCTATCTCCGCAGGGAAGTCATACTTAAGGGCATGAATCACGTATTCATTGAAGTTCGTGACGGAAACCCGCCAAGGTGAAACCGAGGCGTCGAGCAAAAGTCTTGCCTTTCGTAATCTCCGGATCGCAAGATGACATTGGGAACGGGAAATACCCATAAGACCTGAAAGAGCGTCGAAGTTCCATTCCCGTTTGGGGCTGAGACGAAGTAGAACCAGGATGATGACGTCTTGACCTTTAAGCATATGCCCTCCGTTCTATATTCTAGAATTTAGAACATAGAATATACGTCATGTTCACGCTGCACCCGCCCGTAGGTTCCCCCACCCCCGAGCAACACGACTCGCATGGGTCGGCCACCGCGTAGGTGCTCCCTGTACTGATGCACCTCTTGTTCCGTATTCTAGAACATAGAACACAGCGTCCGCCCGGAGGTCGCCTCACCCCGCCGCAGGCGGTTCACCCCCCGAAAACGCCTTCCGGGAAAATGGAGATGAACCGGGGCTGGGCTCGACCTGAGAGGATCATTTAATACTCATTATATTATAGATTATATCTGGCTATCGCTATAATAGTAAGCTTTATCGGAAACCTTGGTACAGGAGGAGATCGGCCATGCCCCCCAAAGACCATTTGCCTCTACCTGTCAGACGGGCGCTGCGCAAACTCGGACAGGACCTTCGGGATGCACGCCTACGGCGACGTATTCCGGTGAAAATCATGGCAGAACGCGTGTCGGTCACACCCCTCACGCTTTCCAGGATTGAAAAGGGTGATCCGGGCGTTTCCATGGCGAGCTACGCGACGGCGCTGTTCGTTTTGGGACTGAGCGAGAGGTTATCCGATCTCGCGGATGTCCGGCATGACGCCGTCGGCCTGGCTTTGGAAAACGAGCGGTTGCCCAAAAGGATCCGCCTTTCACGTCCCAGGAAGTGAAACGGGATGACATGGAAAAGTCGATTTTCGTGCACGCGGATCTACAGGGAACCCCTCATCTGGTGGGCCGCATGTGGGCGCGGAGCCATAGAGGCAAACAAAGCGCCACCTTCGAGTATGACGAAGGTTGGCTCGGGCGGGAAGAACGGTTTTCGCTGGAACCAGCCCTTCAGGTAGGTCCCGGCCCTTTCCACACCCAACCCTCACGCGCATTGTTCGGAGCCATGGGGGATTCCGCGCCCGACCGGTGGGGTCGCGTCTTGATGCAGCGCGCGGAGAGGGCACGGGCACGAGAGGAGGGGCGGGCACCCCACACGCTTCAGGAAGTCGACTACCTCCTGAATGTGGGCGACGAGAGCCGTCAAGGAGCGCTGCGGTTCTCCACTCACGAAACCGGCCCTTTCCTGGCGGACGGCCCGCAGAAAATCCCGCCTTTGATCGAGCTTCCCGCTTTGCTGGCAGCCTCGGAAAAAATCGTCGTGGACGGAGACGACGACAATCAGGACGCACTGCGTTTGCTGCTTGCGCCCGGATCGTCGTTGGGAGGAGCGCGTCCGAAGGCCTCGGTACGCGGCGGCGACGGCCGGCTGCTGATCGCCAAGTTTCCCCACAAGGAAGATGCCTACTCCGAAGTCGTGTGGGAGGCGCTGACGCTCAACCTCGCTCGCCGAGCGGGGATCACGGTTCCGGCACATCGTCTAAGTGTCGTGGGACGGAAACGCGTGTTACTCCTGGATCGGTTTGATCGGAGCGGAACGGAACGCATTCCCTACTTGTCGGCCCTGAGCATGCTCGGAGCCCGGGATGGGGAGCGCATGAGTTACCTGGAGTTCGTGGACATCCTGCGACGACACGGGGCTGCTCCCCGTGAGGACATGCAGGAACTGTGGCGGCGCATCGTGTTCAACGTGCTCGTATCGAACGTCGATGACCATTTGCGGAATCACGGGTTTCTGTACCCGGATGCGCATGGCTGGAGACTCGCACCGGCCTTCGATCTGAATCCGGTTCCCGTGGATCTGAGACCGCGCATCCTGTCGACCGCAATCAACGAGGACGACTTCACGGCGTCACTGCAACTCGCGCTGGAGGTCGCACCCTATTTCGAACTGACCGGTCAACGCGCGCGGGAAATCACGCGTGAAGTCGGAGCGGTCACCGGAACATGGCGCATGGAGGCCGCGCGACTCGGCCTGAAGGCGTCGGAGATATCCCGGATGTCTTCGGCCTTTGAGCATGAGGATGCACGGAAGGCGAAGAGCTGAGATCCGGGCGAGCCCCACGCGCCCGGAGGTTCACCCCACCCCCGCCGCAGGCGGTTCACCCCCCGAAAAAAAAACTTCTGGGAACGTGTTCCGTTGACGCCGCACGCGACGCCGTTGAGGGAATCCCGCTCGTGTCTTAGCTGACACCAAAGAAACGCAGACCCTGCACCGCCGCCACAGCGAGCACATAGGCACCGCCCGTGAACACCGCCAGTTGCACGAGTGCGAACTTCCAGCTGCCCGATTCGTTGCGCGCCACGGCGACGGTGGGAAAGCATTGCAACGCGATCAGGTAGAAGATCAGGATGCCGATGCACGTGGAGAAGGTGAAGATGCGGCGACCCTCCGCCGGGCCGCTTTCGAAACGCAGTGCCGAAAGTTGCGCAAGCAGCTTGCCGGTCATGCCCGCATCGTCCTCGTCGACGTCCTGCACGCGGTAGACGAGCGCGAGCGATCCGACGAACACTTCGCGCGCGGCGAAGCCGGAGATCAGCGCCACGCCCCCGCGCCAGTCGAGGCCCATCGGCCGCGTCACGGGTTCGATGAAGTGACCGATGCGTGCGGCATAGGAATGCGACACGGCCACGTATTCACGGTCGGAACCGTCCGCGGGTGCGGGCTGCACGGGCGTGTGCGTGAGCACCCACAGGCCGAGGGCGATGGCGAGAATGGTGGGGCCGGCCTTGCGCAGGTACTGTGCGGTTTTATGCCAGCTGGAAACGAGCACCACGCGCGGTACGGGAAGCCGCAACGCGGGCAACTCCAGCATGAAGCCGGAGCCTTCGCGGCGACGGAGGTTGAGCGTGCGTCCGACGATGGTGGACACGATCGCGCCCGCGACGAACCCGAGCAGGTACAGGCCGGTGAGCGCGAGGCCGCCCAGCCACGGCTGGTCGCGCGGGATGAGGAACGCGAGCAGGAGCGCGTACACCGGCAGGCGGGCGCTGCAACTCATCAACGGAATGATCAGGATCGTGAGCAGGCGTTCACGCCGGTTGGGGATGGTGCGCGCGGCCATCATGGCGGGAATCGCGCAGGCGTAACCGGAGAGCAGGGGCACGAACGAGCGTCCGTTCAATCCGATTTTGGAGAGCGGTTTGTCCACCAGCGCCGCGCCGCGCGCGAGGTAGCCGGAGTCCTCCAGCCAGCCCATGATGAGGAAGAGGATGGCGATCTGGGGCATGAACACCAGCACCGCGCCCACGCCGCCGATCAGGCCGTCGGCGAGCAGGTCGGTGCTCCAGTGCGCGGGCAGCATGGTCTTGACCACTTCCATCAGCGATCCGAAAAGTCCGTCCACGGCATCCATCAAGGGCGCGGCCAACCAGAAGATGGCCGTGAACATGCCGCACATGATCGCGAGGAAAATCACGAGTCCATACACGGGGTGCAGCAGGATGCGGTCGGCACGATGGGAGCGATCGAAGCGCGACGGCGCGATGTCTGCCGGCGTGGCCGACGTGCCCGGAGCACCCGACGATCCCGATACAGCCGACTCACCCGTTACACCTGAAACATTTGACAGGGATGATGCGCCTTCCTCGTGCACCGGACGTACGACCAGTTCCACCAAGGCGTCCAGCGCCGTGAAGGTTTCCGCGATGCCTTCATCCCGCGCGTTCGCGACGAACATGTCGTAGTCGTCCTGCGAAGGACGATCGGGACGCGCTTCTCCCGCTTCGGCCGCTGCCTCCAGCTCGGCGGCGAGCATCGTGAGATCTCCGGGCTTGCGCGGGTCCAGCACCACCACCGGACAGTCCAGCATTTCGGACAGGCGCGCGGCATCGACACGACGCCCTTGTTTGCGCAGCAGATCCTCCATGGTCACCGCCAGCACCACCGGAAAACCGAGGTCGAGCAGCTGACGCGTCAGGTACAGATGGCGCGAGAGCTGGGTGGCATCCGCGACGGCGAGGACGGCGGCGGGACGCGTCGCCCCGCGAAAGAGCGCCTCGACGGTGACCTTCTCGTCGGGCGACGCGGGGATCAGGCTGGTGAGGCCGGGTGTATCCAGCACGCGACAGGGAAAGCCGGGCAGGCGACGCGAGTTTCCGAACGCGTATTCCACGGTGGCGCCGGGATAGTTGACGGTGTTGTAATGCGAGCCCGTGAGGGCGTTGAACAAGGTCGTCTTCCCGGAGTTGGCCGCGCCCGCGAGGGCGATCACCGGTTTCGGCGAAGACGCCGAAGAGGAGGCGGCGCTCATGAGGCCGGGGAGGCCGTGCGCGGCATGGAGGTCGTACCGGCATGCACGCGCACGCACCGGGCTTCGGATTGCCGCAACGCGAGGGAGGTGCCGCGCAGGGAGAACACCAGCGGGTCGCCGAACGGCGTGGCGACCACGAAGCGTACCGGGCACCCGGCGGTGAATCCGGTTTCCAGCAGGCGGCGACGCAGGCCGGGTGCGGCGGCCTCATCGATGCCTGCGATCACCACGCGTTCCGCGAAGCGGGAACGAGCCAGATCCGCCAGCGTCAAGGACGTCGCAGGTTGAGTGGACGACGCGGAGGATGTGGAGGGTGTCGGGGATGTCGGGG
>CAZKRC010000002.1:0-32195 GCA_964555105.1 uncultured Bifidobacterium sp. | reverse complement strand
ATGTCGCGGATGTCGCGGATGTCGCGGATGTCGCGGATGTCGCGGATGTCGCGGATGTCGCGGAGGGACTGGCGTCGGAGCACTCTCCGCCGGGTGAGGCCGTATCTGGCAGTGTGCGGATCATCGTGGCGTTCCGGGGAGCCGTCCGCATGATTACGGAGCGGACCATAAATTACTTCGCGCACCGCACCCGATCAAGACTTAGTCTCAATTTGAGGGGGCTTGTATTTCCCTCGAGTTTGGTACATTCCGGGCGCCGATCGTGTTTTTTACAGGGGAATCGACAGTAATCTCAGAGCGCCCCTTCCCGCAACGGGCGGTGGGTGCGCCGTGGAAGGTATCATGAACGATTCGATCCTCATTCTGGACGACGACCCCCGAGTCCTGGACACGTTGGCCCTCGTTCTGGAAGACCTGGCCATCCCCCTGTTGCGCAGTACGGAGCCTCTCGCGGCCCTGGAAATCGTGCGCACCCAAAAGCCCCGCGTCGTCATCACGGACCTCATGATGCCCCAGATGGGCGGGCTTGAAGTGCTGCGTGCCGTCAAGATCATGGATCCCTCCATCCAGGTCGTTCTGGTCACCGGCTACGGGACGATCCGCGAAGCGGTGGACGCGATCCGCGATGGAGCCTTCGACTTCATCGCGAAACCTTTCAAGGCGGCCTTGATCGAGACCGTCGTGCGCCGCGCCCTGGAGGCCGCGCACGCCGCAGGTGCACAGGGATCCGATGAAGCGTGATTTGGAACCTTTGTCGGCCGCGCTGCTGTACGCGGCCTTCGGGGCGGCATGGGTCGTTTTCACCGACACCTACGCCTTCAGGTTTTCGAACCAGGACGTTCCGTCCCTGCAGACCTGGAAGGGGCTGCTGTATGTGGGTCTCACCGCATGCTTCGTGTACGGCCTGGTGCGCTATTCCACACGGCGTATCCGCGAAAAACGCAGCCGGTTCCGGGAGATGGCCGACAATGTGGGAGACCTGTTTTTCAGTCACGATGTGGCCCGGAACCGGCAACTGTACGCCGGCCCTGCGTTCGAGGTGCTCTGGGGACGAAAGCCGGAAGAGATCTTTGCGGACGCCTTGTCCTACCTGGAAGGCATCCATCCCGACGACCGGGCCGCCGCGCAGGAAGCCCTCATCCGCCAACGGGAGGGCGAGGCGACGGAGCAGGAATACCGGATCGTGCGCCCCGACGGAAGCACCATCTGGGTAATGGCCCGGTCCACCCCGATCAAGGATCCCGACGGCAAGGTCGTCCGGGTCGTCGGCATCGTGCGCGACATCACGGACATCAAGGACGCGCAACAGGCCCTGGCAGCCAGCCAGCGCCAACTCAGCACCTTGATCGGAAACCTGCCGGGCGCCACCTACCGCTGCCTGCTCGACCCCCACCGGACCACGCTGTACATGTCGGAGGGGATCTTTCCGCTCACGGGCCATCATCCTGCCGACTTCCTGAACGGGAGCGTGACCTATGCGCAGTTGATCCATCCCGCCGATCGCGACCACGTGTACCGGACATTGGTACAGCAGGCGCCCCATACGAGAGGCCTTGAGATCGAGTACCGCCTCCTGCACCGCGACGGGACGGAAAAAACGGTTTGGGAGCGTTCCCGGTTTTTTCCGGAAGAAGGGGGCGATGGTTTTCTTGAGGGCTTCATCCTCGACATCACCGACAGGAAGCGGGCGGAGAACGAGAGGCAGCGGCTGGAGGAGCGTGTCCAGCAAAGCGAGAAGCTGGAAGCCATCGGGCAACTGGCAGGCGGGATCGCGCACGACTTCAACAACCTGCTGACCGTCATCCTCGTGCGGACCGAGATGGCGCTGCGCAAGCTCAAACCCGGCGATGCGATGCACGCGGGTCTGCGGGAAATCCAGGACGCGGCCGACCGCTCCGCGGGGCTGGCCCGCCAGTTGCTGACCTATTCCAAGCGCCAGCCCGTCAAGATCCGCTCCATCACGCTCGAACCCCTCGTCGAGGCCGCGCTGCCCATGCTGCGGCGCTTGGTGGGCGGCGACATCCGTCTGGCGTGTTCACTGCCCTCCGGACTGTGGCCGGTGGCCATCACCCCCACCCAAATCGACCAGATCCTCGTGAACCTCTGTCTCAACGCGCGGGACGCCATGCCGCGTGGCGGCAAGCTTCGCATCGAAATCCATAACGTCACGATCGACGAGGAGGATTGTCGTCGTCACCCCCGGCTACGCCCCGGCCAGCATGTCATCATCTCGGTGGCGGATACCGGCACCGGCATGGACCGGCACACCATGAGCCGTTTGTTCGAACCGTTCTTCACCACCAAGGACATCGGCAAGGGCACGGGGCTCGGGTTGCCGATCGTGCACGGAATCGTCAGCCAGCTGCGCGGATCGATCGATGTGGACAGCGAGCCGGGTAAAGGCAGCGTGTTCCGGATTTTCCTGCCGCGCGCGCAGTCGGCGGAGACGGCCGACGACATGATCTCGTAGCCGGCATCGCAGGCCTTCCCGCCGGGCGACGGCGGTGGCCACCGCACCGTCCGGTCCCGCGATCTACCTTTTGAGCCCCATGGCTCCCGTTCTCACTCCGACTCCCGCGCACATCGAGCGGGCCGCGCGCGCGCTGCGCGCAGGCCGTCTCGTGGGCATGCCCACCGAAACCGTCTACGGCATGGCCGGCGACGCCCTCGACCCCGCCGCGCTCGCGGCGATTTTCGAGATCAAGCGGCGTCCGTTTTTCGACCCGCTCATCGTCCACGTCGCGGACACGGCGGACGTCGCGGCCTTGTGCCGCGGGATCCCCGGGGACGCGCGCCGCCTCATGGACGCTTTCTGGCCCGGCCCTCTCACGCTCGTGCTGCCCAAGGCGGCGCGCGTCCCTCCGCTCGCCACGGCGGGCCTGGAGACCGTCGCGGTGCGCATGCCCGCCCACCCCGTGGCGCGCGCGCTCCTGCGGGCCGCGGGGATCCCGCTGGCCGCCCCCAGCGCGAACCCTTTCGGGGGCCTGAGTCCCACGACGGCCGCACACGTGGCCCACGCCTTTTCCGAAGACGTGACAGGGCATCTGGACTGCATCCTGGACGGGGGCGCCTGCGAGGTGGGCGTAGAATCCACGGTCGTGGGCTGGGACGAAGGGGAGCCGGTGTTGTTGCGCGCGGGGGGGATTTCCCGCGAGGCGCTGGAGGAAATTCTGGGCCGCCCCGTCGGTCGTCCCGTGGTCGCGGAAGGGTCCCCGCACGGGCCGGTGGCCTCACCCGGTGCCCTGCCGTGGCATTACGCGCCGCGCACGCCGCTCGCGCTCCCTGCCCAGCCGACCGGACCCGACGCGACGCACAGCGAAACCACGGCGGACACCGGGGCCGCGCGCGCGGGATTGTTGTGGTTCGGACCCGACATCCCCCCCAAGGGATATGCGCGGGTGGAAAACCTCTCCGCGCGCGGCGACGTGCGCGAAGCGGCGGCGAACCTGTTCGCCGCACTGCATCGTCTCGATGCCGCGGGGCTTGACCGCATCGATGCGTTCCTCGTGCCCGAGACCGGACTCGGCCTTGCGGTCAACGAACGGTTGCGCAAGGCCGCGGCGAAAGGGACGTGAAAGGGGACGCGTAAGGGGACGGGTAAGGACGACGGCGGGCCGCGCGGCTTGCGGGCCGCGCGGTCCGCACTGTCAGGGTCGCAGCGTCGTGTGGTAGTCCTTCACCCGGTCCCACCCTTCGGGCGGAATCACGGCTCCCAGCACTTGCACGACTTCGGCACCGACGCGGGACGCGAGATTGGCGGAGTTTTCGAGGCTGAGCCCATGGTTGAGTCCGTAAAGGAAACCGGACGCCCACAGGTCGCCCGCCCCGGTGGTATCGATCGCCTTCACGAGATGCGCGTTCACCTCGATGCGATCGTCACCGCGCGCCACAAGCGCGCCATGCTTGCCACGCTTGACGACGGCCGTATCGACCTTGCCCGCGAAGCGTTCCAGTGAACCGGACTCGCCGAGGCCGGTATAGGCGCGCGCCTCATCCTCGTTGGCGAGCAGGACGTCGATGCGGCGTTGCGCGAACAGTTCATCGAGGTAGGCACGCATCGCCTCCACGACCTGGAACGAACCGAGGTCGAGCGCGACCCGCGCGTTGTGGGCGCGGGCAAGGTCGAGGACGCGATCCATCACCGGACGGTTGAACAGCAGGTAGCCTTCAAGATGCACGAGGGCCGCGTCCGCCATGTCGGCGTCGGTGATGTCGTCGGGGTTGAGCGCGGACGACGCACCGAGGAAGGTGAACATGGTGCGCTGCGCGTCGGGCGTCACCACCGACAGCACGCGACCGGTTTCCGCATCCGGCGAAACGCGCACGCGCTCCTCCACGCCCGCGCGGCGAAGGCCTTCCCGGAAGGTCTCACCCAAGGCATCGTGACCGACGCGTCCGATCATGCGGGCCCGACCACCCAGACTTCCGATACCCACGATCGTATTCGAAGCCGAACCTCCCGGGGACGATTTGACCCCACGGGTCGCACCCGCGAGTGCCGTCTGGATGACAGGGGATTCCACGAGCGTCATCCCCCCCTTCTCTGCCCCCAATTTCCCCAAAAAATCGTCTTTCTCTTCAACAAGCAAATCCATGAGGGCGGCGCCGACACCCACGATAACCGGACTCTGAGACATTTCCGAAACTCCTTTTGAGACAGAGCTGCAAGTCTAGCAACCCGAACGGGATACGCGCTTGAAGTTTCCGGGCGTCCAACCGCCGCCCATGCCCTATATTAAGGGGCATTCCGAGCAATCGGATCTTTTTCCGCCCTGCTTCGCAACCGAAAGGCGCGACCGGGGCCCCTACGGCCCTTACCCGCAAAAGTTCACAACCCCGCATGCAGACACACTTTCGGATGCCGGACCCTGGACGGACCATCTTCCCTTTCCGGAAACATGGACGCGCCCTTGGCGTTCCGGAAGCCCGCGCCGGAATCACGGCCTGCCTGCTGTGCCTGGGGCTCGGCTTCACGAGCCCGGTTGCGGCCCAGTCTTCCGTGAACGCCGGACCGCCGGAGCGCACCTCGAACAGCGCTGCGGGCAGCACGGGCAGCACGGACAGTGTCCTGATCAGACCGCCCGCGGAGACGTCGCGTCCCGCGCGCGATTCCCTCGTGGCCGCGCCGTCCTTCCGGATCTACGATCTGGACGATGACAAGCTGTTGCGGGAGTTGTGGGCCCGCGCGGGGCGGGCGGGCGAGCCGGACGCGGGGCGTTACCAGATTCTGGCGGTGCGGACTCCCGAGGCCCCGGAAGTACCCGCCATGCTGTTGCTCCGCGAAGGAACCCAGGCGGGCGCGCTTCCCGAGGAAACCCAGGCGTGGCTGCGCGAGCGCTTGAGCGCGGCGCAGGGCGAAGGAGCGGCGCGTACGTTGGGATCCGGGCTCTGGGCGAACTTCTGGAATCCTTTCGACCGGCTCGCGCCTTATCAGTGGGAGACCGGTCTCACGGTCACCGCCCGCGTGGATGGCGCGACGTTTCCGAACGCGAAGCCCTTGTTCGGTCAGCATTACGATCTCGTGTACACGCAGCGACCCGTGAGGTGGCTGACGACCGAAGCCGGGGCGCATGTCACCCGCCAGGGCGGCGGCCTGTACCGCAACCTGTACGATCCGTTCGATGCCGGGGGCACGCGGTGGACCCGTTATGCGCCGTGGTGGCATGCCGCGATCGGCGTGCCGGGCGTGAAGTGGGAGGTCGCCTTGTCGAACCGCGAGTTTCCGGAATACGTCTGGCTCGACCCGCAGGCCGGCGCCGGGAGCTACCAGTCGGGCCTCACGCGCGCGGGAATCCCGCAGGATACGACGCTGTATGCCGAGGCCCTGCTGATGAAACGCTGGCGCGCGGGCAGCGACGCCCCGAAGCCCTCGACCAACAATCTGGCGCACAGCCTGCACGTGAAGGCCGGCAACTTCCGCTACATGGCCCACTTCGACCGGGACGTATACCGCTCCACGATTCATCAGCTGATGATCGAGGAGATCCGCGCGCCCTTCGGGCAATGGGCCTTCGGGTTCATCGCCGCCGCAGGCGTGGCGCACAGCCGCATGCGGCTGGATCTTTTTCCCGTGGGCGGCAAGCCCGGCCCCGCCGGTCTGGAGGCGCGCGCGCGTGCGCATCTGCTCCGCGTCCATTTTGACTACCGTGACGCTTCGACCTGGCGTCTCGGTTTTTCCACCTCCCTTCATCTCGACGCGCCGTTCCTTCGCCCCGGAGATACGCCATGAGTTCCAGCCACCCCATTCCTTCGCCGCTCACCCACGCCCTGACGACGCTGGCGCGCGCGCGCAGAACCCTGAGGCTCGCCACGCTGGTGCCCGTGCCGACCATCGTGGCGGCGGCCGTGGCGATGGTGGCGGTGAACACCTTCGTGTTCCAGAACGCCTTTCTGGCGCTGTTCCTCGGCATCATTTTCGTCGTGTTCGTGGTGGGCCAGGTGGTGGCCCTCCGCCAGTTGCAAGGCTTGCGCGCGCCCATGGCCAGCACGGAGAAGGCCCTGCAGGCCATGGCGGAGGCCGGTGCGGAGCCCGACCTGGAAGCGTTGCGGGACCGTTTGGCCGAAATCCCGGAAGGGCCGGTGCGGAACCTCGTGTTGCGGTGGACCGAGCTGGGGGTCGCAGGCCGCGCCGACGGCTACGACGCCTTGCTGGAGGACGCGCTCGACCGCCGCTCCCTCCACGACAACCGCATCCTGGGCACGCACGCCATGCTCAACCGCACCACCCTGAAGCTCGGCTTCCTCGGCACGCTGATCGGCATCATCCTGACGTTCCCGCCCATGAAGCGGGCGGTGCTCGGCCTCTCCGACAGCGACGGCGAACTCAAGTTCATCCGCGACATCGCGCTGGCGATCGACGGCGACCAGTACGCCATTCTCAGCACGCTGATCGCCACCGGCCTTTCCATCCTCGTGGAGTTCCTCACCATCCAGATGCTGGAACGCATCCTGCACGGGCTCGACATGGTGCAGTCCGACGTCAACGACTGGAACACCGTCTGCCTGCAGCCGGCGGTGATCCGCCGCCGCCAGGGCAGCGACGTTGAGAAAAGCAACACGCGCATGGAGATCGCCCTGATCCAGGCGCAGCAGGCGATGGAACAGCACCTGGCCAGCCTGAACGGCGCCATGCGCGAGGCCGCCCGCCAGCTGGGGGACGTGATCGAGGTGCAGGCGGCGGTGAACAAGCGGCTCGAAAACCTCGGCGGCTACGACCGGCTCGCCGCCGCGCTCGCCGTCTCGCAGCAGACGCTGGAGAAGAACCTGGGAGGACTGGGAGAGCTGCTCCGCACGTCGACCACGCAGATCGACCAGGTCGCCGCGGCGCAGCTGCAGCTGGGACGACGCGTCACCGAGCTGGGAGAGTACGAGCGCCAATACCGGGCCTTCCTCACCGCCAAGCAGAAGGCCGCGCTTCCCGAAAACCTGCGCGGGGAGTCCTGATGCGGCGCCGTCCCCGACGCGTCTCCTCGCAATCGCTGCTGGGCGACGGCACGAGCTTCGAGGAGGTGTTGACCGTCATCACCGTGCTCCTGTTGCTGCGCGTCGTGTTCATGGTGCCCATGGTCAACCTCGACAAGGCCAAGACCGAAACCGCGCAGCAGGACAGCTACTGGGGTCGCGCGATCACCCACGTCCTGAAGCTTCCTCCGGACCACGCGGAGGCCCGCCCGTATCGCGCGACCTTCGGCATCCGCGGCGAAACGGTCGTGGTCTCGCACGATGGGGACGATGTCTACCTCGAGGCGGTCGCACCCGACAGCAGCCTGCTCGTCGTCCGGCATGCGCCCGACAGCCGTACGTTCGTCGCCCTGCGCGTGCAGGGCGAAGGCAGCGCGCGCAGCTTCCGGCGCGGACGCCTGCTGTGGAGCCAGGCCGAAGGCGAGTGGTTCGTGGGCTCCGATACGGTGGACTACGGCTCGCATCCTTCCTCGGTGGAAATGGAGGACGCGTATCGCGCCTGGAGCAAACGGGAGCGGGGATATTGATGCGTCGCCGGGTGCGCCTTCTCCTTCTCGCCACCGCCCTCGCCTGCGGGGCGGTGCACGCGCGCAACGGCGGCGAGGCGCTGAATCACTATGGACTGGTGACGCTCTCGGACCAGGCGGTGGGGTCCCGCCTCGCCGCACGCTTCAAGGCGCGCGGCCAGCCGGTGTTCCTGGTGCACGACCTGAACACCGGCCTGGGCCAGAACGACATCATGCGGTTCAGCGACAAGGCGGTGCTGATCGACGGCGACGTGTGGTCGACCCTGCTCGCCGAAGGCGCGCTGGAGAAACTCCGCGCCGCGCCGCTCGTCCGCGTGCAGGGCCGCTCCACGTCCGCGTCGTGGGCCCAGCGCGCGGGGATCGTCAACAACGAGCGCCAGCGCAAGGCCTTCAAGCTCGGTGCCGAACTCCTGCGCGTGCTGGAGGAGAATTTCGGCGGCGCGCCGCAAGGCCAGCAGCTCACGGTGGTCTTCGAGCAGGACCACCTCACGCTGATGGCGCCCAGCGCCTTCCTCGACCAGCTGCGCTTCTCCACCGTGCGCAAGGTGACCGGCACCGGCAGGCCCACGGTCATCTCCCCGCCGCCCGACTCCCTGGTATTCGCAGGTCGCCCCTTCTCCTGGCAGGCGTGGGCGGCGGACCCGGCGGATCCTTCCGGAGACCTGAGCTACCAGTTGCTGGGCACCCTGCCCCCCGGTCTCGCCTGGAACGCCGCCACGCACAGCGTGGCCGGCCAGCCCACCACGCCCGGCCGCTGGCGCGTGGCCGTGGTGGCCCGCAATTCTTCGGATCTTCGCGACACCCTGGTCTTCGTACTCCGGGTCCGCCACAACCAGGCGCCGCTGCTGGCGGGCGAACCGCGCACCGTCGCCGTGGCGGAGCGCGCGTGGCGCTTCACGCCCCTCGCGACCGACGCCGACCACCCCGGCGAGGCCCTGACGGTTTCCCCCGGCAGCCTGCCGCCGGGAATGACCTTCCACCCCGACAGCGGGTTGCGCTGGGTGCCTCCCGCCGCCGTGGCCGGACGCCGCCACGAGTTCTCCCTGTTCGTCAGCGACCCGCTGGGCGCCCGACGCGAATTCCGCTACACCCTGCAGGTCGTGGCCAAGGACGGCATCCTGTTGTCCGAAGGCGTGAAGATCGAATTGCCCTGGGACACCCTGCTGGTCGGGCGCACCTACGTGTGGAAAACCGGCGCCATCCTCACGGCGTGGGAAGGCCAGGGGATCCGCCTGCTGGGGATCACGGGTTCCGACAGCACCGTGCAGGCACACGACAGCCTCATCGTGAAACCGCGACAGGCGGGCATGCACGACCTGGAATTCCGCTTCACGGCACAGGGCCGGCCGCTCACGCAAAGCCTGTCCCTGCCGGTGCGCGACGACCTGCCGCCGGAATTCGTCACCGAACTTCCCGAGTGGAATCTTCGCCTCGGCGACGCGCCCCGCTCGTACCGCCCCGTCGCCCTCGATCCCGAAGGGGAAAAGGTCAGGCTGCACGCGGCGTTCGCCTCCGGCAGCCCCCTGACCTGGGACGGCACGCGCCTGGAGTTCGACCCCTCGCACTCCGGCTTCTGGCCCGCGCGCGTCACCGCGCAGGATCCGGGAGGCCAGACGGCCGAACAATGGCTGCTGTTCGCATCCACGCCCCCCCGCTCACGCTCCCACTTCATCCTCGAGAGCCGCGTCCACGGCGAGTTCACCGCCTGGACGGCCACCATGGATTTCGGAACCGGCCGCATCGGCCTTTACAGCCCCAATTTCACCTACGGCACGATCCCCCTGTCCCACTGGATGTACCGGGAAACGCCGTTCCTGTTCTTCGGCGGCAACCTGATGGGGGACAAGAAAGCCGGCAGCGAGGTTCTCGACAACGTGCTATGGGCAGACCTGGGGCTGGCCCTCCGCTACCCCGCGCCGCGCATCGTCGCCGGCGGCCTGTACGTGCGCCTCAACGGCGAATGGCACTTCCCCGGCTCCCCCCTCTCATGGGTCGAAATGGAAATGACCGGCCACGTCCATCACCTGATGGCGGCCACCGACAGCGGCACCTTCGCGACCCTGCTGCTCGACACCACCGACATCATCGCGCGCGACACCCTGTCCCCCGACGGCACCCTCAGCAGGCTCATCCGCGACGGCTTCCGCGAAGACAACATCCGCTTCCATACCCGCGTCGAAGCGCTCGGCCCCTTGGGCTGGGGATTTTACGCCGGGCCCACCATGTGGCGGGACGACGCCCCCATCGCCGGAGAGCACTACCAGCGCTTCGGCGCCGCCCTGCGTTTCCGCGGAACGCCTCAAGGCCACCTCTTCCAGTTCACCCTCAGGGGAGGCTGGGGGCCGGGAGGAGATGGGTGGGGGGCGTACGGTTCACTCCGCGTCGCCCTGTCGCGGCCCTAGCCCTCTCCGGTCCGCAAGGGTCCCGCAAAACGGGCGACGCCTCGTGACCGGGTGAGGGGGCGGGCGGGTCGCGCCGGACACCCGGGCGGTTTCCTCGACTTTGTCGAATTGACGTGAATCCGCGACCCGTTCCCAAGTGCAACAGGCTTTCATTCTTGTTAGGATTTCGCGCCGTACGCGGTGGTGCGACCACCGCCTCCCCGGGAGTCCTTCATGAAATCAGTGCACGCCTCTTTCGCCTTCCTCGGTCTCGCCGCGAGCCTGCTCTCGGCCCAATCCATGGAAAAAGCGGTCGCCAAAATGGGCGAGGCGGGCGCCAGGGCCTACATGAAGCCGGTCGTCACCGCTTTCGGCTCCAATCTCAACGCCGGCTGGCACAGCCGGGCACCTCTCCCGGTGAAGTACGACTTCCAGGTGCGTGCGGGACTGAGCGGCAGCGGGACCCTCATCAAGACCTCCGATGCCGTCAACACGGCCGGCCGCATGCCCCTGGACAGCGCCCTGAGCAATGCCCTGATCGCGGGCGCCACCGCCACCCCCGCCCAGCGGGATTCCCTCCGCCTCCGCCTGGCCCGTGACCCCCAGGACGTCATCCTCCAGGGCCCCGCCATCACGGGCGACGAAGGCCGCGACATGCAGGTGATCTGGACGGGTCGTCAGGTCGCGACCGGCCTCCCGGGCGATTCCGTTTTCATTCCCACCGATACCGTGACCATCGCCAACCTGAACGGCATCCTCGACGGCCTCACCTCCATGACGTTCTTCGCGCCGCAGCTCAACATCGGCACGTTGTACGGAACCCATGCGACGGTCCGGTGGCTGCCGCATTACCAGTTGCGCGAAGAGATCGGCCCCATCGACTACTTCGGGTTCGGCATCCAGCACAATCCGGCCGTCTGGCTTCAGCCCGGGCAGCGCCTGCCCGTCGACTTCAGCCTCGGCTTCGCCCGCCAGAGCCTGGAAGGCTCGTTTTTCAAGGCCGTGGCTTGGTCGACCGGGCTGCATGTCAGCAAAACCTACGGCTGGACCTTCGCCACGGCGACGCCTTACGTGGGAGCCCAGTACGAGCGATCGTCCTTCGAGATCGCCTATGACCTCACCGCATTTGAAAACATCCACCGGATGAAGACGACCATCGACGGCGAAAACACCTACCGCGTCACCGGAGGCGTCAGCTTCCGCCTTCTCGCCCTTCACTTCAACCTCGATGCCAGCTACGCCCGGAATCCGTCCGCCTCCTACAACATGATGATCGGAATTTGATCATACGGGACGAACGACATTTTTCTTGATACAAACTGAAAGACATCCGAAATCTTTCTAGGATTCGTCTGTTCTCGCCTTCATGGTGGGTGGAACACGACGGATGCGTGCGGAACCCCGGTTTCCGCCGGGCCGCATGCGACACGCCCCATGAATATGGGATGGACGTTGATTTTTTGTCCGGCTATCGTTGTCCCCCCTCACAGGAGTCCCTTATGCGCATTCTCTTCAAAGGCCTCATGATCATCGGCCTCGCGGCCGCCGCCACCATGGCCCAGACCATGGAGGAAACGGTTTCGAAGCTCGGTGCCGCCGCCGGCAAGGCGTATGTCGCGCCGGTCGTCTCCGGTTTCGGCTCCAACCTCAACGCCGGCTGGTTCCACAAGGCGCCTCCCGCCAAGAAGTTCGGCATCAACTTCGAAGTCGGTCCCGTGTTCATGGGCACCTGGCTGAAGGGCGGTAGCAAGACCATGAGCGTCAGCGGCGCCTTCCGCCTCGACTCCGCGCAGGCCCACAAGGTCGCCAGCGAAATCGACACGGCCGGCATGTTCGGCCAGGGCCAGGCCCTGCAGGATTCCGCCGCCGCCGCCATCCGCCGCACCGACATCAACGTGAACTTCGCGGGTCCGACCATCATCGGTGAAGACGGCCTGCCCATGACCTATCAGGTGGCCACCGACCCGATGACGGTGGGAACCATCGCCGGCGACACCACCATCACCCTGCCCTCGACCCTCGACACCATCAAGGACCAGGACGGCAACGCGATCAACTTCGCCGTCCTGGAACGCTTCGCCGACCTTCCCCTGCCGCTGGTCGCCCCGCAGTTGACCATCGGAACCATCTACGGCACCAACTTCACGCTCCGCTATCTGCCCGAGTACGACATCAAGGACGTGGGCAAGGTCAAGTTCAGCGGCTTCGGCATCCAGCACAACCCGGCCGTGTGGTTCGCCACCCCCCTACCGATCGACCTCAGCGTCGGTTTCTTCACGCAAACCCTCGAAGTGGGCACGCTGTTCAAGGCCTCCTCGCGCGCGCTCGGCCTGAACGCCAGCAAAACCTTCGGCTGGCGCATCCTGAACGTCACCCCCTACGGCGGCATCCAGTTCGAAAGCTCGGACTTCGAGTTCAGCTACGATCTCGAAGTCGACGGCAACCCGGTCCCCGTGAGCTTCGAAATGGAAGGCGACAACAAGTACCGCGCCACCGCCGGTCTCAGCGTCCGCCTGCTGTTCCTCAACCTCAACGCCGACTACAACTTCGCCAAGTACAACTCGGTGAGCGCCGGCGTGACCGTGGGCATTTAATAAGCGCACCGGATGCGGCACACAGCCGCGCCACGTCCCGTGCCACGCCTCACGGCAAGGTACACAAGGGAGGATCCGCAAGGATTCTCCCTTTTTTTCGCACGGAGGATCCGCAAGGATCCTCCGTTTTTTTCGCACGGGAGGATCCGCAAGGGTCCTCCTTTTTTTTTCGCGCAGGATTTTTTGGGGGGGGGAGCCGGGGCGGTCAACCGGGTTTGCGCGCGACAAAGCGCGCAGCGCCCGGGGCACCGGCACCGACGGAACACGGCGGTTCGACCAGCGTGCCGGCTCCACGCGCGACCACGTCATCGAGCACCGCGCGGGAAAGCAGAAACCACTCCGCGCCATGGGCCAGACGAAAACGGCCCGCGTGCGCGCCCGCAACCGGGACGGCCTCCGGGAGCTCCTCGCGCATCAAGCCGCGCGCCACCAGCACGCCGCCCGGCCTGAGCGTGCGCCAGGCCTCACTCCAGAGCGCGCGGAAAGCGTCTTCGTCGGCAACCCAATGCAAAACGTCGAGACACGAGATTGCGGCGAACGCGGCGTCGCTGAAAGGAAGGCTCTCCGCGCGCGCCGCGAGAAACGCCGGAGGCGAGCCCTCCGCAGGCGCGCGCTCGTCCTCCCTCGCCCACGCGCGCGCGGTCTCGACCGCATCCACATCGCTGTCGACCCCCACGACGCGGTATCCCGCGCGCGCCAACGCCTGCGCGTGCCGCCCCGTCCCGCACCCGAGGTCAAGCACGCGCGCACCGGGCGCACCGGGCGCAAAACCAAGCGCGGACAGGGAATTGACGAGAGAGGTGTCGTTCATGATCTAGGACCTGTGATGTCGGCGGGCGGGATCCGTCACCTTGCTCTGGCTGTCGTGGCAAGGCCGCGGCATGCCGCGGCCGCCTCTACATCACGCGCCCCGACATCACCAGCATCGCGATGTTGAAATAGATCAGGATGCCCGTCACGTCGATGAAGGTCGCCACAAAGGGCGCCGAAGACGTTGCCGGATCGAGGCCGAGGCGCCTGAGGATGAGCGGCAGCATCGAGCCCACCATGTTGCCCCACGCCACCACGCAGATCACGGCCAGGCCCACCGAAAGACCCAAGGTCCAGAACTCCTCACCGTACGCCTGGAAGGCGGTTCCCCACACCACCACGCGCAAAAGCCCCAGTAGGCCCAACACCACGCCCAGCCCGACGCCCACGATCAACTCGCGTCGCAACACGCGCCACACGTCCGCGAAGGTCACCTCGCCCAACGCCAGGGCGCGGATCACCAGCGTGGCCGCCTGCGCGCCCGAGTTCCCGCCGCTGCTGATGATCAAGGGAATGAACAACGCCAGCACGACCGTCCTGGACAGCTCCACCTCATAAAAGCTCATGGCCGATGCCGTGAGCATCTGCCCGAAGAACAACACGATCAGCCACACCGCACGCTTCTTCATCAGATCCCACAACGGAATGTCGAGGTAATCCTCTTCCAGCGGCGCGGCGCCACCGAACTTCTGGATGTCTTCCGTGGTCTCGCGCTCCTGCAAGTGCAGGATGTCGTCGATGGTGATGATGCCCAGCAGCAGGCCGTCCTCGTCGATCACGGGTAGCGCCGTGCGCGCGCTGTACTTCTTGAACCCCTGGATCGCCTCTTCCTGCGGGTCGTGCGCCTGCAGCGCCGTGTAGTGCCCGTCCATCACCTCGCTGATCGCGCGTTCCGGCGGAGACAACAGGAACTCGCGGATGGGAATGTCATCGAGCAGACGCCCTTCGCGATCCACCACGTAGATATCGTTGAGGGTTTCCTTGTCCTCGCCGTTGAAGCGGATGTAATCCAGGGCGCGCCCCACCGTCCACTCGCGGCGGATGGCGAGAAAGTCGGGCGTCATCAGACGACCGACGCTGTCCTCGGGAAAGTCCAGCAACTTCTGCGCTTCTGCGCGTTCCCGCGGACGCAGGAAACTCATCAGCCGTTTGGTCTGATGCACCGGCAACGATTCCAGCAACGCCGTGCGATCGTCGGCGTCCATTTCGTTCAGCAAGCCCGCGGTCCGCGAAGCCGACAGCTCCTCCAGCGTTTCGCGCTGGCTGCTCAGGTCGATCTGCTCGAAAATGTCCGCGGCCTCGACGGCGGGGATCCTCGTGAAAAACGCCGCGCGCACACGCGGATCCAGCGCCTCGACCAGTTCGCCGAAGTCCTCCACGGTCAGCTGCTCGCGCAACGCGTCGAGCGCTTCCGTGTCGGCGGCGGCGATCGCGGCTTCAAACTCCGGATACAGGAGCTGGGTCTTCATGCGCTGCAGGGCCATGCGGGGAAAGATACTTCCGGGGATTTACCGTATCGCGGGAAGTTCACAGGGAGGCGATACCTGTGGTTGGTGGTTGGTGGTTGGTGGTTGGTCTGGTTGGCCTCCGGGATGTTTGACGGCACAAGGTACGACTCCCTTGGAACCGTCCGGAGGCTGTCTCACCAACCACCAACGACAAGGTAAGGCCTTCAGGGAAGTCACCAACAACAAGGTAAGGGCTGCAGGGAAGTCACCAACAACAGGGTAAGGGCTGCAGGGAAGTCACCAACAACAGGGTAAGGTCTGCAGGGAAGCCACCAACAACAAGGTAAGGGCTGCAGGGAAGTCACCAACAACAGGGTAAGGTCTGCAGGGAAGCCACCAACAACAGGGTACGCTTACAGCGAGCGCGCCAACCATGAGCCCGCAGGGACCGCACCCACTACGGGGCTTCACCCCACGCGGTCGTAGCGGCGGAAGCGGTAGCGGATGCCCCCCTCCTCGATCCACGGCGAGGACAACACGGGTTCGAAGTCAGGGGTTTCCGGGAAGAATGTATCGCACGCGAATTCAGAATCGATTTCGGTGATGTAGAGATGCTTACAGTACGTGGAGGACAACAAGCGCACAAATACTTCCCCACCACCGATCACAAATACATGGGGAGCCCTGTATAGGGGGTCTTCGAGATTCGCGCCTCCCATGGCCAAATAGTCTCCGACATCCCCCGTCATCGAAACGAAATCGGCAGAGGATTCCCCATCAGGATGAGGGAAGCGCTGCGAATAGCCGTGCTGTCTGGTCAACACAAGATTATGGCGCGCAGGCAGCGGCCGATACGATTCCGGCAGGCTTTCCCACGTCTTGCGCCCCATGAGCACGACATTCCGTTGCCGCGTCTCCGCCGCCGGCAATGGGTGCGCGAACTTCAGCATGTTCGAGACATCGCCCCACGCCTGAACATCCGCCGACTCCGTCGGCTTCAACCCCCACCGTTTCTCCACCGCCGCGCGGTCGGGACACGTGGTCAACTCGCGGAAGAACCGCATGTCGCCCTTCAGCTTCGGCCACGGCAGGTCGCCCTTGTTCCCGATCCCGCGCTTCGTGTCCATCGCCACCACGATGGAAAACCCGTTCTTCCCGGACGTGGAAGAACCCGCTGCGCGCGGCTGTCCGCTGTCCGCTCTCCGCTCTCCGCTCACACCGCCACCGGGAACTTGATGAACGGATGGTGCTCGTAGCCTTCGAGCGTCACATCCTCGAAGGTCAAATCGAACAACGATTTGTCGGCGATCTTCACCGTGGGCAACGCCTTCGGCTCGCGCCTCAGCTGCTCGCGCACCCCGCCCTCATGGTTCAGGTAGATGTGCGCATCGCCCAGCGTGTGAGTGAACACACCCGGCGTCAGGCCGCACTCGCGCGCCACCATCATGAGGAGCAACGCGTAGCTCGCGATGTTGAACGGCACGCCCAGCGCCATGTCAGCCGAGCGCTGGTAAAGTTGAAGATCGAGACGACCATTCACGACATAGAACTGAAAGAACGCGTGACAGGGCGGCAGCTTCATCTGCGGAATGTCCGACACGTTCCACGCGGAGACGATGAGACGGCGCGAGTCGGGAGACTGCCTGATCTGCGCGATCACGTCGCGCAACTGATCCACGTGTTCCTTGCGGACCGAACCATCCGCGTTCTCCACGAAACGCGGCCAGCTGCGCCATTGATAGCCGTAGATGGGGCCGAGCTCGCCCTGCTCGTCGGCCCACGCATCCCAGATGGGCGTGTGCTTCGTCAGATCGTCGTCGTGGATGTTGGTGTGTCCGCCGATGAACCACAACAGTTCACGGACCACCGCGGCGAACAACACCTTCTTGGTGGTCACCAGGGGAAACCCCTCGCGCAGATCGTATTTGGCCTGCATGCCGAACAGGGAAAGCGTGCCGGTACCGGTCCGATCTTCCTTTTTTTCGCCGTTTTCGAGAATTTCACGGAGCTGGTCGAGGTAAGTGCGCATGGAGTGAAATTAGGAATGTCCGGCGAAGGCGCGAGGTGGCCGGGGAGTGAGGCACGGGAAGTAGGGAATGCGGAATGCGGAAGGGGTGCCGAAGGCCGAGGTCGCCGCATGCGCACGAGAATCGTCCGTCTTCGCGCCCTTTTACATCCGTCTCGGAAATCCACCCGCGCTCTTGCCCATACGCCCCCATTATCGTATATTTACGATGTACGATTTAGAGAAGGTCAAAAACACAACTTGAGTTGAAAGGACACTCGAGGGCGCGCCGGCCCGGAAACCCGACTGACATGACATCACGTAAAGACTTAGAGTTCACCGCGGCGGATCAGCAGATCGCCGACATCGCCAAGGCGATCGCCCATCCGGCGCGCATCGCGATCTTGCGCCTGCTGGCGGCGCGTGGCACCTGCATCTGCGGCGAGATCGTAGAAGGTCTTCCGCTCTCGCAGTCGACGGTGTCGCAGCATTTGAAGGCCCTGAAAGAAGCCGGCCTCATCCGGGGTGTCACCGACGGCCCACGCAGTTGCTACTGCCTCAACATCACCGCCTTCGAGGGCGCCGCCGCCGCGCTCGGCGACTTGATGACGGGGATCCGGCAAATTGCCGTGGGCTGCTGCTGCGAACCGTCCCCCGTCGCCGCGCACGGATCACCGGCGATGGCCCCTGAATGTCACAACGATTGAACAACATGAACACGGAGGTCACCATGAACCAGACATCCCCGCACACCAACCCGGCCAACCCGGACCAGAACGCCCCGCGCGTCGACACGCATTCCGCGCCCGGCGTCCACGCCGCTCCCGCCACCAAATCTTCCTCCCAGACCGCAGAGGCAGGGAACACTCCGCTGATCCAAAAGCTCGACATCCTCGCGCCCGCGACGGATTCCGGCGAAGCGACTTCGTGCGGTGTCGACGGCTGCTGCTAAGCGCTCCCGCTGAAGACCCTGTCCCCTGACAAGACGACCCACACGGCGATAGACAAGGAGAACACCATGAACTTTCTGAAGAAACTGTTCCGGTTCAGAACCAAAAAATCCTGCTGCGGCACAGAGGGAAGTCCGGACGGAACGTGTCAATGCACGGTGTGCACGTGCGGAGCAAATTGTTGCACGCCCGGCAAGACTGAAGCCGCCAAGGCCGCCCAGGCAGAAAAACCGGCACCGAAACACGCCTGCTGTGAGTGAACAAACAGGTGTGACCAACGCTGCACGCGCGCCGCAAACCGTGCCACCGACAGCGGACGGCGTGCCGGATAAACCCGGCCGCCTTTCGTTTCTCGATCGCAACCTCACGCTGTGGATCTTCCTCGCCATGGCCGCCGGCGTCGCACTCGGCCACTTCGCCCCACGGCTCGTGACCACCGCCGTGGACGCCACCAGCTACGGCACCACCAACATCCCGATCGCCCTCGGCCTAATCCTCATGATGTACCCGCCGTTGGCGCGCGTGCGATACGAAGAACTCGGCACGGTATTCAAGGATCGCAAGATCCTCGCGCTCTCACTGGTGCAGAACTGGATCATCGGCCCCCTGGTGATGTTCGCACTCGCCGCGCTCTTCCTGCACGACAAGCCCGAATACATGCTCGGCCTGATCCTTGTCGGCCTCGCGCGCTGCATCGCCATGGTGTTGGTGTGGAACCAGCTCGCGCGCGGGAGCAGCACCTACGTCGCGGGCCTCGTCGCGCTCAACAGCATCTTCCAGGTGCTGTTCTTCGGCGCGTACGCATGGTTCTTCGCCGCCGTGCTGCCGCCACTGTTCGGCCTGCAAGGCGTCGCCGTCGGGATATCGATGACCGCCGTCTTCGCCAACGTGATGCTCTACCTCGGCCTGCCCTTCGCGGCGGGCGCGCTCGGCCGCATGCTGCTGATCCGGCTCAAGGGGCGCGCGTGGTACGAGACGCGTTACCTCCCGCGCATCGCGCCGATCACGCTGATCACCCTGTTATTTACCATCCTCGTGATGTTCAGTTTCAAGGGTGAAACCATCGTGCGACTCCCGCTGGATGTGCTCCGCATCGCGGCGCCGCTGGCGCTGTACTTCGTCATCATGTTCTTCGTCAGCTTCTACATGGGCCGGCGCTTCGGAGCCGACTATCCGCGCACGGCGACCCTCGCGTTCACCGCGGCGGGCAACAACTTCGAACTCGCGATCGCCGTGGCGGTCGGCGTGTTCGGCATCGGCTCTGGCGTGGCCCTGGCCACGGTGGTGGGCCCGCTCGTGGAGGTCCCCGCACTCATTGCGCTCGTCCACGTCTCCCTGTATTTAAAACGGAAATATTTCCCTGCGGAGAACCCTGCCGGCAATCAAGAATGAAGAAGGAACAATACGTTGAATGAACAGCGTGCCCCTACACGCGGACACGCCCCCTGCATTCCAAAGGTCAACATGTCATTCCCCTTACTGCGTTTCATTCTTAATTCTCCCCTCACCCCTCCCCGGAGGCCTTCATGTCCGCCCCCAAAAAACTCCTCTTCGTTTGTATCGAAAACAGCAACCGCAGCCAGATGTCCCAAGCCTTCGCTCGCCTCGTCGGCACCTCCTTGGGCATTCCCGTGGAAGCGTACAGCGCCGGCTCCCGGCCCTCGGGCGTGGTCAATCCCAAGGCCATTGCGGCCATGGCCGAACTCGGTTACGACCTGAGCACGCACGATTCCAAATCGCTTGATGAAGTCCCTCACACCGGTTACGACGCGGTGGTGACCATGGGCTGCGGCGACGCTTGCCCGTTCATCGAAGGCCGCCTGCACGAGGACTGGGCCCTGCCCGACCCCAAACTGATGCCGCCCGCCGAGTTCAACATCGTGCGCGACGAAATCCGCGCCCGTGTGACCGACCTGCTGACGCGGGTGTAAGACGCCTGGGCCGCCCACTTTCTCACAGGCCGGACGGAATTCGGGTCCGCGACCGTTGACAGTCGCCTCCCGATTTTCCACATTTCCCGCTCCACTCTGCCTGGGTGGTGAAATTGGTAGACACGCTAGATTCAGGTTCTAGTGGCCGCAAGGTCGTAGCAGTTCAAGTCTGCTCCCGGGCACCATGGATTTCAAAAAAAGCGGTCGGGTTTTCCCGTCCGCTTTTTTGTTTTTCCAGTATCCCCACCCGTTTTTCCTGACCGTTTTTCCTGACCGTTTCGTCGTCCCGTTTTTTCCTCACTCGTGAGGCAGGGATGACCGGGTGACCGGTTTGGGGTTTGGTTGGGGGGGACGCGCTGCGCGCGGGGTGACCCTCCGGAAGCCTGACTCCCCTAGCGGTTGTTCCAGGCCTCCAGGTTTCCGGCATTCTCGAAGTATTCCACCTGCCCGTCACGGTAAGCGCCGATGACGGCCAGCGCCTTGTCCACCGGCTTGCGTGACACCGGATCCACCGCCATGCGTGCCTTCCCGTCCTCGGCGAGCGTCGCCTTGCACCCTTCGCAGCACCCGTAATACGTCTTGCCGTTCACGTCGACGGGAATCTGGGGCGTCCCGAAGTGCTGGTCGTTGACCATGCAGACCTTGTCCGACTCGACGGGCATCACCTGCGCCTGCACCGCCTGGGCGTCCCGGGCCGCGGTGCGCGGCGTGTCCGCGTGAGCGGACGAAAACGTCAGGGACACAACCAACGTGGCGAACGTGGCAGGGACAAGAAACCAGCGCGGCAGGGGGGCTTTCATGATGATTCTCCGGAAACGCCGGGGCGGCGGCGCAAGGGAGTCCTGCGCGTCGGCAACATACAAACCCTTTGCGGCGGAGGCGACTTCCGACCGGTGGCGCGCATGTAGAGGATACGGACAGTGCCACGCCGTCGCCGTCAGCCCATCAAATCGTCGATGGCCGTGCGGGACCGCCCAAGCCACTCCGTTTCGGGACGGCCGGCTTAGGCGGCGGGTTTTCCGGAATCAGCGCTTGATCGCACTTTCGACAAATGTGGCGGCTTTCGCTCCGTTCCGCGTCGTCACCCGCATTACGTACAGGCCCGACGCAACGACCTTGCCCTTGGTATTGCGACTGTTCCAGATCAGTTCACGGCTGCCGTCGCGGGCGGGATGAACCGTGCGCGCCCACACCGTACGCCCCCACACATCACTGATCGTCATCGTGAATGCCTCCGTGCTGTTGATCGCATCCTGCGAAAGCACGAAGGTGAAAGGCTGCGCGGAACCCGTCGTCTGCAGGACAAAGCTGCCCGGCAGGATGGCCACCGGCGTGAAGGCTTCGGACGCCGCTGAGGTATCACCGATGCCCACACCGTTCGAGGCCGTAGCGCGGAAGGTGTACGGGGTATCGTACGCAAGGCCCGTCACCACGCAACTGGTACCGGGAGCAGGTGCGAAGCAGTTGCCCGAGGGATCACCGAACACGTAGGTGCCGGCGAGCGGCGCGCCGCCATCAGCAGTCGGGGCGGTCCAGGACACCGTGGCCGTGGCGTTCTGCCCGCCACCTGAGAGCAGCACCACCTTCACCGCCGTGGGAGCGCCCGGCAGGCCGGCAGGGGTTACGGGAGCCGAGGACTCGGACAGCGCGCCCGGTCCGACATCGCTTACGGCGCGTACCGTGAACGAATAGGGCGTGCCGTTGGTCAAGCCGGTGACCGTGCACGTGAGATCACCGGTTGTCCAGTCGCATCCCTTCGCCGCGTCGGACGTCGCGCGCACGAGGTAGGAGGTCACCGGAAGCGTGCCGCTCGATGCCGGGGCCGTCCAGGAGACCGTGACCTGGGTGTTGCCGCGCACGGCCGTGACATTGGTCGGAGCGCCAGGGGGATCCCCTGCGGAAACCGTGATCCTGAGGGTGTCCAGGGCCGGGTTGCCGTTGACAGTGCCGGTGATGACCAGCTGGGTCTGGGCCGCCACAGTGGTCGGTGAGCCACTGATGACGCCGGTTGTCGCATCGAGGGTCAGCCCGGCGGGTAGGGTTCCCGAAGAGACCGCGTAGGCGGTTGCCGTCCCCGAGACCACCGGAGTGTTCGGGGAAATCGCCGCATTCACGAGATAGGTGGGAGTCTGTTCCCCGTAGTACATTACCTTCACGGTTTGTGCCTGGGTCGCGCCCAGAGTCACCGCTGTCGCCATCGCCTTCTGGGTTTCGAAGTTCAGCTTGATCCAGTCGGCGGAACGCTCCACTTCGGAAACGCGCACTTCATCGAGGTAACCGGTGAAGGTGGCATCGGCCCAATTCGACCGACCGACGAAGCTGGAGGTACGCACCACGTCCTCATAGCTGGCCTCGCCCGCCGCGACTTGCATCCCGTTGACATACAGATGCGTGGCATTTACAGAGGTTACGTCATCGGAGGCGGAGATGGTGGTGGTCAGATAGCGCCACTCTCCTGTCACGATGCCGTTCTCATCGGAAATGATTTGTCCGGGGAACACGTCGAACAGCAAGGTGGAGGATGCATCCTGCCGCCCGAAGAAGATGTTGTCGAGTCCTTCACCGTTGCCGAAATCGAAAATACGCATCCACGACCTTCCCGTCGTGGACGTGATGTAAGTCCAGGCGGAAAACGTGAATCCGTTTCCGAACCCCGGCATCGGGCTGACGTCGAAGTATTCCCCGGCCGGGCTTGACGCGCCCTGAAGGCTGTCGGCCAATCCGATGTGTCCGGGCCGTGAGCGCCCCGCGAATGTCCCGCTTTCAGCGCCGAGGGAAGGGACCGCGTCCGGGCCTCCCACGGTCGCATTCGGACGCGGGCCATCGGAGCCGCCCATGTGCCAAACGCCCGTATAGCCGTTGGAGGCCGGAAACACGGCGTTTCCATCGGAAGCGCTCGGGGTTCCGGGTCTGCTCCAGTAGATGCGGATCGCGGTATTCGCGTTCCCCGCTACGGAAGGAACCTTCACCCAGATCGCCGCGCTGGTCGGAGACCAGTGATCGATCTCATGAGGCAGGAGCACCGTCCCCGTCGCATTGGTGAAGCGAATGTCGGCGCCCCCCGCGAGCGCCTCGGACAAAACATCAGCGCCGGTGGCGTTGGAGGCGTCCGTCAGACGGACCAGGACCGGAAAATCCTCTACCGTCCCTGCGACGTCGGCCCCCCCTCCCGCCGGGGTCGTATTGATGGTCACGGTGCGGTACTTCGTCCAGGTCCCGAGGTTCTGGGCTTGGGGCCATGAAACAAGGGCCGCCAGTGCGACCACGGCAATCACCTCAATCGACTTTCTCATACAAACAGCCTCTCCTTGAATGGGTTTACGGGCCTTGAATGGAGTCATGGGACGGTGCACACCCCTCCGCCTGGATTATAACGAAATCAACTCGATTCGAATGTAATCTTCTCGACTGGAAGGGGGACCGGGGCATGTATTTCATGTTTTTTCAAGCCGTAACACTCCAAGGTCTGATTTTGTGTCGTCAAGGAGTCCCACACTCCGCAGATAAAGTAAACGGTGAAACAGATCGCCCGTTCGGGCAATCCCGGGGGTGACCATGTCGCCCGCGCCGTTGCGTGGGGTTACTCTTCGTTACGCTTGTAACGCGCACCGCATGCCCTCCGCTTGTATCTTCCCACAGGGCGTGAAGACGCTTCCGGTAACACCTTCCCCGGCCGAAGGGAAATGCCGCGTTTTCATCTTCCGTGATCAAAGCGTAATATTCCGCCAGGCGCGGCTTCCCGTCCTGAAACGGGGAGGCACCATTTCCTTGTCCGAAAGTCCTGAACAGTGTTTGTGAACCTTTTGTTTGTGAACCGTCCTTTGCCTTCCGCATGGTCCGCCCGCGGGGCCACGCCCGGCCGGACGACGCGTGCCGTGGGGTTGATGTTCCTCGTCGCCACGGCCGTGACCGGGGCGGCACCGGGCGATAGCCTGTCACCGGATCCCGCCCCGCCTCTCCTGACGGCCGAGGACGCCGTCCGTGTGGGCCTTGAGAACAACTTCGCGTTGTCCCTCGTGCGCGACCAGACGGAGCTTGCGGTGCTCAACCGCCAGACCGGCGTGGGTGCCTTCCTTCCGACCGCGTCCGCGTCCGCGAACCACGGTGGCGAACTCGGCACCGATTCCCCCACCCGCACCACCGTGGGCGTGGGAGCCAACCTGCAGATCTTCAACGGCTTTCAGTCGACGTTCGCCTACCGGCGCCTGAAAAGCCAGGAGACGGCCGCGACCCTGCGCGAGCAGGTCGCGGTGGAAAGCACGGTGGAGTCCATCCTCGCGGCCTATTACGAAGTGGCGCGACAGAAACTGGGATTGTCCGCCCTGCGGGAGGCGCTCGCGGTGTCACAAGAGCGCGCCGACCTGGCGCGCGCGCGCCAGCAAGTGGGCGCGGGCTCGCGCCTGGAGTTTCTGCAGGCGCAAGCAGACCTGAATGCCGATTCGTCCGCGCTGATGTCGCAGGAGAACGCGCTGCGCGAAGCCCGGTTCCGCCTCAACGGTCACCTCGGGCGTTCACCCGATGTGGCCTTCGACGTGCCCGACACGATTCCCGTGGAACCGGCGCTGGCGGTGGAGGCATGGCGCGCGTCCCTTGCGGACCGCAACCCCTCCCTGCGTGAAGCGCGCGCGCAGATCAAGGCTTCGGAGTTTTCCCTGAAGGAGGCGCGCGGCGCGTACCTTCCCACCCTCTCGGGAGGCCTGAGCTACAGCACCGCGCCGGAGGCGCTCAACCCCACCCCTGCCGTCAACACGTCCGATGCCGTCAATTACAGCCTGAACCTGTCGCTGCCGCTGTTCACCGGGCTGCGCACGCGGCAAAGCGTGGGCACGTCGCGCATCAACCTGCGCCGGCAGGAAACCACGCTGAAGCAGGTGGAGCAGGATGTTCTCACCGACTACGCACAGGCCCAGGCGCGTTACGCTTCGGGGCTGCGCCAGATCGAACTGGAAGAGCGCAACATCGAAGTAGCGCGCCTGCAGGCCGAGGCCGCGCGCGAACGCTATCGCGTGGGTGCCTCTTCCGCCCTGGAATTTCGCGACGCGCAGCAACGCCTGCTGACCGCGCGCGTACGCCTGGCGACCGTACGCCAGACCGCCAAACAATCGGAGCTCGCCCTCAAGCGCCTGGCCGGCGTGCTCGCGGCTCCCGTCTCCCCGGAGAACTGACGACATGCGCAAAAAAAACGTTTGGATCCTTTCCGGAGTCGCACTCGCGGCCCTCATCGCCGGAGCATGGTGGTGGAAATCGCGTCCCGCAACCGTGGAGTGGCGCACCGCGCCCGTGACGCGGGGCCCGGTGGAGGTCACCGTGACGTCCACCGGAACGCTGCAGGCCGTGACCACCGTGCAGGTGGGCACGCAGGTGTCCGGGAGCATCGCCGGGTTGTACGTGGACTTCAACGACCGCGTCACCCAGGGACAGGTGATCGCGCGGCTCGACACCACCTTGCTGGACGCCGCGCTGAAGGACGCCCTTTCGGGACTGGAGCGCGTGTCCGCGCTCTCGCAGCAATCCGCGGCGGAGCGCGACCGCGCGCGCAGCCTGTTCAAGCGCGACCTGATTTCGCGTTCGGAACTGGAACAGGCCGAAGCGTCCGCCCGCGTATCGGCGGCCAACCTGAGTTCGGCCCGGGCGCAGGTGGAACGCGCGCGCATCAACCTCCGCTACGCCATCATCGAGTCCCCCATCGACGGCATCGTGCTCTCGCGCGCGGTCGAACCGGGACAAACGGTGGCCGCGAGCTTCAACACCCCGACGCTGTTCACCATCGCGGGCGACATGACGGAGATGCACGTGCAGGCCGCAGTGGACGAGGCCGACATCGGCCGCCTGCGCAAGGGGCAGTCGGCCACCTTCACGGTGGACGCCTACCCCGACACGGTGTTCACGGGCACGGTGGAACAGGTCCGGTTGCAGCCGACGGTGACGCAAAACGTGGTGACCTACGACGTGATCCTGCGGGCCTCCAACCCCGACCTGCGCCTGATGCCGGGCATGACCGCCACGCTCACCATCGTCACCGATCGCGTCGCAGATGCGCTGCGCGTGCCCGTGGCCGCGCTGCGATTCATCCCGCCCGATTCCGCGGCCTCCGTCGCGGGCGGAGCGGGCGCGGGCCGCATGCCGCCGGGTGCGAACCGGGGCGCCCGCGGGGCGCGGGGCACGCCCGGCGCCGTCGAGGAGGCCGTGCACGTGCTGGAGAACGGAAGCTTGCGGCGCGTGCCCGTGCGCACCGGCCTGAGCGACGGCGCCCGGACGGCGGTCGAAGCGGACCTCGAGCCCGGGGCCGAGGTCGTGACCGGGATGGTGTCGTCCGCGACGCCGGCCGGCCCCGCAGGCTCTCCCTTCGGCATGCCCGGAAGAGGTCGTCGCTGACATGAACGCGCGCGCCCCCCTGCTTTCGGTTCAAGGTCTCGTGAAGACCTACACCCTCGGTGAAACCGAGGTGCGCGCCTTGCGTGGCGTCGACCTGGAGATCCATCGCGGCGAATTCGTCGCCGTGGGAGGCCCCAGCGGGTCGGGCAAGTCGACCTTGATGAACATTCTCGGATGCCTGGACGTGCCCGACGCGGGCCGGTACCTGCTGGATGGCGAACCCGTGCAAAACCTGGGAGCCGACCAGCTCTCACGCGTGCGCAACCGCAAGCTGGGCTTCGTGTTCCAGTCGTTCAACCTCCTCGCCCGGACGACCGCCCTCGAAAACGTGGAGCTCCCCCTGCTGTACCGGGGCGAAGTGACCCGCGCGGACGCCGAGACCAGGGCCCGCGCCTCCCTGGCCAAGGTGGGGCTCGGCGAACGCGCGCATCACACCCCCAACCAACTTTCCGGCGGACAACAACAACGCGTCGCCATCGCCCGCGCCATGGTGAACGATCCCGTGCTCATCCTCGCCGACGAACCGACCGGGAACCTCGATACGCGCACCAGCCTGGAGATCATGCAGGTGTTTCAGGATCTGAATGAACGCGGCATCACCATCATGCTCGTGACGCATGAGCCCGACGTCGCCGCCTTCGCGAAGCGCCAGATCGTCGTGCGTGACGGGCGCATCGTGCGCGATGAACCGACGCCCGTGGTCACTTCGGCGCGCGACGTCCTGGCGGCCGCGATGGCCGCCCCCCCGGAAGAGAAGGCCTGACATGCGGTTCTCCGACCTCCTCCGGATCGCCCTCCGTTCGCTGGCCCGCAGCAAGATGCGGACGTTCCTCACCATGCTCGGCGTCATCATCGGCGTGGCGGCGGTGATCGCCATGCTGGCGGTGGGACGCGGCGCGGGCGACACCATGAAAAGCTCCATCGCCAGCCTCGGATCCAACGTGATCAACGTGTTCCCGGGGTCGCGCAGCCAAGGCCCCGCACGCCTCGAAGCCGGCGCGGCCAGCCGCTTCCGCGAAGAGGACGTGCAGGCCGTGGCCCGGGAGGCGCCCGCGCTGCTTTACATCACGCCCGTGGCGCGCACGCAGGCGCAGCTGAAAACCGGCGGCGAGAACTGGCGCACGTCGGTGATGGGCGCGTACCCCGAGTACCTCCTCATCCGGCAGTGGCCGCTCGCGCTGGGTGCGGTCTACACGCACTCCGACGAACGCGGCGGCGCCAAGGTGTGCGTCATCGGGCGCACCGTGGCCGACAACCTGTTCGGTCCCGGCGTCGACCCCGTCGGTGCCAGCCTGCGCATCAACAACCTGCCCTTCCGCGTCCTCGGCGTGCTGGAGGCGAAGGGACAGAACAGCTTCGGACAGGACCAGGACGACATCGTGGTCGCGCCGTTCGCCACGGTGCAGAAGAAGCTTCTGGGAAACATCTACGTGCACAGCATGATGGCCTCCGCCGTGTCGGAGGAGGCCATGCCCGAGGCCGCGAACCAGATCACGGACGTGTTGATGCGGCGGCTGCGCATGCCTCCCGGCACCGTCCCGGACTTCAACGTACGGACCCAGACCGAGATCGCCGAAGCCGCGACCGCCGTGTCGGGCGCGCTCACGGTCCTGCTTTCGAGCATCGCGGGCATCTCGTTGCTGGTGGGCGGCATCGGCATCATGAACATCATGCTCGTCTCCGTCACCGAGCGTACGCGCGAGATCGGACTCCGCCTCGCCGTGGGCGCGCGCGGGCGCGACATCCTGCTGCAGTTCCTCGTCGAAGCCATGATGATCAGCCTGCTGGGCGGCTTGATCGGCGTAGGCGTGGGGGTGGGCGTGGCCGCGCTCCTGGCCGGCGTGCAGGGCTGGGCCGTCCAGGTTTCGGTCTCGTCGGTGGTGGTGGCCTTCGCCTTTTCCGCGGCCACGGGGATCTTTTTCGGCTGGTGGCCGGCGCGCAAGGCCGCGCGCCTGAACCCCATCGATGCGCTAAGATATGAGTAAGGGAAAGGAAGACGTCAGGAAACGCCGCCGGCACGGCGGCTTCGACCATCCAACGCGTGATCCACGCACAGCCTTCACAGACACCGCCCTACGGAGAGAACCATCATGAAGATCAAAGCCCTGCTTATCGACGACGACCGGAAGCTCGCCGGCCTGCTGACCGAGTATCTGCGCCGCTTCGAGATCATCCTCTCCCACGGCGCCAACGGCGACGACGGCCTGCGCATGCTGCGCATCGATCCGCCCGACTGCGTATTGCTCGACGTCATGCTCCCGGGCAAGGACGGTTTCGAGGTTTGTCGCGAAATCCGTAAAACCTCCGACGTTCCGGTCATCATGCTCACGGCGCGCGGCGAAGTGGCCGACCGCATCGTGGGCCTGGAGATCGGTGCCGACGACTATTTGCCCAAGCCTTTCGAACCCCGCGAGCTGGCCGCACGCATCCAGGCGGTTCTCCGTCGCAAGCAGGCCCCGGTGCGCGGCGAAGTCCTCCGCTGCGGCGATCTCGAGGTGGACATGGGCAAGCGCACCGCCGTACGCGACGGCGAGGACCTCCGCCTCACCGCGCTGGAGTTCGATGCCCTCGCGGTGTTCGCACGCTTCCCGGGCGTGGTGCTCCACCGCGAACGGCTGGTCGACTTGCTCAAGGGGGGCGAATGGGACCCGGTCAACCGTTCGCTCGACGTGCTGGTGAGCCGCCTGCGTCAAAAGCTGGGCGACGATCCCCAAACGCCGCGCTACCTGAAAACCGTACGTGGGACCGGCTACCTCTTCCTGGGCGGACTCGATGACGAACCTGGAGAATAGCCCGCTGCACGTGCTGCGCGCGAAGCGCCACCAGTCCCTGTTTTTCAAACTGATCGCGGTCATGACCGTGACCATGCTGCTGACCTTGTGCCTGTTCGCGTTCTTCTTCCGGTCGTGGTGGAATCCCGGCGTGCGGGAGTCCACCCGCATCAACCTCCGGGAATACGCGGAGCTGCTGACGAACGAGATCGGCGTCCCCCCCGATCACGAAAAGGCCAGCCGGTTGTCGGACAAACTGAGGCTCGGAATCGCCATCCGTGATCCGAAAGGCGAATGGTGGTTCTCGCCGCGCGTCCCCACGGGGGTTCAGGAGCGCATTCTCGCCCGCGAGCAGGGGCTCGCGCCCCCGTACGCCCCGGGCGACACGCCCCCGAGCCTGAAAATCCGCCCGCCCGAAGCGCCGGAGCCGGACCCCGTGCGCCCGGATTCCCCCCACGTCAACTGGCGCAAAGGCCGCATGCTCGCCGTCATCCCCGCCGCCGAAGGCTACACCTACATCTACGGCTCGCGCCGCCGGCATCCTTGGGAAGGCTCCCCGGTCGAATGGATCCTCCTGTTCGGCGGCATCGCCGGCGTCTGGTTCGGATCCTGGCTGTTCCTGAGGCGCCAGCTTCAACCCATCCGGACCCTTGCCCGCGGCGTGAGGGCGGTGGAGGAAGGGAACCTCGACACCCGCATTCCGGCCATCGGCAGCAGCGAGTTCGCGGACCTCGCCGATTCCTTCAACGCCATGACCCGCAGCCTCAAGGACCGCCTGCGCGCGCGCGACCAGCTTCTGATCGACGTGAGTCATGAACTACGCTCTCCGCTAACGCGCATGCGCGTGGCGCTGGAGATGGCCGAACCCGGGGCCGCCATCGACAGCCTGCATGAGGAAGTCGATGCGCTGGGCAAGATGGTTTCCGAAATCCTCGAGACGGAACGCCTGAACAGCCCGGCGGGCGGACTCACGCGTCGTCCCCTGGATCTCGGAACCTTGCTGACGGAAAAGGTCTCGCGCTTCGAAGGCCAGCCGCCGGGCATCGACCTGACGATCGAACCCCTGCCCGAGATCCCGCTGGACGCCGAGCGCATGAGGCAGGTATTGCGCAACCTGATCGAAAACGGTCTCAAGCACGGGCGTGAATCCCGGCAGCCGGTCAAGGTCTCGCTCAGGCGCGAAGGGAAACACGCCGTCGTCTCCGTGACCAACGGAGGGCCGACCGTCCCGGAGGAGGAGCATCGCCTGATCTTCGAACCGTTCTACCGCACCGACCGCTCCCGCTCGGGAACGCCGGGGTATGGTCTGGGCCTTCCGTTGTGCAGGCGCATCGTCGAGGCCCACGGCGGTTCGATCGCTTTCCGCAGCAGCCCCGCGCAGGGGACCACGATCTCCGTGAAGTTGCCCTTGGGTTGACCGGGGGCATTCCTTCAACGCAAGAAGCCCGGGCATGGCCCGGGCTTCTTGCGTTCCGAGGGGCGACGCGTGCCCGAATCCCCAGGATTCAGGCGCCGCCGCCGTCCTGACGGTCCTGCCCGGTGCCGAACACCGCGGACACGCCGTAATCACGGTTCATGCGCGCGATGTGATCCACGGAAATCTCCTTGGGGCAGGCCGCCTCGCACTCGTAACGATTCGAGCAGTTACCGAAGCCGGCTTCGTCCATCTTCGACACCATACGCACCACGCGGCGCTCCCGCTCGGGCTGCCCCTGCGGCAGGTGTCCGAGGTGCGAAACCTTGGCGGCGACGAAGAGCATCGCGGATGCGTTGGGACAAGCCGCCACGCACGCGCCGCAGCCGATGCACGCTGCGGCATCCATGGCGACGTCGGCCGCGGGTTTGGGAACCGGCACGCTGTTGGCATCAGGTGCGCTGCCGGTTTTGGCCGAGATGAAACCGCCCGCCGCGATGATCTCGTCGAAGGCGGAGCGGTCGACGGCAAGGTCCTTGATGACGGGAAAGGCCTTTGCCCGCCACGGCTCCACCGTGATGGTCTGACCGTCGGTGAACTGGCGCATGTACACCTGGCACGCGGTGATGCCCCGGTCAGGCCCGTGCGGCAGGCCGTCGATCACCAGCGAACAGGTGCCGCAAATGCCTTCACGACAGTCGCTTTCGAAAGCGACCGTGTCCTGGCCCGCGCGGATCATGTCGTTGTTGACCTCGTCGAGCATTTCCAGAAAGGACATGTCGGGGGACACGTCCTTCGCCTCCACCTCCTGGAAACGTCCCTTGGCTGCACCGCTGGCCTGACGCCAGAGCTTGAGCTTAAAGTTCATGGTGAGACTCCTCCCGGATCTTGGAAGCCGACAGCGGACAGCTGACGGCAAACAGCAACAACAGAATGGCAGAGCGTGATTTGGGCTGTAAGCTGTGTGCTGTAAGCTGTGTGCTCCCTCACTTGTAACTCCTCTGGGTCAGGTGCACGTTCTCGAATGTGAGCTGCTCCTTGTGAAGCACGGACGCGGCGATATCGCCCTCCCCCTTGTGCTCCCAGGCGGCCACGTGGCAGAAGTTCCCGTCGTCGCGGAGCGCCTCGTTCTCGGGCGTCTGCGACTCCTCGCGGAAGTGGCCGCCACACGATTCGCGGCGCTCCAAAGCGTCCAGCACCATCAGTTCGCCGAACTCGAGGTAGTCCGCCACGCGACCGGCTTCCTCAAGCGCCAGGTTGAAGTCGCCCGACGCTCCCGTCACCCGCACGTCGCTCCAGAACTCTTCGCGGAGCTTGGGGATATCGATCAGCGCCTGCTTGAGGCCGGCCTCGTTGCGGGCCATGCCGCACTGGTTCCACAGGATCTTGCCGAGCCGCTTGTGGAACTCGGCCGCCGGCGTCTTGCCGTTGGCGTTCAGCAGCCGGTCGAGGCGCGCCTTCACGCTTTGCTCCGCGTCGGCGAAGGCCGCGTGCGCGGTGTCCACCTTCGGCAGCGGGTTGGACGCGA
>CAZKRC010000001.1:40414-44848 GCA_964555105.1 uncultured Bifidobacterium sp. | reverse complement strand
TGAGCCGGTTCGTGGAAATCCTGAACCGTCGCGAAAAGGAAATCACGGTCGAATCGTTTCAGGCCATGCTGCCGGAAATGGTGAAGCGCCTGAACAGCGACCGCGGCATCATCGAGATGCGTTTCCCGTATTTCGTGAACAAGACGGCCCCGGTTTCCAAGGTCGAAAGCCTGATGGACTACGACGTGACCTTCATCGGCGAACATGCCGACGGAAAAACCGAAATGACCTTGCGGGTCGTGGTGCCGGTGACCTCGTTGTGCCCCTGCTCCAAGGAGATTTCCGAGTACGGCGCGCACAATCAGCGTTCGCACATCACGGTGACGGCCCTGCTGGCGCCTCCGCCGGATTTCGTGTGGATCGAAGATCTTGTGGATCTGGTGGAATCGATCGCCTCTTGTGAATTGTGGGCGCTGCTGAAGCGTCCCGACGAGAAATGGGTCACCGAGCGCGCCTACGAGAATCCCAAGTTCGTCGAGGACATGGTCCGCGACGCCGCACACAAGCTCAACCAGGATGCGCGCATCGTGAAGTACACGATCGAATCGGAAAACTTCGAGTCGATCCACAACCACAGCGCGTATGCGCTGATCGAGAACGACAAGCGGGGGAAGAGCTGACAGCTTACAGCGGACAGCTTACAGCAAAAAAAAGGGGCGGCTCGCAAGAGTCGCCTTTCTTGTTCCTGGTGTTTCAGTTCAGGCGGGAAAAGACTCGAAAAACTTCAAACACCGCGTTGCATCACACGTACCGTACACCCCGTTCCCGTTCCCGCCTCCCGTCCCCAGTCCCCCTCTTTGCTGTCCGCTGTCCGCTGTAAGCTGTCCGCTGTTAGCTGTTAGCTATCCCCCGCACCCTCAGCACGCCTCGATCTCGGCCCGCATCGACGTCATGCTTTGCGGTAGCCGGTGGTCGGGACCGTATGCGCGGATCTTGGCCACGACAGCGGTGCAGGCTGCGCGCGATCCGTAGAACACGATGGTGCGGCCCGTGAGGTCGACCTCCACCGCGCACCGAAAGGCCTCCCCGCGCGCAAGGTGACAGGCGTGCGTCAGCATTTCGACCACGTAGTCGTAGGTGTGCTCCTCATCGTTGAACAGGACGACCTTGCAGTCGCGCACCGCCTGCGTTTGCGGTGCCGTTTCCGTATCGGTGGCGGTATCCTTGCGCGGCGCGCTGCGGGGCGTGTCCCGGGAGGCATGGTCGTCGGTGGGGGCGTCGGTGTGGTCGTGGGATGCGGATGCGTGTCTCATGCTCTTCCTCGTGGGGCCGTCAGCGGGAGATCACCCTTTGCCAGAAGTAGGCCCAGGCCGTGTCCGGTTCGTCGGGCCGAAAGGCGTGGGGCCCGTCGTCGCGGGGAAAGACGCCGTCGAGGTATTCGTTGATCACCACGCAGGGTTGTCGCAGGAAGAACGCCTGACGGCTTTGGACGAAAGCGAGGTCGTCGAGCGCGTGCGCGGGCAGATAGATCTCAAGCGGGTTGTAGGGCGGCGCGTCCTCCGAGGCGGCCAGTACGGATTTGTAATAGCGGTCGAAAAACTCGTCGACCAGCGGGCGGTTGTCTTCTTCGTGGTCGCCCATGAGCCTGGAAAACAGGGTGCGGCCTTCGCCTGTGGACTTTAGCAGCTGAACGAAGATGCCCAGCGCCGCTTCGTCGATCCTGCGCGCGAGCAGAAGCAGGTCGCGCGCCGGCAGCGCGGCCAGATCGTCCAGCGAGCGCAGGCGCGCGCCGCGTCGCAGGCCTGAGAGATAGGCCAGCATCATGTTTTGATGCTCTTCCGACAGCACGGTGTGTCATCCTGGGGACCGGGTGTGGGATGAATATAGACAGTCGGCGCGCGCCGGGTGCGTTCCGCGCGGGCGTGTCGCCCTCATCCCGGGGGCCGCGCCCCGCCCCCCGCCACCATTTTTTAAGATTGGAGGAATACCGCGGTGGCGGCATCCCGCCCCCTGCATTCCCTGTTTCCGGAGCTGACCATGTCCCTGAGCTGCCCCAAGTGCCATTCCCCGATGGACCCCGTCGAATTTTCCAATGTGACCGTGGACCGCTGCAAGGCCTGCCAGGGCATCTGGCTCGACGGGACCGAACATCGCGACCTCAAGAAGATCGCGGGTGCGGAAGCCATCGATACCGGTTCGGCGAAGGTGGGCAAGGAGCATGACAAACTCGGCGGCGTCGCATGTCCGCGCTGCGGCAAGACGATGACCGTTCAGGTCGATCCGTACCAGTCGCACATCAGCTATGACGTCTGTCCCGATCGTCACGGGGTCTACTTCGACGCGGGCGAGTTCCGCGATTTCGTGAAGGAGGATCTCGGGGATTTTTTCAAGAGTCTGCTGAACCCGAAGCGCTAGGCGCGCCGACGTTCCCGAAGGCGTGTCGGCACTCGTGACGCAGGTTGGCGGCGGATCCGGTCCACACCGGGAGGTTCCTATGCAATGCCCCAAATGCCGGGGTTCCATGGTGGGGGTGAAGCACGCCGGAATCACGGTGGACCGTTGCACGGCGTGCGGCGGGTTGTGGTTCGACGGGACGGAGCACCTGGAACTGAAGAAAGCCGGCGGTGCCGGAGTGGTGGATCCCGGACGTCCCGTCGTCGATGCTACGGGCGCGTTGCCGACGCCGGACCCGGTGCGTTGCCCCACATGCGGCGCGCCGATGGAGACGCGCTTCGATGCCTACCAGCATCACATTCACTATGAGACGTGCCCTCACGGGCATGGCGTGTATTTCGATGCGGGCGAGTTCCGCGACTTTGTGACCGACGACTGGTCCGACTTTTTCAAAGGCCTTTTTTCTCCTTATCCCGGGAACTGACATGTCCTCAAAAAAAACGAAGAACGCTTCCTCGACGGCCGCGGCGAAGGCCTCCATGAAATCCCCCCGCAAAAAAATCCCGGTGGTGAAGTCGTCCGCGCGCACGGGCAAAGGAGCCGATGCGAAGGCTTCCTCCCGGAGGGGCAAGGACGCAGGCAAGGGCTCGGCGGGGAAGGTTTCCGCCATGTGGGCCGGGCGTTTTTCCCAGGCGATGTCGCCGAGCATGGAGCGGCTGTCGGTGAGCCTGCCGTTCGACAAGAAGCTGTACCGCGAGGACATCGAGGGCAGCATCGCGCACGCGCACGGGCTGCATGCGGCCAAGGTGCTGACGCGCGCGGAGCGCGACAGGATGATCGCGGGCCTCAAGGAGATCATGGTCGACATCGCGGAAGGCAAGTCGTTGTTCACGCCGTCGGACGAGGACATCCACATGGCGGTGGAGCGCATCCTCACCGACCGCATCGGCGACCTCGGCAAGAAGCTCCACACGGGCCGCAGCCGCAACGACCAGGTGGCCACCGACTTCCGCCTGTATGTGATGCGCCGCGCCGAAGCGCTGGTGGGCCGCGTCGAGGACCTGCAGCGCGCGCTGCTGGACAAGGCGAAGGAATACAAGAGCGACATCATGCCGGGTTACACCCACGTGCAGCAGGCGCAGCCGATCCTGATCGCACACTACCTGCTCTCGTTCTTCTTCGCGCTGGAGCGCGACAAGTCGCGCCTGCGCCACGCGTGGTGGTCCGCGGGTGAGATGCCCCTCGGTTCGGGCGCGCTCGCCGGTTCGGCCTTCCCGTACAAGCGCACGATGGTGGCGGAATGGTTGGGCTTCCCGGCGGTGTCGCGCAACAGCATCGACGCGACGGCGCACCGCGACTTCGCGCTGGAGTTCCTCGGATCGTTGGGGTGCCTGGGCGTGCTGCTCAGCAGCTACGCCGAGGATTTCGTGATCTGGTCCACCTCCGAGTTCGGCTATGTGAAACTGGGCGAAGCCTATACGAGCGGCTCGAGCATGATGCCGCAGAAGCGGAACCCCGACTCCATGGAATTGATCCGCGGCAAGGCCGGTCGTCTGATGGGCGCGTACGCGCGCCTGTTCACGGTCCTCAAGGGGCTGCCCCACGCCTACGACCGCGACCTGCAGGAGGACAAGGAACCGGTGTTCGACGCGGTGGAAACCGCGTCGGTGTGCCTGCAGGTGATGGCCGAAGCGATCGCGTCGATGTCGTTCGACACCAAGCGGATCCTCAGGCAGATGCAGCCCGCCCTGTTGGCCACGGATCTGGCGGACATCCTCGTGGAGAAGGACGTCCCGTTCCGCGATGCCCACCATATCGTGGGGCGCCTGGTGGGCGAGGCGGAGAAGAAGGGCGTGTCCTTCCTCGAACTGTCCGCGGAGTCGTGGAAGGACGTTCCCGATGCGGCGGCGGTGCGGAAGAAGTTGACGTTCGCGTTCTCGGTGGAGCGCCGCAATATTCAGGGCGGCACGGGCAGCAAGTCCGTCGCGGCGCAGATCCGCGAGGCGGAAAAAATCCTGAAACGGGTGGGGTAGGGCCGTGGCTTGCCACGGCCCTGCCCCACGGCCCTGCCCCACGGCCCTGCCCCACGGCCCTGCCCCA
>CAZKRC010000001.1:24419-40314 GCA_964555105.1 uncultured Bifidobacterium sp. | reverse complement strand
CCTGCCCCACGGCCCTGCCCCACGGCCCTGCCCCACGGCCCTGCCCCACGGCCCTACCCCACGGCCCTATCCGTACGGGTGGTCGATCGTCCATCGCGCCGGATTGTTTTCGATATATCGTCGGATGCGTTCGTGTGCCGCGTCTGTCCTGATGATGCGTTCGTGAAACCGGTATTGCCATACCGCTGCCCCCGGGCTGCTGCGCAGCCGGTTGATTTCACGCGTGACCCCGGATTTGTACGCCCCGATGATCATACCCAGCGATCCCGTTTCGGGTCGCGGGGGCCCGGGCCGGGACGTATCCTGCGTTTCCCGTGAATCGGTATGGGTTGGTCGTGGCTCGGGGTCATTTCCGGCCGCGCTGAACCGCGGCCGTTCGGGGTCATCCGGTTCGGGGTCATTTCCGGCCGCGGTGAACCGCGGCCATTCGGGGTCATCCGGTTCGGTATCGTTTCCGGCCGCGGTGAACCGCGGCCCTGCGGGGTTTTGGCCATCCGGCAGGGGCCGCCGTTCGGCGGAATACCCCCCATCCACGATATCGATGATTCCGTGGATATGGTCGGGCATCACGACGTGGTTGTCCAACCGAACGTGCGGGAAATGGTCCGGCAGCGATTTCCAATGGGTGTCGGCGATTCGCCCGAAATCGTTCAGGTGCATTTTGCCACCGTGAATTTTCCCGAATATTGGTCGCCGTTCCTGGGTGCAGATCGTCACGAAATAACGGGACGGTTTTCGGTAATCGTGTCCCGGTAGACGGTAGCGTTTCCTGTCGGGGTAATTGTGGGCGTTCCACAGCATTCCGAAAAACTATTCCGGACGGATAAATTCCGTCTGTGACGGTAGTCACGACCGACGGATTTTTTTGGATCCTACCGCTTGCTCAACCAGAAAAACACGATCGAGACCACCGCCGCGGCGATGCTGACAATCCCGTAAACATTCAGCGGTTCGCGCAGGATCAGCCAGCCCAGGCCCAACGTCGTCAACAGCATCGACGTCACCACGAACAGGGCGTAATACGACGTGTCGAACCGGCTGTACAGCAGGTAGAACCCGTAGAACGTCATGAACATTCCCAGTCCGGCCAGCGATGTCCACCCGATATTGCGGCGCAGGTAATCGCCCGTGCCGCGCGTGCCGAAGACGAACCACGATACGGCGAACAACAGCAGGCTGACCGTCATCGCGGCCAGCGTAAACAACATCGGGTTGGGCGCGGCGGCCGTCTTGCGGTTGGCGAGTACGAAGAACACGTTGCCCAGTGCCGCGAACAGTGCGAACGAAAAGGGGAGCAGGAACTTGGTCATGCACCAAAGGTAGCCGACGGCCGCACCCCCGGAGATTTCCCCGCCGCCCCGCCGGGAATGCCTGCGTGCGTCTGCGGCGGATCTACCCCCAAAACCCACCTTCCTGACCGTGGTCTGACCATTCCGGAGCAGTCATGAGTCCGGATTCGCCGGGACCGCACCCGCCTGCACGGTGCTACATTTACCCTGTTTCCCGCCGTCAGAAATCACGAATTCCCCCGTTTTTCCGGAGTTTCCGCCATGTCCTTCGATCCGCAGGCCCGCCAACTTAACGACGCGATCACCGCCACGCACCCGCAGGTGCTCGACATGCTTTCGGCGCGCGGCAAGGCGATCTACTTCCCCAAGCTGGGCGTGCTTGCGCAGTCGGCGGAGGCGCAGGGCAAGGAGATCAACGCGACGATCGGCATCGCGCTCGAAGAAGACGGCAGCCCGCTGGTGTTGCCGAGCCTGGCCGATGCGATCAAGCTGCCCAAGGGTAATGCCTTTACGTACGCGCCGAGCCCGGGCCGTCCCGACCTCCGCAAGTTGTGGAAGGAGATGATCGTCCGGAAGTCCCCGTCGCTCGCGGGCAAGGCGATCAGCACGCCCGTGGTGACCACGGCCTTGACGCACGGGATCTCGATGGCGGCCTATCTGTTCTGCGATCCGCAGGACACCGTGTTCATCCCCAGCCTGTACTGGGAGAACTACGACCTCGCGGTGACGCTGTCGACCGGCGCGAAGCTGGAGACGTTCAATACGTTCACGGCCGAAGGCGGTTTCGACGTGGCGGCGCTGAAGGCGAAGCTGGATGCGGCGCCGCGCGGAAGCAAGAAGATCGTCAGCCTGAACTTCCCCAACAATCCCTCCGGGTATACGCCGACGGCGGTTGAGGCCGCGGCGCTCGTGAAGGTGTTGACGGACGCCGCGGCGGCGGGTGATAAAATCGTGGTGTGGCTCGACGACGCGTACTTCGGCCTCGTGTTCGAGCCGGGCGTGTTCGAGGAGTCGGTGTTCGCGCCGCTCGCGGACGCGCACGAAAACCTGCTTGCGGTGAAGATCGACGGCGCGACCAAGGAAGATTACGTGTGGGGTTTCCGCGTGGGCTTTTTGACTTACGGCATCAAGGGCGGGAACGCAGCCGTTTACGAGGCGCTGGAGGCCAAGACCGGCGGCGCGATCCGCGGCAACATTTCCAACAGCTCGCACCCGGCGCAGTCGCTGCTGCTGGCGGCGTGGTCGTCGCCCGCGTACGCGGATGAGAAGAAGCGCGCCTACGACCTGCTGAAGGCACGTTACGACAAGGTGCGTGCGATCCTCGCGGGGCATCCGGAATACGCGGAGGCGTTCACCGCGCTTCCCTTCAACTCGGGCTACTTCATGTGCGTGAAGCCGGTGAAGGCCGATGCGGAAGCCCTGCGCAAGAAGCTGCTCGCCGACTACTCGACCGGTACGGTGAACTTCGGCGGCATTCTGCGCGTGGCGTTCAGCGCGACGCCGACGGACAAGCTGGAGAAGCTGTTCGCGAACATCTATGCGGCGGCGAAGGAGCTGGGGTAAAGAAAAGAAATCAGAAGTCAGAAATTTGAAGTCAGGAATTTGAAGTCACTTGGATGCATATTCAAGCGTGGCGTTCGGTTTGTGTTCGTTTCTGATTTCTGATTTCATATTTCTGATTTTCTTCAGATCCGTTTCATCGCGAGTACGCCAACGTGTCCTTCCGGCGTGAGCAGGGGGGAGAGGCGTGTACCCCACCACGTGTTTTCCTTCAGGTGGAGTTGCACGAACCCCCAGGCGACGAGGCTGCCGATCGCGGCGCCGGCGACGACATCGCTCGGATAGTGTTTGCCGGCGGCGACACGCGTGGCCGCGACGCCGGTCGCTGCGGCGAGACTGCCCGCCCACAGCCATTCCGTGTGTTCGAAGCCGACGTGGCGCCGCGGATAAACCAGGGAGACATAGACGGCCCCCAGGAAGGCCGCGGAAGCGTGCCCCGAATAAAACGATCCCGCAGCCTCGTTCTTGACGCGTTCGGATTCCGGAGCCGCGGTGCCGTACACGAAGGGGCGGGGGTGGAGGCGTGCGGCCCGCACATTGAGGTTGACCGCGGAGTTCCACGTGTAGGCCTGCGCGAGGATGAGCGCGTCCTCCAGGAAGGGTCGCCATGCGGCGACACCCGTCGCGGGGCCGGTGGCGGCATGCCCCAGGTCGGCGTAGAGCATGGCGCCCCCGACACCCCAGACCAGGACATCGCTGGCGATGGCCGCGCGCGGATTCCACGTGCCGGCGTTCCAGCGATCGAACGGCAGCAGATCGTTGCGGTCGAGCTCGCCGGGACGTACGGGAGCCATGCGCGACAGGCGGTGCTGGCCGATGAGTTGTCCTGCGGCGCCGACCGCGAGGAGCGAGGTTTCGCGTGGCCAGTGGAAGGCGAACGGGGACTCTTCCGCTCGTACGGAGAGTGTGGTGGTAGAAAACATGCAGGCCGCGAGGGTAATTGAACAAATCTTCACCGTCTCAAGATAGTTGTCCCTGTGATGCGAACCCTCATGCGTCCTCCAGAAAGCATGGGTTTTTGATGCGCCATATGACAAAATGCCGTACCTTCCAGAATCGGGACCCAATCATGATCACGTGAACACCCCCTCATGTTCACGTGAAAGACCCGGGGGATGCCATGAATCAGAATCGCCTGCCCACGAAGATCACCCGCCACGGCGTTAAAGCCCTTGCGTTGCTCAGTGTCTGTCTCGCGAGCGCCGTGGCGCAACCCACCCCCCTCAAAACGCTTGCCAAGGCCCATGGTATCGACATCGGCGTGGCGGTCAGTTTTCCCGGTGGCGGAAATCGCGCTGCGTACGATTCCCTGATCGTGCGCAACTTCACGGGCATCGTGGCCGAGAACGATCACAAGTGGGGCAGCATCTCAAACCAGCCAGGACAGTACAACTGGACGAACTCCGACCGCATGATCGACTTCGCGCAGCAGCACGGCCTGAACCTGCGCTTCCACGCGTTCGTGTGGCACCAGCAAAGCAGTTATATCGCCAATGGTCACCAGAACAATGTGGCGCAGCCGACGGATCCGAACAAGTACACGCGCGAAGAGGCGTTCACCCACATGCGCAACCACATCGGCGCGGTGATGGGGCGGTACAAGGAGCGTGGTCAGATGCAGGTGGTCTCGGAGTGGGACGTGGTGAACGAGGCCGTGGCTCGCGACAGCGCGGGCATGCGGCTGAGCACGGGCAAGGACAGCCTGCTCAGCCGGTGGGTGGGATATACGAACGGCGAGGACAACGACTACGACTACATCGACTCCGCCTTCGTGATCGCGCACCGGGCGGACAGTACCGCCGTACTCGCGTACAACGACTACGATGCGGAACACATGGGCGTGAAGGGAAACCTGGTGTACAGCCTGTTGTCGAAGCTCAAGAGCAAAAACGTGCCCGTGCATGTGTTGGGCATGCAAAGCCACTTCCACATGAACCAGCCGGGGACGTATTCGAGCGGTGCCTGGGATCCCCAGCAGTTCGTGCAGAACATGAACCGCGTCGCCGCGCTGGGGCTGGACATCTCCATCACCGAGCTGGACGTGCGCATGCCGTTACCCGCGGATTCGGCCCAGCTGGAACAACAGCGCGAATCCTATGAGCACATCCTGAGCATGTGCCTCGCGCAGCCGCGCTGCAAGCGTTTTTACGTGTGGGGCGTGCGCGACGCGCAAAGCTGGATCAACAATCGTTATCCCGGTTGGGGGGCGCCGTTGTTGTTCACCGGGTCGGGAACGACGTACACGCCCAAGCCGGCGTACCACGGGCTGATCTCGGTGCTGGAAACCACGCCGGTATCGCTGCGCGGCCGCTCCGAATTCCCCGGGGCCCGCCACCGCACGCGCGCCCTTGTGCATGACGATCGCGCACCGGTGCGCGACCTGCTCGGACGCCGGATGCCTTCGCTTCCCGACGGCCGCGCCTCCTTCGGGGTGCAAAAGCCGCGCGCGCCGCATGCGGATTCGCGGCCTTCGCAAGATCATTGAAAGGATTTCTCATGACGCTGAAGACGACTTTTCCCGTGTCACCGCGCGCGGCCATGGCCGCCGCGCTGCTCCTGGCCGCCGCCGGGTTCTCCGCCGCGTACGCCCAAGACGATGATGAGGCCGTCACCTTGCGGCAACTGGCGGCTTCACGCGGCGTCGTTCTCGGCGCGGCGGTCACGTTTCCGGGTGGCGGCCCCGGTGGCGGCAACCCGGAGGATCGCGCCGAATACGAACGTGTCCTGAAGAGCGAGTTCAACGGCGTGGTGGCCGAGAACGCGATGAAGTTCCAGAACCTGTCGCGCACCGAGCGCGGTGTCTACAACTTCGAGCCCGGCGACGAATTGATCGCGTTCGCCCAGACGAACGGCATGAAGGTGCGGGGCCATACCTTGGTGTGGCACAGTCAGGCACCGGGGTGGTTCAACGACCTCACCGGTGCCGCGGCCTCCCGCGACACCACCCTGAAGATCATGAAGCAGCATATCGATACCGTGATGGGACGGTGGCGCGGCAAGATCTTCGAATGGGACGTGGTGAACGAAGTGATCGCGCAGAACGGAGGTCCGTCCCCGAACTACCGGTCCACCTCGAACAACGCCAGCTACGTCTCGCAGTGGTATAATCGCGTGGGAGGACCGGATTACATCGACTCCGCGTTCGTGTACGCCCATCGTGCGGACAGTACGGCGCTGCTGTACCTCAACGACTTCGGCGGTGAGTTCATGAACGACAAGTCGAATAACGTGTACGACCTCGTGAAGGGGTTGGTGGAACGCAAGATCCCGATTCACGGCGTGGGCCTTCAATGCCATTTCAACGTGTCGGGCGGAGCGCTGGACACGGCCGCCATCCGCCAGAACATCCGTCGCATCGCGGCGCTGGGCCTGCGCGTGTCGCTCACGGAGATCGACATCCAGCACGGGAATTCGGGGACGCCCGGAGAGTCGCAGCTGCAGACCCAGAAGGAGAAGTACAAGGCCTTGATGACGGTTTGCGTCACCGAGCCTTCGTGCAAGAGCTTCTTCACGTGGGGCGTGAACGACAACCAGTCGTGGCGTCGCCCGCAGGCCAGCACGGCCCCGTTGCTGTTCACCGGAACCTCCACGCTCACGCCCAAGCCCGCCTACTTCGGGGTGGTCGAAGCCCTGCAGGCCGCCCCCCCGGTGGCCGTACACGGCGTGACCGCCGCGCCGCGCGCCGTCGCGACGCCGCTGCGCCGTCTTTCCGACCGCGGCGTCGTGGGCGCGGCCGATGCGCGCGGCACCTTGCGTGACCTGCGCGGCCGCACGTTGCCGGCCTCGGTGCGCCGCGCGATGCAGCCGTGACGGCCGCCGCGGGCTGACCCTCAATCCTCCGCGCCGCCCTCCGCGCGCCGATCCTTTTCGGCGCCTCCGGCTCTCGGCGGGGATGCGCCGCTCATGTACCTTTGGGGCGCCCATGCGCCTTCTCCTGATCGACAATCACGATTCCTTCACGGCCATTCTCCATCACTACGTGTGGGAGTTGGCCGGCGAACGACCCTTGTTTTACCGCAACGACGAGCTGACCCGCGACGAACTGGAACGTCTCGATTTCGATGCGGCCATTTTGTCTCCGGGCCCGGGGCATCCGGCCAACGTGCGCGACTTCGGCGTGTGCCGCGACCTGCTCACGTTGTTTCCGGCCACGCCGGTGTTGGGCGTATGCCTGGGCATGCAGGGATTGGTCCATCACGCCGGAGGGCGCGTCATTCCGTGGGAGGGCGCGTTGCATGGGCGCGCATCGCGCATCGCGCATGACGGTACGGGCGTGTTTCGCGCCGTGCCCGACGGCTTTTCCGCGATCCGCTATCACTCGCTTCATGTCGATCCCGCGACGCTTCCCGCGAACGTCCGCGTGACGGCACGCGCTGCCGAAGACGGTGTCATCATGGGCGTCTCGTTCGCGGATCGTCCATGGCACGGCGTGCAGTTCCATCCGGAATCGTTCGCGACCGAGCATGGCAAAACCCTGATCGCTAATTTTTTGGACCTGGCACGTTCCGTCGTCCCCGGAATCGCCGGTGGGGGCGGCACGGAAATCGCGGCACCGGCCGCGATCCCACCGGATGACTCCATAGAGACCGGACACCCGGTGTCTCCGCAACCGGGCGGGAACCTTCTTGAAGGTTCCCGCCCCTCTCCCGCCGTATCATCGTCCGGCCCGGTTCCGTATCGCCTCCTGTCGTGGCGGGAACCCGGTGACGTGTTTATTGAATATTTTCACGGCGTCACGAATTCATTCTGGATGGAGGGCGGTGCCTGGGGCGCGGCCGTGATGGGGCGGGCTGCGGAAGCGCATGTCTTCCGGGACTGGAACGCGTGGCGCGCCTGGGTCGACGCGTTGCCGCTTGCGGCGGAGCGCATGGCGCCGTGGGAAGGCTATCGGGGCGGGCCCGTGGGACATCTTCCTTATGAAGGATATCGCGAGACGTTGGGCCTGCATGCGGACAAGGGTGGGGGTGAGGGCGCGGAAGCCTTTGCTCCGGAGCCGTCGCGCTGGTTGTTGCCGCAGGGGTGGTTGGTTTTCGACCGTGCGTCGCGCACGGTCTATGCCGCCTGGGAGGGGGCCGCTCCGCCGGACTGGCTGGCGGAGGTGACGGAGGCCTGGGAACGGGGAGCCACACCGGCGCCGTTGCCACAGGTGGTGTTGCCACCGTTTTCGCAATGGGTGCCCGCGCTGGCCGAAGAGGACTATACGGCGCGGGTGGTGGCGTTGCAGGATGCCATCGCGCGCGGCGAGACCTACGAGGCCTGCCTCACGCACGCGTATGCGGTCACTCTCGACGACGATGCAGGCACGCGCACGGACCCTTTGGCCGTGTTCCTCCGTGTGCGGGTGCGCAACCCGGCATCCTATGCGGCGTATCTGGCCTTCCATGACGTGAACATCCTGTCCGCGTCGCCCGAGCTGTTTCTGGAGGCGCGCGACGGAACCGTCCGCAGTTTTCCCATCAAGGGGACGCGTCGGCGCGGTCACGATGCGGAGTCCGACCGCGCCTTGCGCGAGGACCTCGCGGGTTCGGTGAAGGACGCGGCGGAGAACCGCATGATCGTCGATCTCACGCGACACGATCTTGCGCGTGTGTGCGTGCCCGGCAGCGTGGATGTGCCGGTTTTCCTCCGCGTTGAAAAGCTTCCCGCCGTGTTCCAGCTCGTCTCGGAAGTGCAGGGGCGTCTCAAGCCCGGTGCGACGGCGACGGATGCCATCACCGCCTGCTTCCCCGGCGGGTCGATGACGGGTGCGCCCAAGGAGCGGACGGTGGAAATCCTGTCGCGTCTTGAAGCCGGGCCACGCGGCGTTTACGCGGGGGCGCTGGGGTATCTGACCCATGGCCACGCGTTCCGCTTGTCGATGGTGATCCGCACGTTGGAGAACCGCGGACGCGTGTGGCGCACGGGGTGCGGCGGTGCGGTGCTGGCGGATTCGGATCCGTCCGCGGAATGGCGCGAGGCCATGCTCAAGGCCCGGAGCGTGATCGACGCGGCGGGTGCCGCGGACGTTGCCGCGGGGGCAGCGGCCGTGCCGGATGCTTTCGGGGCGACGGGGAAGGTATTTTGATATCCATGCCTTTGCGTGCCCGAACCCTGCGTGGACGACTCCCTTCGATCGCGGTTTTGCTGGCGTTCCTGTTGGTCGCCGTTGCGGAGCAGGCTCACGGAGCCGTGAGCCTGCGCGCGGGGGGAGGATGGACATCTCCGCGCGGCGACAGCGCGGCGTACACCCTGAACGGGTTGACGGGCGAAGCCGCGCTGGAGCTGGAACTGGGGCCCAACTTGGGCCTCGTGCTGGGAGGAGGGTATACCGGATTCGGCCTCAAGGCGTCAAAACTGAAGGCGGACCTCGGTCTTCCCGCCGCGGATCCGCTGGATGGGGACACGAGGGTCCTCGACCTCACACTTGCGCCGCGGCTTTATCTGCTCAACCAGGATATCGCGGCCTTCGTCACGCTCGGAGGCGGACCGCGCTGGCTGCAACATCGCGCCGTCGGTGCGGGAACGGGAACGGAGTCGGAGCACCGTGAGTTCGCATGGGGCGTGATGGTCGGCTTCGGCGTCGATGTGGCGTTCTCCGAAGGTTTTCGCGTGGGCTTTGCGCCCACATACAACCGTGTGAACGCCGGGTGCCGCGCTCTCGAATACGCGGCCTTCGTGTTTTACCTCAAGCTCTAAAGATCCGCCGCCGGGAAACGTCCGGAAGCCCGGCGCCGGCTCCACACGCTGATCGTCTACCCCGCGCAGCCGCGGTGCGTCAGGAACACCTCGAGTTGGTCGGCGCGGATGAGGTCGCTGGTCAACGCCTCACGATCGTCAGCGTTCAACGTCAGTTGTTTCGCCTCCGCGAGAATCCCGCGGGCTTCGATCAGTTCATCCAGCGAGACCGCCACTTCGGCACGCAAGATCAAGGCCTGAAAGCGCAGGAGGGCGGGCGCGTCGCTTCGGATCTTCAGCGAGTCGTCCAGCAGGCGTGCGGCTTCGGCATACGCGCGCGCGCGGTCGAGCCGGGCCGCTTCGTGGATCGCGTCCTGCAGGGAGTGTTCGCCCGGCGCACGCGCGTCGGAACGGTCGGAGTGGTTATCGGGATGCATGTCGTGAAAATGCAAAATGCGGAGCGGTCGTGTCCGTGTCGCGGCATGCATGGATGGATATGGCGTCAGACGCCTTTTCCGTGTTGCATGCCCGCTGCGATCCTGCATTTTCCCCCCCTCCGATTGCGGCTCCGAAGATACATTAGAGGGCGATCGTCAATAAGGCAAGGGCTTCGTCATTTGTCGCAAGGTAGGCCCCGATTTTGAAACGAGTATTGAATCCCGGCAAGTTCGCGGTCCTTTACGGAGCTTTCGGCGTCATATGGATTCTCGTTGCGGACCGGTTGGCCGGACCATGGCAGGAGCGCCTCCCGTGGAGCGCCCTGCCGGTTCAAGGCGTGGGTTTGGTGCTCTTGACGGCGGGCCTGTTGTATCTGTTGCTGGAGAGCATCGCGCGTCGTCAGAAACAGGAACGCACGTGGTACCGTGAGCTGTTCGAGAGCAACCCGCATCCCATGTGGATTTATGATCTCGACACCCTGGGTTTTCTGGATGTCAACCGCGCCGCCGTGCTGCACTACGGGTATACGCGCGAAGAGTTCCTCTCCATGTCGCTGCCCGACATCCGCCCCACCGAGGAGGTTCCGGCGCTTCTGGAAAACGTCAAACGGGCGCGCGAAGGAGCCGATCACTTCGGCATCTGGCGACATCGCAGGAAGGACGGCAGCGAGTTTTTCGTCGAAGTCTTTTCCCACCGCACGAACATCCTGGACGGGAAGACCAGGATGGTATTGGCCCAGGACGTCACGAACCGCTTGACCGCGGAGCAAAGGCTGCGGGAGAGCGAAGCCCGTTTCCGGGAAATGACCGAGAACCTGGGCGACATCTACTACAACTATGATCCGGTGAACGACCGGGTCTTGTATGTGAACGAAAACTTCACGCGCTTGTGGGGGTGTCCGATGGACCCCCTGAATGCCCCGAAGGAACCCTACCTGAAGGGCGTCCATCCCGAAGACCTGGCCACCGTGTTGCAGGCGGAGGGTCGCGTGCGCCGCGGCGAATCGACCGAAACCGAATACCGCGTGGTGCGCCCCGACGGAAGCGTGATCTGGGTCCTGGAGCAGGCGAGCCCCCTGATGGACGCCGCCGGCAAGGTGTATCGCATCGTGGGAACCATGAGGGACGTGACCGCGCGCAAGGACGTGGAAGCGGTCCTGCGGGAACAGCAGCTTCTCTTGCGCATCGCGGCGCGCGTGAGCCGGATCGGCGGATGGGCCATCGATCTCACCGATGCGGGCCCGGTGTTCGCCTGGTCCGAGGAAGTGTGCGCCTTTCTCGGACTGTCGCCGGATTATCGCCCCCCCATGGAAACGGCGCTCCGTTTTTTTGCGCCGGAACACCGGCCGGCAATCTATCGCGCGATTCAGGACTGCATCGAGAAGGGCGAGGCGTTCGACGAGAACCTGGAGGTCATCGCGGCGGAAGGACGGCGCATGGCCGTGCGCGCCATGGGCGAGGCCGTCACGGATGCCACGGGCAAGGTGATCCGCGTGCAGGGGGCCTTGCAGGACGTGACCGAGCGGCAGGAAGCCGAGCAGTCATTGTTGCAAAGCCAGCGGCGCTTTTACCAGCTGGCGGACGCCATGCCTTTCATGGTATGGACGGGGACTTCCGACGGGCGCGTCGACTTCGTCAATCACGTGTTCATGGAGTACACGGGCATACCGGCGGAAGGAAACCCGGGTGATCATTGGGTCTCCACGCTCCATCCCGATGACGTCAAGCGCTCCACCGCCAAATGGTGGGACGCCATGGGGAAGGGCATGGCCTATGAGCAGGAGTTCCGGATCCTCCGGCGGGACGGCCAGGAGTATCGCTGGCACAAGGTCACCGGGCACCCCGTCCGCGATGAGAACGGGCAGGTGGTCAAGTGGTATGGCGCCGCCCTGGACGTGCACGACATCAAGCTGGCCGAGGAACGTGCGAACGGCCTGGCCCGGCGCCTCATCAAAACCCTCGAGAGCGTCACCGACGCGTTCTTCATGATGGATCGGGACTGGTGTTTCACCTACGTGAACAAGGAGGCGGAACGGATGTTGGGGCGGAAGCGCGGCGATCTTCTGGGCCGTCAGGTCTGGACGGAGTTTCCCGACGCGCTTGATTCCGAGTTCGAACGCAGTTACCGCCACGCCCTGGAGACCGGCGAGACCGTGGCGTTCGAAGCGTATTATCCCGCGCCGGTCGAAAAATGGTTCGCGGTCAGAGGGTATCCGTCTACCACCGGGCTTGCGGTTTATTTCCGTGACATCACCCAGGCGCGGCGGGACGCGCAGTCGAGGCGCGAGAACGAAGAACGAATGCGGATGATCACGCGCGCCACCAACGATCTGGTGTGGGACTACGACGCGGTGGCCAAAACGATCTGGTGGGGTGAGGGGTTCGAGAGATTCTTCGGGCCCGCGCCGGAAAACCGCATCACGGACGAACGGTTCTGGGAGGAGCACGTTCACCCCGACGATCTTGAGCGGACCGCCGCGGGCATTGAACGCGCGATGACCGGCGGCGAGGGCGGCTGGTCGGATGAGTACAGGTTGCGGTGCGTCGACGGATCCGACGTCCCCGTGTTCGACCGGGGGTTCGTGCTGCGCGACGAGCATGGCGTGCCGGTGCGCATGTTCGGCGGGCTCACCGACCTGACCGAACGCAAGCGCACGGAGCAGGATCTGCGACGGCTCGCCCGTGAGCTGGAGGAGGAGCGCAGAAAGCTGATGATCGCGCAAAGCGTGGCCAAGATGGGAAGCTGGGAAATGGACCTGAAGACGCTCGTGGTGAACATGTCCGAGGAAAGCCATCGGATCTACGGGCTGGATGCCGGGCGCCACACGCCTTCCCACATTCGTCTTTTCGGCTTCATCCATCCGGAAGACCGGCGTCGGGTCGAACAGGAATACGCGGATTCATTGGCCAAACCCGGTCCCCACGCTTGTGTCCACAAAGTGTTGATGCGCGACGGAAGCATCAAGCACGTAGAACAGAACTGGCGGATCGAGTATGACGGGGCGGGAGATCCCGTGCGGGCGATCGGGACGACCCAGGACATCACCGCGCGGCTGGAGCTCGAGGAACAATTCCGCCAGGCGCAGAAAATGGAGGCCGTGGGGCGTCTGGCGGGGGGCGTCGCGCACGATTTCAACAACATGCTGACGGTGATCCAGGTGCGCGCCGAACAGGCCGCGCGACGCCTTGAACCCGGGAGTCCCTTGCAGGCCACCTTCACGGAAATCCTCGATGCGGCCGAGCGCTCCGCGGGTCTCACGCGTCAGCTGTTGACCTATGCGCGGCGTCAGGCCGTGGAGCCCCGCGTCGTCGACCTCAACGATTCCATCGGCGCCATGCAGCAGATGCTGCGGCGGCTCATCGGCGAAGACCTCACGTTGACCTGGCTTCCGGGCGACTCCCTGTGGCCCACCCGCATCGATCCCGCGCAGGTGGACCAGATCCTTGCCAACCTGTGCGTCAATGCGCGGGACGCGATCCGCGACGTGGGGCGGATCGTGATCGAAACCCAGAACATCACCCTCGACGAGGAGTATTGCCGGAACCGCACCGGGCATCGTCCCGGCGACTATGTGATGATCGCCGTCAGTGACAACGGCACGGGGATGGACAGCGATACCCGCACCCACATCTTCGAACCCTTTTACACGACCAAGGAGGTCGGCAAGGGCACAGGCCTCGGGCTGGCCACCGTTTACGGGATCGTGCAGCAGAACAACGGCTTCGTCCACGTCTACAGCGAGCCGGGCGAGGGGACCACGTTCCGGATCTATCTGCCGGCCTTGGTCACGTCGGAGGCCCGTCCCCCCTTGGTCGTGCCGCGTCGCGAGCCTCCCCGCGGCAAGGGCGAAACCATTCTCGTGGTCGAAGACGAATCCATGATCCTCGAAGTGGCGGTCGAGGTTCTGCAGGGTCTCGGGTATCACGTCCTGTCCACGACGTCTCCGGAGGAAGCGGTCACGATCGTGACCGAACATGACGGGACGATCGACCTGCTCCTGACCGACGTGATCATGCCCGGCATGAATGGCCGGGACCTTGCCGTCAGGATCCGGGAACTGAGCCCCGGCATTCACGTGCTGTACACCTCGGGGTACACCGCCAACGTGATCCTGACCCGCGGCCTGGTCGACCGTGGGGACGCCTTCGTCCAGAAACCGTTTTCCACCAGCGAGCTCGCTTCGCGGGTGCGTTCCCTGATCGATGCCGCGGCCGGGGACAGGCAGCCGGGTCCGTAACGGAACATGATATTCGTGTAACCGTCTTTCGTGACAAGCTTGTTTGTCCACAATTGTGAATAGAATGGGAATACGCGGTGGGGATATTTGACGAAAAAAGGGGATGGGAGTGCTGAGGGGAAGAGGAGCCTGAAAATGTTATGCTCTGTGTCGTGCCCGCCTTCCCCCTGAAACCCCCGATAACCCGCAGGAGCGTCCTGGCATGAAAGAGCTCCCTGCGTCCGGTGCCGCTCACGATTTGATCACCCGCGACCTGCGGCATGTGTGGCATCCCTGCTCCCAGATGAAGGATTATGAAGCCTTCCCCCCGGTCGAGATCGTGGGCGCGTCGGGCTCGCGCCTTCAGGCTCGCGACGGCTCGACGCTGGTCGATGCCACGTCGAGCTGGTGGTGCAAGACGCTCGGACACGGCCACCCCCGCTTGCGGAGCGCGCTCGAACGGCAGGCAGCCCGTTTCGAGCATGTCATCGGCGCGAATACCGTGAATGAAACCTTGGTGGAATTGTCGGAGCGGCTCGCGATCTTGTGCCCTCCGCTCGACAAGGCGTTTTATGCCGGGGACGGGTCGAGCGCGGTGGAGATCGCGCTGAAAATGTCCCTGCATGCGCAACGCATCCGGGGGCGGGAGGCACGTACGCGCTTCATCTCCCTCGAGAACGGTTACCACGGGGAAAGCGGGCTGTCCCTCGCGGTGAGCGACCTGGGATTGTATCGCGCGCCGTATGCGGCGGTTTTGCCCGAACCCGTCATCCTCGACGGCCTTCCGTACGTGTCGGGTCCCGAGGATCCCGCATGGCATGATGTCGGTGCGGTCTGGCCCGCCCTGGAACGTGCGCTGGAGGCGTGCGCGGATACGGCCGCCGCCCTGATCGTCGAGCCGGTGCTGCAGGGCGCGGGCGGCATGCGCGTCTACAGCCCCGACCTGTTGCGTCGCCTGCGCGACTGGACCACGCGGCACGGGGTTTTCTTCGTGGTCGATGAAATCATGACGGGATTCTGGCGCACGGGCAAAATGCTGGCCGTGGACCATGCGGGCATCGCGCCCGACCTGTTGTGCCTTTCCAAGGGACTGACCGGAGGATGGCTGCCCTTCTCCGCGACCCTGGTTCATCCCGATGTGCATGCCCTTTTCCATGCGGACTATGGACAGGGCCGCGACTTTCTCCACTCCAACACGTATGCGGGGAATGCATTGGGGGCAGCGGTGGCGCGGGAAGCCCTGTCGGTATACACCGCCCCCGGGTTCGGGGAGGAGGTGGCGGCGTTCTCCGCCGCGCTCGCCGCGCGGTGGAACCAGGTGGCGGCGGCCACCGGGGCCCTGCGCGACACGCGCGCGCTGGGCGGCATGGTGGCCGCCGACCTTGCGGTGGATCGCGAAGGGGCGCCGCGCGGAAGGCCCCTGCGGGCCGGGCAGGCGGTGTTCCGCGAAGCCGTGGCGCGCGGCGCCCTGCTGCGTCCGTTGGGGGACACGGTGTACTGGCTGCCGCCGCTGAATACGCCCGGGGACGATCTCGATCACCTTGCGGAGGTGACGGCGGCGGCAATCCGTGCGGCCCGACAGCGCCAGGGTTGGTGACGGGGAAGAGGCACGGGGTATCCCCCCCGTGCCCGCCCGGCGCAGCCGCCGGACCTCTTCGTCGGCCGGTGGCGGGGGGGCGGGGCGCCCCGGCCGCCCCCGCCCCCCCCCCAGGTTATAGTTGAAGACGTGATAGGGTGT
>CAZKRC010000001.1:0-24409 GCA_964555105.1 uncultured Bifidobacterium sp. | reverse complement strand
CCCCCCGGTCCCCGCCCGGCGCAGCCGCCGGACCTCGTCGAGGGCCGGTCGCGCCCGGCCCCCGCGCGGCCCGCGACCCTTCCCCCCCGATTGTTAATATTCGAAGCCTGATTCGGTTCTTCGCTGAGCCGTGGATTTTCATTAAAGGATGTTCAGCATGAAGTATCTGGTTTTTGTTGAAGACGCCACCAGCCGTCGGCAGATCGAGGAATTGTTGACCGCCACTTCACTTCCGTACGAGACGCTTGCGCTCGAAAACATCCTGGAAAAAGGGCGTGCGGATGCGTTCACCGCCGTGGTCACGGAGTACGAAACCTGGCAGCGTCACGCGTCCATTCTGCGCTATTTCGACGGTCTCGAATCCCTCAACCAGAAGCCGTTTCTGGTGTTCAGCAAGCTGAAGAAGCAGGGCGGCCTCAAGCTGCGTCGCACCAAGGGGCAGACCGTGCACAGTCCCCTGCCTGCGCAGGTGAAGGACGTGCAGCCGCTTTTCCTGCAGCTGGGATGATCGCGGTGCCCCCGTGCCGGACGGCGTCCGGGGGCGCGGCAGCCGCCCGGCCTCACATCGTCGGCGGCATCGGGCGCGCGCGTCGGGGGCCATGAAGGACCGGCGCCGCGGCGACCAACACACGAAGGGCGACGACAAGGGGCGCAGGGGATGCAGGTGATGTCATGAGTTCTCCGGAATGGTTCCAGCGGTGGTTCGGGGACGAATACAAACGCCTCTATCCGCACCGCGACGGCAGACAGGCCGCGTCCCAGACGGAAGCGTTGCTGGCGTCCGTGCAGCGCTTCCGCCCCGTCGCGTCGTCGCATCCTCCGTTATCCGTTCTGGATGTGGGCTGCGGGGCCGGTCGTCATCTCGCGTCCTTGCGCGCACACGCAGGCGTCCGGGCGGTGGGGGTCGATCTCAGCCGGGTGTTGCTGGGCGATGCGCGCGGCCTCGGCCTCGCGGTGGCGCGCGCGGACATGCGGCGGCTGCCTTTCGCGGATGAGCGTTTCGATCTCGTCGCGTCCTTTTTCACGTCGTTCGGATATTTCGCCACGGCCGCCGAAGATGCCGCGACGCTGCGTGAGTTCACGCGCGTGACCAGGCCCGGCGGTTTTCTGTTTCTGGATTTGCCGAACAAGGCTGTGGTGGTGCGCGGGCTGGTGCCCGCGGATGCCGCGACGTTGCCGGGCCGCCGCGTGGAAATGACCCGGACGGTCGAAGGAGACGTGGTGGTCAAGCGCATCGTGATCGTGTTCGATGACGGTGAAACCGAATATCACGAGGAGCGCGTGAGACTGTACGATTTACCCACGCTGGAGCCTCTTTTCGCGCGCCTCGGGGTGGAGGTGGCCGGCGTGACGGGCGATGAGCACGGTGCGCCGTTCGACGCGGTCTCGTCGCCGCGGATGAGCCTGCTGTTGCGGCGGCGGCACGGCACGGAACCGCATGCGGAGGCGATCCTCTGATGGAACCGGTAAACCGCCATGCCGTACGCGATACCGCGTCCGTTTTCCTGCGCGGACACGCCGACGGCACGCCCTTGTTTCCCGCGGGTTCCTTCGCGTCCGACACGGCGCTGGCGCGGCGCGTGCGCACACTGGACGCCTGGGAGGGGGATCGCGCCGCATTGGCCGCGTTCCTGACCGCGCAGAACCTCCCGGACGCTCTGGACGCCGCGGCCGGCGGCCTGCATCCGGCCCAGGCCGCCAGCCTGCGCGCGGTCGTCCGCCCCGATTCCCTGTTCGTGCTGACGGGGCAGCAGCCGGGCTTGCTGGGGGGGCCCGCATTGGCGCTGCACAAGGCCCTGACCACCGTGGCGTGGGCGCGCCATGCCGCGACGCGCCTCGGGCGCCCGGTGATCCCCGTGTTCTGGATCGCCGGCGACGATTCGGATCTTCCGGAATCCAACACGGCGGAGTTTCTGGAGCCGGACGCGACCACCACGGTGGTTTCCCTGGATTTCGCGGAGGCGGCGGATGCGATCCCCATGAGCGCGCGCATCCTCGACGAGGCGGGAAGTCGCGCCCTGTCGGCGGCGCTGCCGGCGTCGTGGTCCGATGCCGCGCGGGCGCTGGTGGAGGCGTGTCATCGCCCCGGCCGCAGCCTGACCGACGCGTTCCGCGCCGTGATGCAACGGATGTTGGGGCCGCAAGGCGTCTTGTTCGTCGACGGGTTCGCGGCGGCGCGGCGCCCCGAGGCACAGGCCGTGCTGCGGCGGGTAGCGGCGGACGCGGGATCGTTTCAGGAGGCCCTGGCCCGCGGCACGACGCGTCTGCGCGAAACGCTGGCCCTGCCGCCGCAGGTTCCGGTGCGCCCGGGAACGGTTCCCGTGTTTCTGCTGGAGGATCAACGCCGCGTGCGCCTGTATGTCGCCGACTCGGGCCGCGTCCATGCGGCCGGCCGGGAGGGAACGGATCTGCGTCCGCAGTTGGCGGAGCGCACGCTGCTTCACAGCGCGCTGACGCGACCGTTGGTGGTGGACGCGCTGTTCCCCACGCTGGGCCACGTGCTCGGGCCCGCGGAGTTGCGCTACTTCGCGCAGCTCGCCGATGTGTTCCCGGCCTTCGACCGGGGCTTTCCGCTGCTTGCGCCGCGCCAGCAGGCCTTGGTCGTTCCGGAGGCGGCGCTGCGCGAACTGGAGTCGTTGGGGTTTCAGGCCGTGGACCCGTCGGATCTCACGCCGTCCCGTGTACGCGCGCGCCTCACCGAGACGGCGTGGGCCGGCCACGCGGCCGCCGCGGCGTTTCCCGACGCGGCGCATGCGCGTGTCAGCGACGCGATGGCGGCGTACCAGGCGGAGTTTTTCCCCGCGGCGGGCAACCGGTTCGACGCGGCGCGTCGCCGCCTTGATCGCGCGGTCGCCCGGTATCGCGATGCGGCGCGCGCCTTGGTGTTCGCCGAAGCCGGGCAGCGGCGTTTCGAGGCGTTGCAACCGCTGTTACGCTGGCTGGCGGGCGGGTCCCAGGACCGCCATCTGAATACCTTGTCGCTGTGGAACGCCCTGGAGGCGTGCGGAGAAGGCACGTTCGACGCTTATGGGGAAGCCTTGATCCGCACCGGGGACGACATCTCGGTGTTCGCCTTGACCGGACCCAGCCGGCCGGCCGGCCCCGGCCGGTCCGCTGTGTCCGGCGCGCCTGACGGAGGGATCGCATGAACCGCATGAACCGCATGAACAAAGCTGCCGGAAAAACGCCTGCGCCCGCTGCGCGGACGAAGGCCACGCAGCCCGCCACCGCCCGCGCTTCAGCCCCCGGCACGGAGACGGACTTCATGGTGGTGGCCGCGCATCCGGATGACGCGGAACTGTTCGGGGCGGGCACGTTTCTGAAACTGCGGTCGCTGGGGCGCACCGGCGTATTGGTGGATGTGACCGACGGAGGCGCGGGCACGCGCGGTTCGGCGACGATCCGCGCGCGGGAGGCCGCGGCGGCGGCACACATGCTGGACCTGCCGCGGCACTGCCTGGGGCAGCCCGACGGGCGGGTGCGGAACACGATCGAGGCTCAGGCCACGCTCGTGGAGCTGATCCGCCGGTACCGACCCAAGGTGCTGTTCACGCATCACCCCGCGGAGGAACATCCCGATCATGGTGCCGCGGCGGCCATGGTGAAGGAGGCGGTTTTCCGTGCGGGCCTGCGCAAGTTCGCCCGCGAAGACGAGACGCAGGTCGCCGGAGATCCTTTCCGTCCGGGGCGGATCTACTATGCCGTGCATTCCGCCTTGTCCGTGACGCCCTCATTCTGCGTGGATGTGACCGCGCACTGGCAAAAGAAGCTGCGGGTGATCCGCTGCTACGCCAGTCAGTTCCATCACCCGACCGCGGGGCGCTACACCGGAAAAACCGATCTGGCCACGCCCGCCTTCCTGGACGCGATGGAGGTTCGTGCCCGCTTTTTCGGCCAGCGCATCCGGCGGCGTTATGCCGAGGCCTTCTGGTGCGAGGAGTTGGCCGAGGTGGAGGATCCGACGGTGCTCGGGCTGGAGCGGTTCCCGTAGGCACGGGCGCGGACAACGGGATTCCATCGGACCCCCGCACGCTGCTTGGCACGTTGAACAGTCACCACACAACACCGCACGCGTATCGCACAGACACGGACACAGCACAGACACAGACGCGGACACAGCACGCGTATCGCACAGGTACAACGCGGGGATTTAAAAGCAACGAGGGCGGGATCCCGAATGTCCGGAAGCGCCCACGAAACGTCCGCATTGTGAACAGCGTGCCCCGGCACGAAAGGACTCAGCATGAACGAGAACGAACGGCCCCTGAAAATCGGCATCACCTGTCACCCGACGGTCGGTGGCAGCGGGATTCTCGCATCCGAACTGGGGAAGTTCCTCGCGCGTCGCGGCCATGAAGCGCACTTCATCACCATGAGCGTGCCGTACCGCCTCCGCGATGAATTCAGCCGGAACATTTTCTTCCATACGGTGGATGTGGAGCCTTATCCGTTGTTCGAGCACACGCCGTACAACATGGCGCTTGCCGCCAAGATGCGCGAAGTGGCGGCGTCCCGCCAGCTCGACCTGCTCCATGTGCATTACGCCATTCCGCATGCCATCAGCGGCTATCTCGCCTCGCAAATGCTGTTGCCTCAAAAGCTTCCGGTGGTGACGACCCTGCACGGAACCGACATCACGCTGGTCGGACAGGACAAAAGCTTCTTCGAGCTGACGCGTTTCGGCATCGAGCAAAGCGCCGCGGTGACCGCGGTTTCCGATTATCTGAAGGTGAAAACCGAAGAGGTGTTCTCACCCCGGCGCGAGATCCGGCGCATCCACAACTTCGTGGATACGGGCTTGTTCCAGAGACAAAGCGGCGTGTGCCATCGTTCCTCGTTCGCCGACCCGCACCAGGTGGTGTACATGCACATGTCCAACTTTCGCCCGGTCAAGCGCGTTGAGGACGTCGTGAGGATATTCGCGACGACCGTGGCCGAAGGCGTGGACGGGATTCTGGTAATGGTGGGAGAAGGGCCGACCCTGCGGTCGGCCCGGGATCTGGCGGAGACATTGGGCGTTTCCGGGCGCGTGAAATTCCTGGGAAACCAGCTGGACGTTCCGGGCATCATGAGTTGTGGTGACGTCTTCCTCTTTCCCTCCGAAATCGAGAGTTTCGGGTTGGCGCCCCTGGAGGCGATGGCGTGCGAAATGCCCGTGGTCGCGTCGGATTCGGGTGGCATTCCCGAAGTCGTGCTGCATGGTGAGCACGGCTACCTGGCCCCGGTGGGGGACGTCGACGCCATGGGAGGCTATGCCGTCAAACTGGGTCGGGATCCGGAGTTGCGCGCCCGGATGGGGACGGCGGGCCGCCGTCGGGCCGTCGAGGTCTTTTCCCCCGAGGCGGCGGTTGCCCGGTATGAGGCGCTGTACCGCGAGGTGGTGGCCTCCGCATAAACCCGCCGCACGTCAGAGTGCGGCGAGCGCCTCGTTCAACGCGGCGGCGGTCACGCGCCGGTGGCTGGCGTTCCAGACGACTTCGCCGCGGGCCAGCACAAGAACCTGGGGTGACTCGTGACGCACACCGGTGCGTGTCTCGATGTGTTGCGAGGCCGGGCGTGCCGACAGGACGTCGACGATGCGGACGTCAAGCCCGGCGGGGGCTTGCGCGAGGAAGCCGTGTATTTCGTCCAGCGCGTCCGCCGAGATTTCGCAGATGGGGCTGTGCTTGTAAATCACGACGGTATGGTCCCGCGCGGCCTCCAGGGCGGCGTCCGCGTCCTCGGGGGTGAGCACGGGACGGAACGTGACGCTCACGTCAAGGTGCCTTTGGTGGAGGGAACACCCGACACCCGCTGCGAGGGCGAGACCGCCATCGACAGCGCGCGTGCGAAGGCCTTGAACAGGGCTTCGGCGCAGTGGTGCGAGTTGCTGCCGCGCAGCAGGTCGAGGTGGAGGTTCATGCGCGCGTTCTCCGCCACGCTTTGGAAGAAGTGCTCGATCAGCTCGGTGTCGAGGTTTCCCAGGCGTGGCGAGGGAATGACGGCGTTCCACACGAAGGACATGCGTCCCGAAAGATCGAGGCAGCAACGCGCCAGGGCCTCATCCATCGTCACGTAATAGAAGCCGTAGCGCTCGATGCCGCGCTTGTCGCCGATCGCCTGACGCAGCGCCTCGCCGAGACAGATCGCGATGTCCTCGGCACTATGGTGCATGTCGATGTGGCCGTCGCCCTTGCAAACCACGGACAGGCCGAAACCACCGTGCTTGCCGAAAAGGTCAAGCATGTGGTCGAGGAAACCCGAGCCCGTGTCCACCGGTCCTTCGACGGGGCGGTCGAGGTCGAGGGTGAGCGTGATCTGGGTTTCCTTGGTGCTTCTCGAGATGCTGGCGTGGCGCATGCTGTTTCCGGGGATAAAGGCTAGTCGGTGATTTGGGCGCCGTCCACCTTGAAGCGGCGGCCCGACGGGATTTTTTCCTGGTCACCCGCGATGACGCGGACGCTGCCGCCTTTCCGGGTGATGAACGTGATGGTTTCGGCGTGGTTGAAGTCCACAGGCCGGTCGACGCGCAGGTACAACGAGGTTTCACGCGCGCCCGCGGGCAGTACCCGAAGCCAGATGCTGTCGGACAGGGCGATGATGCGCACGTTGGTTTCCGGGTTTTCAGGCTCCTCCGGTTCCGTGCTGTCGGCGTCCGGAACCGCGGCGAAGCCGGACGTCGCGGCCGTAGTATCCTCCATGAACGAAGATTCGGCGGGGAGGGAGAAGGCCGTGTCCCCCGGAGGCTCGATGTTGAGGAGGGTATCCGCGGTCACGGCCGGTGCGGCCGGTTCGGGTTCGGGCGCGGAAGTATCCACCTTGCCCATGATCAGCAGGAGTACGAACAGAAGGACGGCCAGCAGAAGGATGAAAATCTGCTTGTGGGCCTTGGCGTGCGTGCCCGAGTCGTCCTTGTAGGGAGAAATGGGGGCGGATGCCGTGGTGTCGGTGTCTCCGGCTTCTTCGCCGTAGGCCTTGAGCACGTCGCGCGAGTCGATGCGGAGGTAGCGTGACAGCGAAACCAGCATGGCACGCACGTAGGGAGGACCGGCCAGCTTGCTGTAATCCCCCGCTTCCAGGGCCGCGAGCGTGGCCGGCGCAATGCGGAGATCGGCGCAGAGTTTGGCGGCCGGAATGCCGGCCTTCTCACGTGCGCCGCGAATGATGTTCCCGGCGCTCATGCGCGAGGGGGCGGACCCGGAAGGTCCTTGACCATCGTGCGCACCACCATCAGGAGTCGAATGCTCGTTGTGTTCCATTATCTGCCCTTATGCTTCCGGTCATAGAGGCCGGGTTTCAGGGAAACCGTCCTGCGCGCGCGGATGTTCACGACCACGAATGGCGTCGTACGGGACAACGGGGCGCCCGGGATGATTTCCTCAGGGGTAAATGTACTCGACTCTTCCTGTAAATGAACCGTGGAATGACCCCAGCGGCCAACATACAGGCCGCAAATTGCGGCGGAATGCATGACGTGCGCGTGAAAATACGCGTTTCAAACGCCAAACGAAAGCGTGAGAAAGACGCAAGAAGCGTGTTGGAAACGCTGGGACCGCGTTTTTGGGAGCGGCACGCGTCGTCCCGTGCGGACACGCCTCTGCGGTCAAACGTGACCGGTACGATAAGGCAACAGTAAACGCAGGGATTCCTGTACGGGCAACCCCATCACATTGTAGAAGCAGCCTTCGATCCGCTCGACCAGGAACGCGCCCTGGCCCTGGATGGCATAGGACCCGGCTTTGTCGAGAGGTTCGCCGGAGCGCACGTAGGCCAACAGGTCGGAGTCGTTCCAGGAAGCGAACGTGACCGCCGTGCGGCCGGTGGCGGTGCCGAGCAGCGCGCCACCGCGGGCCAGCGCCACACCGGTGTACACGTGATGCGTGCGCCCGCCCAGCCGTTTCAACATGGCCAGACCATCGCTTTCGTCGACGGGTTTGCCGAGCACTTCCCCGTCGATCTCCACCAGCGTATCGGAACCGAGCACCAGCGCGTCCGGCCTGAGAACGCTGGTCGCCACCGCTTTCTGCCGGGCGAGGAGGCCGGGGATGTCCTCGGCTGCGGCACCGGCGGGCGGCGTCTCATCGATGTCTCCCGCTTCCACGGAGAAGGCGAAGCCCAGCATTTCCAGGATCTGGCGACGACGGGGGGATTTGCTGGCGAGCACGAGGGGGTGGCGGAGGGAGAACATGGGGAGGGAGGCCTTTGGGGAAGGGACAATGGAACAGTGCAACAATGCAACAATAGAACAATGAAAAAATGCTCATGCTCTGCCGAAGGCGTGAGGTCCGAAGGCATGAGCTCCGCCGGAGGCGGAACGAATCATGCTCGATGCAGGAGAGTGGAACAGTACAGCAGCACAGAAGTACAGCAGTAGAACGCAGGGCTACACGCTTTCGGACCTGGACCGTGTGTAACGGGGAGACACGCCCGATTGGCATCAGCCGTTTGATTTTGTGATAGCGTCGTTCTCAATAGCGTCGTTGGATTCGTGTTTTTGTTTTTATTGCTGTGATGTGGTGATGCTGTGATGTCCTCCTGTGTCATTCCACATTCCACATTCCACATGTCATCCCGCTCCACCGCCCTCATCCCCGTGGTCGCGTGTCCCGCGTTTCCAGTTTGATGTCGGGCAGGTCGATGATGCGGATCACGAAATACCAGCCTTGCGAGACGCCCACGGGCGTCCAGCTGAAGTTCATCTGCCAGCAGTGGATGGTGCGTTCGAACGCGAAGTTGTGGCGCGAGAATTCGCCTTCCGTGAAGTTGAATTCCGTATCGTAGGAGATTTTCCATTCCTGCGTCGGGTTGAAGCGCAGGCCTGCGGTGGCGCTGTGCGTACGGCTGACGTTAAAGATTTCGGAAAGGCCGAAGAATTTTTCGGCGACGTTGCCGTCTTCCGCGGTGCCGACGCGCGAGGCGTTGAAGGCGAAGTTGTAGGCCATGGAGGCGGACCAAGGCGTCGACTCGAAGTTTCCGGTGGGCATGCCGCGCAGGTCACGCACGCGCACACCGCTGTTGAGGCCGCCGGCGACCTCAAGGCCTTTGCGCCAGCTGAATCCCCAGTTTTTGAGAACGGGTGCGGTGAGTGAGTTCGCGGGCGACGACGGATCCTGGTTCGCATAGCCTTCCGGATCCCGGAACTGGTCGTACACGGCGTGCGACGCGTTGATGGTGAGTGCGACGTTACGAGTCAGGTACAGGCTGACGTCGCTGTTGAGGTCCGACCAGGGGCGCACATCCTGCGCGAAGTTGTGCGAGATGTTGCTGCCGGCGGAGAGGAGTTTGTACGACTCGGGTTTCGAGGCCGTGGCTGCGGTCCGTGCCGCCGTGCTGTCACCGGTGACGGCAGTCGTAGCGCCCCGGCCCACGACTTTGAGGTCGACGTCGTTGCCGAGTCCGAAGGTCACCGCCTTTTGCTCATTTTGGTACGCCGCGCCCCCGATGCGGGGGTTGCTGTAAAGGCGGCGGTTGGAATCGAGTTCGGGCGCGAAGGTGAAGGTGGCGGACGGCGTGATGGTGTGGCGCGCCGCGGTGACGCGCCCGAACCACGGGCCGTTCGTGGCCTGTACGAGACCGAAGAGCCGTGTCTCGGCCCTCAGGTTCGCGTCCCACGCGGCGAAGTAATGGCCGTAACGACCGGCGAAGGGATCGAAGGCGCTGCGCACCGGATTGAGGGAATCCCCGGTGCGCTCGCTCGCCGACCATAGTTGCGACAGGTTCACGGACGGCGTGAGGTTGACGTACCGGAGTGCGGTGTATTTACCCGCCAGCGTGAGACGGTCGGTGTAGCCCATGAAGGTGTTGGTGTCGCCGAGACGGGCGCCTTCCGTGGGGATCGATTGCTGGTGCACGTTGAAGGTGTTGTTGTAAGTCCACGACCAGCTCTGGTACCACGGTTCGTTGCCGGGGTCCGGCGGAGGCGTATCCTCCGAAAGCGGCACGAGCGGGCCCGACGCGCTGAAGGTCATATGCGGCAGGTCGCGCTTGAGGAGGTTCTGCGTGAGGTTGTAATCCTGCGAGACGCCGATGTTGAGCATGGCGCCATTCTTGTCGAACTGCCTGCGGTAGCCCAGATTGGCGTTGGCGGTTTGCTGCAGGCGTTCTTCTTCGGAGAGCGCGTTGTTCTCCACGATGGCGGGGTCGGACTGGATGCGCCCGCTCCCCTTCAGGGTTTGTCGTTCGTCGGGGGTGATGTTCAGGTCGTTGCGGAAGTCGATGTAGCCGCCCGCGCGGTCGGGCTGGAACTCGGGCACGTACAGTTTTCCGCCCACCGTGCCGCTCCACAGGTAGCGGCGGTTCCACTGGTACTGGGCGTTGAAGTTGGTCTGGTCGAAGGTGCCACGCGATCCCTCCACGATGTCCGCCGAGAGCTGGAAGTCGTGAAGGTCGCTGAGAGCCCAGTAGTAGCCGAGATTCTGCAGGTAATACCCCTGCGACTGGTCGCCGCCGAAGCGCGGCTGCAACAAACCGGAGCGCCGTCCTTTGCCCAGCGGCATCACGATCATGGGCAGCACCGCCACGGGCACCTCGGCGATGTTCATCACGATCGGCCCCGACAACGCCTGCGCGTCCGGACTGACGATCATGCGCCGGGAATAAAAATGGTAGTGCGGCACGGGATGCTCCTCGCACGTGGAGAAATCCGCGCGCGCGATGTACACGCTGCCGTCCTCCTGACGACGGACTTCGTTCCCGTAAAAGATCTGTCCATCGCGATGCGACGACCCGTAGTACACCGTCCCCACCCGGTTCTGGAGATTGTACCGCATGCGGTATCCCAGAATGGACGGGTTGGCCGGGTCCTCGATCACGGGCGCGCCGAACGCCTCCACGATATCGTCGTCCGCATGGTACACGATGGAGTCCGCCCGCAGGGTGGAGCCCTTGTACTTGAGTAGCGCGCTTTCGGCGAGCGAAAACCGGTCGCTGCGGAACCGGATGCGGGTGGCCGAATACGAAACCGTATCTCCCGACGTGGTGGTTTCCGTTTGGAGGGTATCGGCGCGGGCGGAATCCGCGGGGAGCGAAGCGGTGGCCGAGTCCGCCCGCGCGGGTTCGGGAAGACGCACGGGTGTTTGGGCGAACAGCGGCCCCAGGGCGCAGACGAACACGGCCGCTGCCAGCGCGGACAGCGGCGTCGTGTGCGACGCCGGCAGCGCCGCGTGGCGGACGAGGAACCGGGCGACGGTGCGGGCGACGGGTGCGGTGATAAAACGCGGCATCAGCGGCGAGGAAGGTAGAAAGGGGCGGCCGCACGGTGCGTCATCATCGCGTTACGGAACGGGTCGCCGACAGCGCGATGCGTCCCTGCGTTTCGTCCGGGCCGAGCGGCACGGGCACCCCGGCCGCCGCCTCGAAGGTCCATGCGCGCACGCGCACTCTCAGGCCCAAACTCGCGAACGTCGTCCAGGTCTCCCGCGCGGCCGCGGTATTGACCTCGAGCTTCAGTCCGGGGGCGGCACTGAGCGTGGCGGTCCTCGTGGCGGACGGGATCGTCCATGCGGGTTCCGCGCCGAGGAAAATCCCCGCGCGCAGTGGTCCGTTACCGTTCCAGGCCCGCCATGCCGTGACACGGCCGCGCGGAAAACGGGTCATGCGCGCGTCCGCCTGCACGAAATGGTAAAGGCTGAGCGAACCCGAGGCCGCGCGCGACACGCGTCGGGTTCCGCTCACCGTGAGGCGGGCGTCTTCCAGCCGCCATGCCACGGCGCCGCGCACGCTCCGGCGGGCGGTCCCGGCCACGGGGTCCCACGCCCGCCGGAGTTCCAGCGTGAGGCGCGCAGGGATCGACCCCCGGGGAGCGGGCCCCTCCCTCGCGCTGCGCGGCGCCGTCCAGCGTCCTGCCGCGCGCACTTCTCCCGCGCCCCAGCCGGAGCCGTCCCCGCTCCGGCCCGCTTCGGGATCCGGGGGCGCGGGAGCGTCCTGTGCCTGGGAGAGGTCGTCCAGCCGGGCGGCCGTCAGTGCGGGATCCCAGGCGGAAGCCCAGCCCGCGCTGCGCTGGCGCGCGGCGGCTTCCAGGTCCAGCGTGCCGTAGCGGGGCGAACGTGCGGCCCGGGCGCGCAGGACCACGCCGAGCAGGGCTCCGCGCCCGGCGGGGCCGGGGCGCGCGCGGTCGTTCCCGGAAGCGGCGGCCGTCAAGGTGAGACCGCGCGCCGGCGACAGGATTTCCGTCGCCAGCATCCGCTCGGAGAGCGGATGCATCCCGGTTCCGCCGGATAGGGGGGGTGACAGGGTATCGCCCGGCGTCAACGGCGGCGCGGCGCGGGTGACGCGCGTGGTCGAGGCATGCAGGAGCAGGTGCCAGGGACGCGCGCCGTCCCCGTGACGCCCCCAGGGAATGCTCGCGCCCGCAACCTCGTGATGCAGGTTCCACGCCGGGTCCCACGGGCGGTCGCCCTGCGTGGTCACGGGGTTCCACGTGCGCAGGGCGTACGCGCTCCACCCTGCGTGAAACACGCCCGCGCCCACGCCCTGCGGCACCGGCGCGCTCCACGGCTGCGGGGCTTCGGGCGTGCCGTGCGCCGGGACCCACCCGGCGGGCAGCGTGCGGCGCGGCAAACCGCGCGGCCACAGGCGCAGGGCGGTGTCGGTCATGTCTCCCGCCGCCACGCGCCACGCGGGGCCGCCGCCGGCGTGGTGCCACACGAGGCGGCGGCGCGTGAGGCTGTCTCCCCGCATCTCCACGACGTGGCTCCATGCGTGGTGCGTGGCGCGATGACGCACGATGCTCCGGAGTCCGGCGGACGGCGTGCGCGACAGCGTGAAGGCCGTATGGCTGGATGCCCGGTGGCCTTCATCGTCATCCGCATTTTCTTCATCTTCTTCATCCTCGTCGTCGCCAACATCCGGCGCACCCGCCGCGCCGTTTGCGGACCCGACGGACCCGGCATGGCTGACATAATCGGCGTCCCCGGACGCGGAGGAGTTGAACAGGGTTTCTTCGTCCGGGTCGCATTCTTCGCCCGCGGGGTCCAGGAATCCCGTGGACCCCGCGTCCACCCCCGAAAAATCCCCTTCCGCGTTTTCCTGACGGGAGGAGAGAGCGGCCTGCCGGGACGGCAGCTCATAACAGGGCAGGGAGAGCGATTCGTCGGCCATCGCCTGAGGGCAGATCGACACGGCCAGCAGCAGGCACCACATCAGTCCCCACGGCAGCCTCCAAAGCGGTCCGGACACCAGGGCGGACGAAGGGCGTGCTCGCATGACGCGGGAAGGTATCGCTTTTGCGTCCGGATCCCTGCGGGGGGAGTGACGAGGGTCACGCGGGCGGAGCCTTTTTTGCATTTTTCAGCGCCATGTCGCCCTCATCCGCATCCTTGACCCGTGAAGCCTTGTTTCAGGACGTCCGTACCTTGGTGGTCAAGGTGGGGACACGCGTGCTCTGCGACGACGCGGGGCTTGACGAAACGCGGCTCAAGCACCTGACCGAAAGCCTGGCGGACTTGCATGACCGGGGATTCTCCACGGTGCTGGTGACATCGGGCGCGGTGGGCGTGGGCATGGGCGTGCTCGGGTACGCGACGCGTCCGACCGCGCTGGCGGAGAAGCAGGCATGCGCGGCGGCGGGACAGATCCGCTTGATGCAACGTTATGCCGACCTCTTCCACCGGCGCGGGAAATCCGTGGCGCAGATTCTGTTGACGGGCGAGGATCTGCGCGATTCCATACGCTTCAACAACATCCGCCAGACCGTGCGCGTGCTGCTCGAGAAGGGCGCGATCCCCATCGTCAATGAAAACGATACCGTGGCGACGGAGGAGATCAAGCTCGGCGACAACGACAAACTTTCCGCCGACGTGGCGCAGTTCCTCGAAGCGGACCTGCTCGTCATCCTGTCCGACGAGGAAGGTCTGTACGACAAGAACCCCAAGAAGCATGCGGACGCACGGCGGATTGCGGTGGTGGAACGTGTCACGCCCGACATTCTGCGCCTGGCGGACCCCACGCCGGGTTCGGGCGTGAGCACGGGCGGGATGAAGGCCAAACTGACGGCGATCCGTCAGGCGGTTGAGGCGGGCACGCCCGCGGTGCTGGCGCGGGGCGAGGGTGCGAACCTGGTGGAGATCGTCACGGGCAAGGATTGCGGCACGTTGTTCCTGCCGCGCACACGCATCGACCGCAAGCGCCGGTGGCTGGCCTTCGTGACCAAACCCAAGGGAACGCTGACGCTGGATGCCGGCGCGGTCAAGGCGCTACGCGCCGCCGACGGCGACAAGCGCGCGAGCCTGTTGGCCGCCGGCGTGCGCAAGGTGCATGGTCGCTTCGCGGCGGGAGACTTCGTGGAGGTGTGCGCGCCCGATGGAGAGATCGTGGCGCGCGGGCGCGTGTCGTATTCCGCGGCGGAGCTCGAGAAAATCAAGGGCCGCAAGAGCGCCGAGTTCGCCGCGATCCTCGGGCGGCGCGGCCCCGGCGAAGTGATCCATCGCGACCGCCTCGCGGTGTACTGAGCCGTTTTACGGGGCCGTCGCCCGTCGGCACAAACCCTCAAGGCATGACTTCGGCGTCTGGAGCTCGGCCTCCCGCCTTCGGCATACCGACCCTCGGCGCATGGATTTCAGCGCATAAAAAAAGGCCGACCCGGATTTCCGGGTCGGCCTTTTTTGACAGCGTATCCGCCTCCGTTACCAGAGACCGATCTTTTCATTCTCCAGCGGGGGGATGGTGTCACGGACGGCGGCGACCATCTCGACGGAGATCGAGTCGGTGTCGATGTCCGCCTGGGGACGGGGGTTGAAATCGCAAGTGGCGCTGAAGTCATCCACGGCCACGCAGTTGGTGACGAGCGAGTCGTTCAACATGACGCGGATGTAGGTGAGCGCGGCCGCGATGTCGAGGTCGCTCACGTAGCGGTGCTGGGGCATGCCGCCACCCGCGTACCAGACGCCGTTGACCTGGAGCGAGTCCGCGTTGCCGGCGAGCACGGTCCGGATCAGGCGCTCCTTGCTGCCCATGACGTAGTCGGAGTTCGCGAGACGGGGGCCGCGGCTCCCTTCGCCGTACTCACCATGACAGCCGGCGCAATGCTCGGTGAACACCACTTCACCGCTGTCGATGAGCCACAGACGGGATCCCTCGGGAGGAGGAGGCGTGCCGCCATTACCGGAATCGTTGATACAGGCGGAAAACACCACGGCGGTGGTGAACGCAAGGCCCAGCGCCTTGATGTATTTGGATTTGAACGAAAAAGCCATAGGTGCTCCTTGTCATCAGGGAAAGAATGGGACGGCAGGCCAAAATATCCAAAATGGCCTTCACCTTCCACCCCTGTCCTTCCCTAAATCAGGGGACAAGGCGGGCCCAGCCACTTTTATGCAAAAAATGAGGCTATTTACACAAAAAATGAAGGATCACACGGATTTTCCTGCTGAAGATTTCTGGCAAGGCCTCCGCGCCGGGCCGTGTGCGCCCCGGCAGAATGGCGGATATCCCCCTTGACCGCTATTACCTTTTTCCTTATGGACCTCAAAGCTTACGCCCACGAACTGGCTGAAAACGCCCAAACCGCCGCGCGCGCCTTGCGTGTGGCCTCGAATGCCACCCGCAACAAGGCGCTCAACGGCCTCGCCCGGGAAATCCTGGCGAGCGGCCCGGCGCTTTACGCCGCCAATAAAAAGGACGTCTCCGACGCGAAGAAGGCCGGATTGTCTGCGGCCATGGTGGACCGTCTGCTGTTGACGCCGCCCCGCCTGAAGGCGATCGCCGATGCGGTCAAGGAGATCGCGAAGCTGCCCGACCCGGTGGGGCGGGTGCTGGAAAAGAAACGCCGCAAGGACGGGCTGAAACTGACGCGCGTGTCGGTGCCCATTGGCGTGGTGCTGTTCATTTTCGAGTCGCGCCCCAACGTGACCATCGACGGGGCGGCCCTGTGCCTCAAGAGCGGTAACGCCGTGATCCTGCGCGGCGGCAAGGAGTCCGCCCGCACCAACGCGGTGTTCGCGGCGTGCGTGGCGCGCGCGCTCAAGGCGGCGAAACTGCCGGAACACTGCGCGCAGGTGGTGGCCACCCCCGACCGCGCGCTGCTCGACCTGCTGTTGCAGGACGACGCGCGGTTGAGCCTGGTCATTCCGCGTGGCGGCGAAGGATTGATCCGCGCGGTGGCGGAGAAGTCGCGCGTGCCGGTCATCAAGCACTACAAGGGTGTGTGTCACGTGTACGTGGACAAGAGTGCGGATGCGAAGAAGGCGCTCAGCCTGGTGGTGAACGCCAAGGTGCAGCGTCCCGGAACCTGCAATGCCATGGAAACCCTGTTGCTCGACAAATCCCTGGCGCGCGCGACGGGTGCCCGCCTGCTGGAGTCGCTGGCGGCCGAAGGCGTGGAACTGTACGGCGACGAGGCCGCGCGCGCGTTGTTCCCTGCAGTCAAACCCGCGCCCGACGACGCCTGGGATACCGAGTACCTGGAACTGAAGGCCAACGTCAAGGTGGTGGGGGGCGTCAAGGGCGCGCTCGACCACATTGCGAAACATGCCACGGGACATACCGAATCGGTGCTGGCGGAATCCGCCACGGTGCAGAAGGCCTTCCTGGCGGGAGTGGACAGCGCCTCCGTGATGGTCAACGCGTCCACGCGCCTGGCCGACGGCGGCGAGTACCTGCTGGGAGCCGAGGTGGGTATCAGCACGGATCGCATTCACGCGCGCGGCCCGATGGGTGTGGAGTCGCTCACGACCTACAAGTGGATCGTCGAAGGCAAAGGTCACATCCGCACGTAAGACGTGCGTGCCCGATGGGGATGCCTCCTCCTTCCGGGGAGGGAGTCGCCCCGCGTCGCGCGCACAGCCGCGACAGGACATCCCGCATTTCAGATTCGGATTTCAGATTCGGATTTCAGATTCAGATGAGGTCACATGGATTCCTGGCTTGACATAATCAAATTCGACGACAAGGGACTCGTCACCGCGGTCGCGATCGACAGCGAGAAGGGCGATGTGCTCATGTTGGCGCACATGAACGCCGAAGCGTTGCGCCGCACGCTGGAGACCGGCCGCATGACCTACTGGTCCCGCTCGCGCCAGTCGCTCTGGGTGAAGGGCGAGACCTCCGGCAATACGCAGAAACTCGTGTCGGCCCATCTCGACTGCGACGGCGATGCGCTGGTGTTCCGCGTCATTCCCGAAGGCCTGGCCGCCGCCTGCCACCAAGGCTATCGCAGCTGTTTCTTTCGCGAGTTCAAGAGCGGCGCGTGGGAGATCCAGGGGAAGCCCATCGCCCCGTCGACGCCGCACTGAGGCGGATCTCGTAGCTTCAAAGCAGTACAGCAGTACAACAGTAAAGAAAAAACGGCAACATCAAATCGAACGACGCTATTACAGAATCGAACGCTGATGTCGATCGGGCCGCTTCCCCGTGCACACGGTCCACGTCCGAAAGCGTGTAGCCCTGCGTTCTATTGCTGTACCGTTGTACCACCCTGAGCTGTGAGCGATGAGCAATGAGCGGTGAGCAATAGAACATCACAGCAGTACAGCGGTACGACAGTACAGCAGTAGAATACAGGGGCCGTTCGGTATTCTGACCTGGAGTTTGCGAAGGACAGGGATGTGAAAGGCTGACCGGTATCCATGGCCGTAGATTTTTGGCGCTCTACTGTTGTGCTGTTATACTGCTGTACTGCCCACGCGCTGTGTTGCCCCGAGCATTGAGCATGACTCGTTCCGCCTTCGCCAGACCTCAGTCTTCGGCAGGGCATCGTTTCATTGTCCCATTGCTGCATTGTTCTATTGTTGCACTGCTGCATTGTTGCATTGTTCTATTTCTCCCCCGTCTCAATGCGGTAGTCGCTTGTACACCACGCCGTAGACGAACGCACCGCCCACTGCGGCGGCCAGCATCACCAACGCGCTGGCATAGCCCATGCCGGAGAGCACGAAGAGCGGTCCGGGGCAGGCGCCGATGAGCCCCCAGCCGAGACCGAAGGCCACGCCCCCGAAAACGTTCCGGCGCCATGAAGGATCCTTGCCCTCCACCACGATGGGCTTCCCCGAAACGTCGCGCAGCCTGTAACGGCGGATGGCCCACACGCCCACGAGGCCGATCGCGACGGCGGCGCCCATCAGGCCGTACATGTGGATGGATTCGAACAGGAACATTTCGTGGATGCGGTACCACGACGCGGCTTCGCTTTGGACCATGATGACGCCGAAGACGATGCCGGCGACCAGAAAGCGCATGAGCTTCATGAGAACATCCGGGGATAAAGGACGTGTGTGACGAGCAGGCCACCGCCGAAGAATCCGAGCAGGGCGAAGAGCGAGCCTTTTTGCAGGGCCGACAAGCCGCTGATGCCGTGGCCCGAGGTGCAGCCGTTGGCCCAGCGCGCCCCGAAGCCGATCAGAAACCCGCCCACGATCCACAGGGCCCAAGCCCACGGGTTCGTGAAGGAGGCAGCGCCGAACAGCGAGTCGGGCATGAGCCCCGCGTTATACGAGATGCCGAGTGCGTCCAGGCGCGCGATGGTGCCGTCGGTGATGGCGACGAAGCGGTCCTTCGCTCCCGCCCACGCGGTCAGCGCGCCGCCCAGCGCCGCACCCAGGGCGAACACGAGGTTCCACCCGTGCGGACGCCAGCCGTCGGCGAAGTAGTCGGACTTCGTCCAGCGACGGGCGCCGCCGAGGGAGCACAGGGCCTTGAGGTTGGTCGAGAGGCCGAAGCGTCGCCCCAGGAACAGCAGGGTGATCATGGTGAGGCCGATGGCCGCGCCCGACCAGTACCACGGCCAGGGAGTCGTGAGGAGCGCCATGTCAGCCTCCGGCCTGCGCGTCAGGCTGCGCGTCAGGCTGCGCGTCAGGCCGCGCGTCAGGCCGCGCGTCAAGTGAAGAGCCCGCGCCGCGCACCGCGTCGCAAGACGCGCCTTCATCCGCCGTGGTTCCACGGGTGGGCGCGTCAGGTGAAGGCGCGGTGCCGCCCCCGCCGTCTCCATCGCCCCCACCTTTCGCCAGGTGTGCGAGGGCGCGGTAGCCGCCCTCGATGTTGACCACGTTGTCATAACCGCGCGCCTTGAGGATGGAGGCGGCGATCATGGAGCGGTATCCGCTCGCGCAATGAATGTACAGGCGTGTCGTGCGCGCGGCGGGCAGTCGTGACATCGCCGTGTTCAGGTCTTCGAGCGGGACGTTGAGGCCCCCTTCAACATGCCCTGCCGCGTACTCGTGGGGGTTGCGCACGTCGACGACGAGGTCCGCCGCGTCGTCACGCCGCGCTTCCGGGAACTCCGCGGCCGGGATGGAGGTCACCGTGTCGACCTCGCGTCCGGCCTGCTCCCACGCCGCGAAACCACCGGCGAGATGGCCGAGCACGTTCTCATACCCCACGCGCGCGAGGCGTGTGACGGCCTCGCGTTCGCGCCCCGGATCGCACACCAGCAGCAGCGGTTGGCGCGGATCGCCGAGCAGGGAGCCGGCCCAGTTGGCGAAGGCCCCGTCGAGACCGATGTTGACCGCCCTGGGAATGAACCCATGTTGGAAGTCGGCGGGGGAACGGGTATCCACCACGAGCGCCCCGGCGGCGTTGGCGGCACTCTCGAATTCGTCCGGCGACAGGGCGGTTTCCCCCTGGTTCATCACCTCGTCGATGGCCGCGTAGCCCTCCCGGTTCAGGCGGGCGTTCACCGGAAAGTAGGCCGGCGGCGGCAGGATGCCCGCCAGGACTTCGCGACGAAAATCCTCCACCGTCGTCTGCATCAATGCGGTGTTGACCTGCTTCTGGCGACCGAGCGTGTCTACGGTCTCACGCGCCAGATGCCGGCCACACGCCGATCCGGCGCCATGCCCGGGATAGATGATCAGATCATCGGGAAGGGGCAGGATTTTGGTGCGCAAGCTGTGGAACAACATGTCCGCCAGTTGCTCCTTGGTGAGATCCGATTTGACCGCGAGGTCGGGGCGGCCCACGTCGCCGAGGAACAAGGTGTCGCCGGTGAACAGCGCCGCCTCACGGCCTTCACTATCGATCAGGAGGTAGCACGAACTTTCCAGCGTATGCCCCGGCGTGTGCAGCAGGCGCAAACGCACCCGACCGATACGGAACTCCTCGTCGTCATGGGCGATGTGGGCGGGAAAAGCGGGCGCCGCGTTGGGACCGTACACGATGGTCGCGCCCGCGGCCCGTGCGAGATCCACGTGGCCCGAGACGAAGTCGGCGTGAAAATGCGTTTCGAACACGTATTTGAGCGTGGCGCCGTTGCGCCGCGCGCGCTCGAGGTAGGGGCCGGTTTCGCGCAGCGGGTCGATGACGGCGGCTTCGCCGTCGCTCTCGATATAATACGCCGCCTGCGCGAGGCAACCCGTATAGATTTGCTCGACGAGCACTCCGGGAAAGTTTTCCATGATGCGGTCTCCTTGTCATGACAACATACGGGAAACGCGGGGCCTTGTCCGTGACCTAAGTCACCGGACGCGCGGTGACGGGCCTCAGGCGCGCAGTTCGACGGCCAGGATGACGAGCGCCATGACGGTCAACACCCAGCCGAGCCCGCGCCGCAGCACCGCGGCGGGGAGGCGCGCCGACACCGCCGCGCCCACGGTCACGCCGACGAGCGCGCACGCGGACAGCGTGGCCAGCAGGGGCCAGTCGAGCGTGGCGCGGTGCAGGTCGCCGACGAAGCCGGTGAGCGAATTGACGCTGACGATGAGCAGGGACGTGCCTACGGCCACGCGGATCGGCAGTTTCGCCAGCATGGCGAGCGCCGGCGTGATGAGAAAGCCGCCGCCCGCCCCCAGGGCGCCGGTGAGGACCCCGACGGCGACCCCCTGCAGGCCGAGCTTGAGCAAGGGAAGGCGCGGCGCAGCGGCCGGCAGCACGCCTTCCACGGTGCCCTCATCCCGGCCGCGCAGCATCGCGACGCCGGTCGCCAGCATCACGGCGGAGAGCAGCAGCATGATGGCCAGGTCGCGCGAGACGGAGACGGGTCCGCTCCCCAGGCCCTCGGCGGGAAACAGGGGAAGGGCGTAACGACGCATCACGTAGACGGTGACCGCCGCCGGCATCGCGAGGATCAGGGCGCGGTGCGTCGGCGCCATACGCCATTGCGCCCGTCGCGCCGACCGGATCACCAGCGCCGTGGCGGCGACCAGGGGGATCAGGAGGAGCATCACCACGGACGGGGACATGGCGGGAAGATCGACGGAAAAACGCTCGGGGAGCGTGGGCAGGACGTAGTGCCGCGTCAGATAGACGGCGAGCACCGACGGCATGATGAACATGAGGGCGACGCGAACGTTCAGCCAGCCGCGCCGGTAGTACCCGAACGTTCCGGCGAAGGCGGCGGTGCCGATGATGAACATCGAATACCCCGTGGCGTCGACGGGCGGGAGGCCCAGCACATACACCAGCAGCGGGATGGTGAGGATCGAGCCTCCGCCCCCCAGGATGCCGAGCACGACCCCCACGACGAGGGCGCCGGCATGGCCGATCAACATGATGCCGTCCATCATGCCAAGTTAACGCGGATCCGCGGCGGCGTCCGTGCCATAAGTCACCGGATGCGGGGAAGCGGGGAGGAGGAAAGAGGACGGTTCAGGCGGCATTGATTTCGATCTGGCTGCGTCCCGGTTTCACGCGCCCCATGCGTTCCAGTTGCCGGATCAAGCGGGAGACGACTTCGCGCGTGGTGCCGAGATGACGCGCGACCTCCTCGTGGGTGATGCGCAGAAGGTTGGTGTTGCGCGCGATGGAAAGATCCTGCAGGTATCGCCACAAGCGCTCGTCCAGCTTGTGGAAGGCGACGGCGTCGAAGGCCTCCAGCAACTGGTCGAAACGGCGTCGATAGGTCGTGACGGCGAACGCGCCGAATTCGGGAAACTCCTCCAGCAGCGACGGCAACAGCCGCGCGGGCACCGCGAACAGGGCTCCGTCCTCTTCCGCGACCGCACGCACACGGCTGCGCGCATCGCCGCGGCAACAGTCGAGCGAGAGCGCGCATGTTTCGCCGGGCTGCAGAAAGTACAGGAAGATCTCGCGCTCCGCTTCATCGACGCGCACGATGCGGACGGTTCCCTCCGTGATCAACGGCAGAAAGGGAATGGCTTCGCCGGGGCGGATCAGTTCATCTCCCGCCCGGAACCGGAACCAGCGCCCCTGCTCCCGCAGCCGGCGCAGCAGGACGCCGTCGTCCAGTTCGGGGAACCACACGGCCAGATCGGGTGACGCGTCGGGGGAGGTCATGAGGGGAAGGTTAGCAAGGGAAGGGACGGCCCGCACGAGGCTTAGCCGCACGGCATGATGGGGGTGGAGCGGGCCTTGCGGCCCGGGTTTTTCCCGGTGGTTTCCGTCCCCTCGCTCCGAGGTTATGCTTTCTCCGTGTCGTCCCCCGCATTTCTTCCCGTACTGTTGCGCTTTTGGGCCGATGAAGGGTTCGACCCCGCCGGGAAAACCCTGCTCGTGGGCATTTCCGGCGGGGCGGACTCCGTGGCGTTACTGGAGTTGTGCGCGCGCGAGATCGCGCCGCGCTTCGGGAGCCGTTTGCATGCCGTCCACGTGAATCACGGATTGCGCCCTGATGCCGGGCTTGACCAACGTTTCGTGGAAACGCTGTGCGCGGCGCGCGGCGTGCCCCTGGAGGTGGTCACGCTCGATCCCGCCACACGCCCCCGCCGTCACTCCGTGGAGATGTGGGGGCGTGAACGGCGCTACGAGGCGTTTGCGCGCGCCCGGCACGAGGTGACGGGAAACGGCGCGCACTTCGTGCTCACGGCCCACCATCGGGACGATGTGGTGGAGACCCTGTGCCTGCGCCTGTGGCGCGGCACCGGCCTGGCGGGCCTCGCCGGCATTCCCGTCGCGCGTACCGGCGGCATCGTGCGCCCCTTGTTGCCGGTCGCGCGCGACGACCTGCGTGCGTGGTTGCGTGCACTCGGCACGACATGGCGGGAAGATGAAAGCAATGCGGACACTCGTATCCCGCGCAACTGGGTCAGGCATCGCTTGCTGCCGCGTTGGCGCACGGAAGACCCGGAGGTCGATGCGCGCCTGTACGGGATCGCCCGGAACGCGTCGGCCGCGCTCCCCGCATGGCGGCGTTGGCTGCACGGGGAGCATCCCCTGGAGGAGGTGCGCGCGCGCGGCGGCATTCCGCTGGAGTGGCTGCGCTCCGGTCTGGATGCGACGACCATGCGGACCCTGCTGAGGACCCTCGGCATCGTCACGCCCGGCCCCGAACTTGCCGCGGAGGTCCTGCGGCAAGCGACGCACGGGTCGCATGCGGCGATCAAGGTGGCCGTACGCGCCAGCGAGACGACGATGTTGACCACTCAAAACGGACTTTTGGTGGCGTCCCGTTCCGTTTTCAAACGAAAGCAGGGAACACGCGACCTCTGAACGGTTCCCGATGGGGTGAAAACGGGATACCGAACGCCGGAGTGAGTACTTTTCGAGTCATATCCCCGCCCTTTTTCATGCGATCCGTGCCCCTGTTTTCAGGGCGCACCCCGACTCCGGAGCCCTGCATGCCCGATTCCCTCGAGGACAAGAACAACAACCTCGTAGAAAGCCAGAAATCCCTTGCAAAAGGAAAGGATCGCAAGAAGCCGTCCGATCCCAAACCCGGTGAACCGGGCGGCGGCTGGCCCCGCAAGAACCTCGTCCTCATCATCCTCATGGTGGCGGCCTCGCTGTTTCTGGTCAACCTGCTTGATTCCGGGAACCGTGCCGAGACGAAAACGTATTCCGAGTTCCGCCGGCTCGTGGCGGACACATCCTGGAGCGTCACCGAGGTGACGATGACGCGCGTGGCCGAAGGCTACGCGGTCGAAGGATTGCGGCGACCGACCGCCGAAGAGGCGGCCGCCAGCAGCGGGCTGGGCGAAGCCGCGGAGCCCCGCCTGATCCCCTTCAAGACCATGCTGCCCGATGTGGAAGCGCCGATCAACGATATCCTGACGCAGCTGGACTCACGGGGCATCAAGGTCAAGTTCGCGCAAAGCACGCGGTGGCTTCCCTTGCTGACCGGCTTTCTTCCGGTTTTCCTGCTCATTCTGTTTTTCTGGTTCATGATGGCCCGTCAGTCGGGGCAGATGGGAGGGCCGCGCGGGCTCTTCAGCTTCGGCAAGATCAAACCGCGTGTTCCGGACGACAACCGTCCGAAGGTGACCTTCAAGGACGTGTCCGGCTGCGACGAGGCGAAGGTCGAACTGCACGAAATCATCGACTTCCTCAAGGATCCGGCGAAGTTCAGCCGCTTGGGGGGGCGGATCCCCAAGGGGGTGTTGCTGCTCGGTCCCCCGGGTACGGGGAAAACCTTGCTGGCCAAGGCTGTCGCCGGCGAGGCCGACGTGCCGTTCTTCAGCATGTCGGGTTCCGACTTCGTCGAGATGTTCGTCGGCGTGGGAGCATCGCGCGTGCGCGACCTTTTCGAGCAAAGCAAAAAGAACGCGCCGTGCATCATTTTCATCGATGAAATCGACGCGGTGGGCCGCCAGCGCGGCGCGGGCCTTGG